>JBKHFZ010000018.1:0-27002 GCA_046539925.1 Spirochaetaceae bacterium
TGCTGAATAATAGAAAACACCCGGGAAAAAAGCAAGCCTGGGCGGTATTGACAAAAAACGGCAGCTTTGGTACTGTCCACAGGTTAATTTTGAACGCCCTTGTAGCTCAGTCGGTAGAGCACCTCCATGGTAAGGAGGGGGTCATCGGTTCAAGTCCGATCGAGGGCTCTTTTTTTGCCTTCTTGACACAATGGATTGTTTTGTATAGCCTTACAGGTCACGGACAGGGTAATTATTACAAACAGGTAAGGTCGCGGATGTTGTCCGTGCACGAGAGGATAGGAGATGTATTTCCATGGCAAGTAAGAAAAAGGGCGCAGTAGAAAAAATTGCGCTAAAGTGCGAGGATTGCGGGCGGCGAAACTATACAACATGGAAGAACCGCCGTAATATGCAGGGTAAGCTGGAGCTCAAGAAGTACTGTCGGTTTGATCGCAAGCACACGCTTCATAAAGAGACGAAGGTAAAATAAATTATTCACAGGCCAGTAGCTCCAACGGCTAGAGCGTCGGTCTCCAAAACCGAATGTTGTAGGTTCGAATCCTACCTGGCCTGCTTTTTTCTTTATGAATAGGGAGTAACAATGAGGAGAATTATTCAGTTTGTTAAAGACAGTTATGCAGAGCTCAAACGAGTAGTGTGGCCTAGCCGCGAGTCTGTAGCCTCGTCGACAAAGGTGGTAATTATTTCGGTAATTATGTTTGCACTGGTGCTCGGAGTAGTCGATTTCATTCTCCTCAAGGGGATCGATTTTATTTTCTAGTTTTCCTGTGTCCCTTCGCGGCAACTTAGACGGCGAAGATGGTCGGGTGCGGCTATCTTCCTATTAGAAGGTGCTCCCCGCTGTATACGCCGCATGCGCAGGCTACAGGGTATATGCTTTTACACCGTGCTCTTAGCGCTTTTAGCGGTAATCGTCTCCGGGTGTGTGTAAAAGAAAAGAAGAGGATAAAAATGGCAAAAGGATGGTACGTCCTTCATACCTATTCCGGCTACGAAAACAAGGTAGAGAAGTTTATTCGTAAGCTTATGGAGGAGCAGCCCTTCAGCGATGTAATCTTCGATATAAAAGTCCCTTCGGAAGAGGTTGCAGAGGTTAAGGACGGAAAAAAGCGGGTTACTACAAAGAAATTTCTTCCAGGGTACATCTTGATGGAGATGGACCTGCCCGATTTCGGCTGGAAGGCAATAACAGCCCGTATTAAAAAGATACAGGGAGTTACCGGATTTCTCGGCACAACGAGCGGAAACAAACCTCAGCCCATATCTGCCGACGAAGCGCGGGAGATACTGCAAAAGGCCGGAGAAATAAAAACGGATAAGATAATGAAGCCCAAACAGTCCTTCGCTCAGGGCGAGCTTGTAAGGATTGTAGAGGGTCCCTTCGAGACTTTTACGGGAACTATAGAAGAGGTCAACCTGGAAAAGGGAAAACTTCGGGTTTCCGTTGGTATTTTCGGCAGGTCCACACCGGTGGAAGTAGATTTTCTGCAGGTCGAGAAAGTGTAAAGCCTGGAAAGTGTAAAGTCGAGGGGATAAAATGCATATGCGGTCCTCGTAGAGGGCATACGTAGATGGGAGTTCACGAGCCGGGTTTCTTGTGAGGTGAGTCTCGGCGACGGGTGGACGATATTACCACATACGGAGATATAGTATGGCAAAGAAAAAAATTACTACGGTAATCAAGCTGCAGGTGCCGGCTCAAAAGGCCACACCCGCCCCTCCCGTGGGTCCGGCTCTAGGGCCCCATGGGGTAAGCGCTCCCCAGTTTGTGCAGCAGTTCAACGACAGAACAAAGGATATCGAAGCCGGGCTTACGGTGCCGGTGGAGATAACGGTGTACCAGGACAGGACGTTTTCCTTTATTACGAAAACTCCTCCCGCGGCGGTTCTCATCAAAAAGGCCCTCAATCTCGAAAGCGGTTCGGCGGAGCCTCATAAGGTTAAGGTGGGAAAAATCACTAAATCTCAGCTGCAGGAAATTGCAGAGACCAAGATGCCGGATCTCAATGCCTTCGATATAGACAAGGCAATAAAGATCGTGGCGGGAACTGCCCGCAGTATGGGCGTAGAAGTGGAGAAGTCCTGATGAGACACGGTAAAAAATACATCGACGCAAAAAGCAAGGTGGATAGGACCAAAAGGCACGAGCTCGAAGAGGCAGTTGATACTGTAAAAGGGCTCTCCTTTGCAGGATTCGACGAAACGCTGGAGCTCTCTGTAAAGCTCAATCTCAAGAAGGGGCAGTCGGTAAGAGACACTCTGGTGCTGCCTAACCAGTTTAAGGCCGAGAAACGGGTGCTGGTTTTTGCAAAGGGAGAGAAGGCGGAGGAAGCTCGGGAAGCCGGCGCTGCATACGTGGGAGACGCGGATCTGGTAGAAAAAATTCAGGGGGGATGGCTCGATTTTGATGTGGCCGTGGCTACACCCGACATGATGAAAGACGTGGGAAAGCTCGGGCCTATTCTAGGCAGGCGAGGTCTTATGCCCAACCCCAAGACACAGACCGTTACCTTCGATCTCAAAGAGGCATTGGACGAGCTCAAGAAGGGGCGAGTGGAGTATCGATCGGATAAAACCGGGGTGGTTCACTTTTCCGTGGGCAAGGTTTCCATGGATACCGCCCAGGTAACGGAGAATATCCGTACCGTCCTCTCGGAGATCGACAAAAAGAGAACAGCCGATTCAAAGGGCGAGTTTCTTAAATCGGTATATGTCGCTTCGACAATGGGGCCCGGTGTAAAGATAGAACATCGTACACTTGTAGCCCAGGCGTAGAGAGCGGAGAAGGAGCGAATAATATGAGTGATTACCAGACAAGAGTGACAAAAGAAAAAGAGGGGTATGTAGAAAATATTCAGAACCTCTTTGAAAACAGCAAAGATTATATTTTTACCGATTACCGCGGGTTGTCGGTCTCCCAGATTACCGAACTTCGAACCAGGTTAAGAGAGGAGAAGGGAACATACCGGGTGGTAAAGAACAGGTATGCAAAAATAGCCCTGAAAAATCTCGACAAGCCCCAGGTGGACGATATTCTTGTGGGCCCTACCGCTGTAGCGTTGGCCGAGGAGGAGTCTGGAGCACTTGCAAAGGTGCTTGTAGATTTTAGCAAGGATAACCCCGTTCAAATTAAGGGCGGAATTATCGAGGGGCAGGTCTTCGATGCCTCGCAGATGGAGGCGTACAGCAAACTCCCCACGCGAGACGAGCTTATTGCAAAACTCATGGGTACGATGAACGCGCCCGTACAGCACCTGGCCTTTGCCCTCAGCGGAGTTCCGAGCAAGCTGGTGAGAACACTTAAGGCTGTTGCGGATAGTAAATAATGGAATGTAGCCCCCGACACACTATGGCACGACACGCTATGGTGTGACGAGATTGGGATTACAATAATTCGATCGGCGTTAGTCTTCGTATATAAAGGGTAGCATGCTATCGCCGGCGCACACACAAAGGAGAAGATAATATGGCTGCACCAACAAAAGAAGAAATTCTAGAGGCAATTTCCGGGATGTCGGTACTCGAGGTATCCGAACTTGTAACGATGATGGAAGAAAAATTCGGCGTAAGCGCCGCTGCTCCTGTAGCTGCCGCGGCAGCACCTGCAGCAGGCGGAGAGGCTGAAGAGGAAGAAGAACAGAGCGAGTTTGATGTAATCCTCAAGAGTATTGCCGACGGTAAGAAGATTCCCGTAATTAAAGAGGTTCGCGCTATTACAGGGCTCGGTCTCAAAGAGGCAAAAGAGATTGTAGAAGCTGGAGACAAGGCTCTTAAAGAGGGAGTCTCCAAAGAAGAAGCGGGAGAGATGAAAGAGAAACTCGAGGCAGCCGGCGCAGTTGTTGAAGTTAAATAGCACAGCCGGTGTAACAGGAGTACGAACACAATTTCCCATACAAGCCGCCGGGGCAACGTGCGCCCGGTGGCCTGTTGTGTCTCAATTGTATACAGGTTTTGTTTGCCCCATCGCGGCAATCGAAACGACGAAAATAGCCGACCAAGGCTATTTTCTTGATAGATATATACCTGCCTAGAGCAGGGTTTTTAACCAGGGGGTGGTGATGCGTACGGATAGTACGGCCATGCGAAAAAGAACGTATATTGGAGAAGAGTTCCACGAAGTAGTGGAGCTTCCCAATTTAGTAGACATACAGCTTAACTCATACGAGCGGTTTTTGCAACGGAACCGGCTTATGAGAGGAGAACCTCTCGTACATCAGGGGCTGGAAGAGGTGTTCCAGAGCATCTTCCCTATAGAAAGCCCGAATGGGGATATGCTGTTGGAATATACCCACTACACCCTGGACGAAGAGAGCATTAAATTCGACGAGGAACAGTGTAAATTAAAGGGCTTAACCTACGCGGTACCCGTAAAGGCGAGGATCAACCTTATTTTTCAGGAAACCGGAGAAATTCGCCAGAAGGATATTTATGTAGGAGATATCCCTCTTATGACAGAGAGGGGGACTTTTATAATAAATGGTGCCGAACGGGTCGTTGTCAGTCAGATACACCGCTCTCCCGGGGTTATTTTTTCCCATGAGAAGGGTGTATACTCATCGCGCATCATACCTTACCGCGGCTCCTGGCTCGAATTCGAAATAGATCAGAAAAAAGAGCTCATCTTCGCTAAAATAGACAGGAAGAAAAGGATCCTGGGCACCCTTTTTCTAAGAGCCCTCGGCTTCGAGACAAGAGAGCAGATAATAGAGGCGTTTTACAAAAGCCGTAAAATAGAAGTAAAGGAAGATCCGGAGAAAAAGGAAGATGTGGTAAGTCAGGTCCTCTCTAAAGCGATTTATGTAGACCGCGAAGGAGAGGAGAAAAAACTGTACCGGGCAGGGGAGAAACTGCATCCCCACGATGTGGACGAATTGCTCCACTCCGGTGTCGAAGAGATAGAAGTTATCGATTTTAACCATCCCGAATCTCTTCATTCCCAAATAATACTCAACTGTTTTGAGCAGGAAGAGGTCAAATACACCCGGGACGATATAGACATAGACGAACCTACAAAAGAAGACGCCCTCGTGGCCGTCTACTCCGTACTTATGCCCGGAGAGCCTATTACTCTGGAAAGCGCGGAAAAAGACCTGCATTCTATGTTTTTTACCCCCCGAAGATACGATTTGGGAAGGGTCGGCCGGTATAAGCTGATAAAGAAATTCGATTACGATCCCACCGACAACAGCCAGGTACTCAGCAGGGAAGATATCCACAATACCATGCGGTATCTCATTCAGGTGTACATCGGCGAGGCAAATGTAGACGATATAGACCATCTCGGGAACAGAAGAATCCGGTCGGTCGGAGAGCTGCTTGCAAACCAGATGAAGACGGCTTTTACCAGAATGGAGCGGATCGCAAAAGAGCGGATGAGTCTCAAAGAGACCGATACGGTAAAACCCCAAGACCTCATCTCCATAAAACCCATCGTCGCGGCCATAAAAGAGTTTTACGGCTCCAGTCAGCTGTCTCAGTTTATGGACCAGGTAAATCCTCTGGCGGAGCTTACACACAAGAGGCGCTTGAACGCTCTGGGACCCGGCGGACTTTCCCGTGAAAGAGCCGGTTTCGAGGTGCGAGACGTGCACTACACCCATTACGGGCGAATGTGTCCCATAGAGACGCCGGAAGGGCCAAATATCGGCCTTATTGTCTCTCTGGCAAATTATACTCAGGTAAACGAGTACGGATTCCTCGAATCGCCCTACAGAAAAGTAAAAGAGGGGCGTGTTACAGAAGAGATAGAGTATCTCTCTGCAATGGACGAGGAGAGGCACTATATAGCCCAGGCGAACGCCGCCATAAGCAAGGACGGCGAGTTCGAGGGAGATATGGTATCTGTACGAAAGGCGGGGGACTATACGACAAAACCTCCCAAAGATATCGGTTATATGGATGTATCTCCCAAGCAGGTGGTCTCCGTTTCAACCTCTCTTATTCCGTTTCTCGAGCATGACGACGCAAACCGTGCGCTCATGGGTTCGAATATGCAGAGACAGTCTGTACCGCTCATGTTTCCCGAAGCACCCGTCGTCGGTACCGGGATGGAGAGAAAAACCGCCTACGATTCCGGTGTGCTCCTGAAAGCGCGGCGTGCTGGAACGGTAGAGTATGTGTCGAGTCTCAAGATCGTTATTATTCCCGACGAAGCGGAAGATAAGGAAGAGAGAGATACCTACAATCTTATCAAATACCAGCGAACCAACCAGGACACCTGTTTTAACCATGCCCCAATAGTTTCCGCACATCAGCACGTGGACGCCGGCCAGGTTCTTGCCGACGGTCCGGCTACAGATAAGGGAGAACTCGCCCTCGGCAACAACGTGCTCGTCGGCTTTGTGCCGTGGAACGGCTATAACTACGAAGATGCTCTGCTCATTTCCGAAAAAATTGTAAAAGAGGAGCGCTACACTTCGGTTCACATAAAAGAGTTCAGCCTCGACATTAGAGAGACCAAGCTCGGACCGGAAAAACTTACCCGCGATATTCCCAACGTAAGCGAGAAGGCCCTCGAGCAGCTCGACGAAGAGGGGATTATTCATATCGGGGCGAAGGTAAAATCCGGTTACATTCTGGTGGGAAAGGTAACCCCCAAGTCGGAAACGGAAACCACCCCGGAGTTCAAGCTTCTCAACTCTATCTTCGGAGAGAAGGCTAAAGAGGTAAAAGACAGCTCTCTTAGGGTTCCCCATGGAACCGAGGGGACGGTTATCGATATACAGCGATTAAAGCGCTCCGAAGGAGACGATCTATCCCCTGGTGTAGACGAGGTGGTAAAGGTAATCGTGGCCACCAAGCGCAAACTTCGGGAGGGAGACAAAATGGCCGGGCGCCACGGCAACAAGGGCGTTATAGCCCGGGTGCTGCCGGAGGAGGACATGCCGTATATGGACGATGGTACTCCTCTGGAACTCTGCCTCAATCCACTGGGCGTTCCTTCCCGTATGAACCTGGGACAGCTTCTCGAAACACAGCTGGGTTGGGCGGCCAAGAGTCTTGGCGAGTGGTACGATACGCCCATCTTTCAGTCCGCCACCACGGAGATGATAGAAGAGAAACTCAGGGAAGCAGGGCTTCCGGTAAATTCAAAGACAAATCTCTACGACGGCAGAACGGGAGACAAGTTTGTGTACCCGGTTTTTGTCGGCTATATGTATATAATCAAGCTGCACCATCTTGTCGACGACAAGATGCACGCGAGATCAACAGGGCCATACTCCCTGGTAACTCAGCAGCCCCTCGGCGGTAAGGCTCAGTTCGGAGGCCAGCGGCTCGGAGAGATGGAAGTGTGGGCTCTCGAAGCGTACGGTGCGGCAAATACTTTGCAGGAGCTGCTGACCATCAAATCGGACGATATGAACGGTCGTTCGAAGATTTATGAGAGTATAGTTAAGGGAGAACCCGCTACGAGTGCCGGGGTTCCCGAGTCTTTTAACGTGCTCGTTCAAGAGCTTCGCGGCCTCGCCCTCGACGTAACGATATACGATTCGAAGGGCAAGCAGATACCCCTTACCGAGAGGGACGAGGAGTTGATCAATCGTAAAGGGAGCCAGTTCTAAGGAGTGGACCGTATGAGAGATATTCAAGATTTTGATAACATAATGATAAAACTCGCCTCCCCCGAACAGATTCGTTCGTGGTCCTATGGTGAGGTAAAGAAACCGGAGACGATAAACTACAGGACTCTCCGGCCGGAAAAAGACGGTCTCTTCTGCGAGCGCATCTTCGGTACAACCAAGGAGTATGAGTGTTACTGCGGAAAGTTCAAGTCTATCCGCTATAAAGGGGTTATCTGCGACCGGTGCGGGGTGGAAGTTACCCACTTCAAGGTTCGCCGCGAAAGGATGGGGCATATTGAGCTTGCCTCGCCGGTCTCCCATATCTGGTACTATCGCTCCGTTCCCTCCAGAATGGGGCTGCTCCTCGATCTTACCATCGCATCTCTAAGGTCGGTTCTCTACTACGAAAAATATATCGTTATAGAGCCGGGAGATACGGATCTAAAAAAGATGGATCTTCTTGGAGAAGAGGAGTACATGGAGGCCCAGGAGCGCTACGGTATGAGTTTTACCGCCGGCATAGGCGCGGAGGCCGTCCGTACCCTCCTCGAAGGGATAGATCTGGATCTGCTCTCCGCCGAGCTGCGCGGAAGGATGATCGAAAAGGGTGCCAAGGCTGATAAAAGACTGCTCAAACGTATAGAGATTGTAGAGAACTTCCGGGATTCGGGAAACAGGCCCGAGTGGATGATTCTCGATGTAATACCCGTTATACCTCCCGAGCTCAGACCGATGGTACAGCTCGACGGAGGACGCTTTGCAACGAGTGATCTTAACGATCTCTACCGCAGGGTAATAAACAGAAACAACAGGCTCAAAAGGCTCATGTCCCTCAACGCTCCGGACATCATTATCCGCAACGAGAAGCGTATGCTCCAGGAGGCGGTGGACGCCCTTTTCGACAATAGCAAAAAGAAACGCGTTGTAAAGGGAGCCTCCAACAGGCCTCTTAAATCGCTTTCGGATATGCTCAAGGGGAAGCAGGGGCGGTTTCGTCAGAACCTCCTCGGAAAGCGGGTCGACTACTCAGGCCGTTCCGTTATCGTGGTGGGACCGGAGCTGCGGCTCCACCAGTGCGGGCTGCCGACAAAGATGGCCCTGGAGCTGTTTAAACCCTTTATAATGAAAAAACTCGTAGAACGGGATGTGGTCTACAATATCAAAAAGGCAAAAACCCTGGTCGAACAGGAGACTCAGGAGGTCTTCTCGGTTCTCGATGAGGTGGTAAAGGAGCATCCCGTACTTCTCAACAGGGCGCCGACCCTCCACAGACTCGGTATACAGGCCTTCGAGCCTGTCCTTGTAGAGGGGAAAGCGATAAAACTGCACCCTCTCGTCTGCCATGCATACAATGCGGACTTCGACGGCGACCAAATGGCGGTTCATGTACCCCTTACCCAGGCGGCGCAGATAGAGTGCTGGACTCTTATGCTCAGCTCTACGAATCTGCTCAACCCTGCAAACGGAGCGCCTATTGTGTTTCCTTCCCAGGATATTGTTCTGGGCATTAACTACCTCACACGTATGCGGGACGGAGACCCGGGAGAGGGAAAATACTTTGCGAGTTTCGAAGAGGTCCTCATGGCCCTCGATGCAAAAGTGATAAGTTACAACTCGAGGATAAAGCTCAAGGTAGACGGCGAATGGGTAGAGTCCAGCGCCGGCAGGGTTATTTTTAACGAAGAGATGCCCGAGGAGCTCGGTTTTGTAAACCATCAGCTCGCCGAGAAGGAGCTTCGCCGACTTATTACTCGGGCCCACATAGACTACGGTCCCTCCGTGGTAGTTAGGATTCTCGATTCCATCAAGGACCTCGGTTTTAAATTTGCTACCCTCTTCGGCGCAACAATAGGTGTGGACGACGTAGTTATTCCCGATGTAAAGCAGGAGATGGTGGAAGGGGCAAATAAGAGAGTCCTGGAAATTCAGAACCAGTACCTGCAGGGACACATTACCCAGGAAGAGCGGTATAACAGAGTTATAGAGGTGTGGAGTAAGACCAACGAGGATCTCACCAACGACCTCATGGACATTCTCAAAAAGGACAGGGGAGGATTTAATCCGATCTATCTCATGGCCGACTCCGGTGCCCGGGGAAGCAGAACCCAGATACGTCAGCTTGCGGGAATGCGCGGTCTCATGGCCAAACCCTCCGGCGATATTATCGAGCTGCCCATCCGGTCCAACTTTAAAGAGGGACTCTCGGTTATTGAGTTTTTTATCTCCACCAACGGTGCCCGTAAGGGGCTCGCGGATACAGCTTTGAAGACAGCCGATGCAGGATACCTTACCAGACGTCTTGTGGATATTGCCCAGGATGTTGTTATAAACGAGGAAGACTGCGGCACTATCAACGGAATAGAGATAAGCGCTCTTAAAGAGGGCGAGGAGATAGTAGAGTACCTGAGCGACAGAATTGCAGGACGCTTTACTCTCGAGAGGGTCAAACACCCGATAACGGGAGATATTATTGTCGATGTAAACGAAGTTATAAGCGACGATCTGGCAAAACAGATAGAGGATATAGGCATAGAGAGCGTAAGGATACGCACAGTGCTTACCTGCGAGGCAAAGCACGGAGTGTGCAGAAAATGCTACGGGAGAAACCTTGCAACCAATAAAACGGTCAACGTCGGTGAGTCCGTAGGTATTATAGCGGCACAGTCCATCGGACAGCCGGGCACTCAGCTCACAATGCGTACCTTCCATATAGGTGGGGCGGCAACAAAGATGAGCGAGGAGAACAGAATTTCCTTCTCATTTCCGGTACTCGTAAAAGAGGTTCACGGAAACACTGTAGAGCTGGAAAGCGGGGATATCCTCTTTACACGAAAGGGCTTTATGATTATTGCGAAGGTGCTCAAGCGTATGCCCTTCAAGAAAGGCGACGAGCTGCTTATCGAAGATGGAGGCAAGGTAACCTCCGGAATGCCTATAATACAGAGAGGCGGAGAGGAGCTCATCGCTCAGGAGAACGCCTTTGTCCACAAGAAAGACTCGGAAATCGTACTGGTCGCACAGGACCAGAAGCTCGACATTAGAAACGGTGCGGAACTTCACGTGGGTATTGGAGATATAGTGGACGGCGGAAACGCCATTGCCGTTTTTGACCCGTTTACCGAGCCGATTATTGCGGAAGAGGCCGGTAAGGTCCGTTTCGAGGATATAGATCTCGGCACCACGCTAAAAGAAGAGATAAACGAAGATACCGGTAACAAAGAGCAGAAGATTACCGATTTCTCCCTGGAGAGCCTCCAGCCTCGGATAGTGCTAGAGGACGAAGAGGGTAACGAAAAAGCAACATATTTTCTCCCGGGCTCCTCCTACCTGAATGTCGAGAACGGAGAGACAGTAAAAAGAGGGCGCACTCTTGCGAAGCTGCTCAAGGAGAGTGTAAAGACGAGCGACATTACCGGAGGTCTCCCGAGGGTCGGAGAGCTTTTCGAAGCGCGAAAACCGAAGAACGCCGCTGTGCTTGCCCGTATTTCCGGGCAGGTAGCCTTCGAGGGCGTGGTAAAGGGGAAACGGGTCCTTATGGTAGTAGACGATTTCGGCGAGAGGTTCAAACACCATGTGCCGATGGGTCGGCACCTCCTCGTAAGAGACGGAGACCTGGTAACCGCTGGGGAGAAACTGTGCGAGGGAAGCGTGGATCCCCACGACATTCTTGAGATACTCGGAGAAAACTCTCTGCAATCTTTCCTGGTTAACGAGGTTCAGGAGGTCTACAGGCTGCAGGGGGTAAATATCAACGACAAGCACATCGGCGTTATTATCAGGCAGATGATGAGGAAGGTCGAGATAGTTCAGGTAGGAGATACACACTTTATATACGGACAGCAGGTGGACAAATACAAGTTCCACGAGGAGAACCGCAAGGTTATGCGCGAAGGCGGGCAGCCGGCTGTGGCTAAACCGCTGCTGCTGGGGATAACCCGTGCATCCCTCAACATAGACTCCTTTATCTCCGCGGCGAGCTTCCAGGAAACCACCCGGGTATTGACAAACGCCGCCATTGCTGGTAGTAATGATGCTCTACGCGGGCTTAAGGAGAATGTAATTATCGGACACCTCATCCCCGCAGGAACAGGGATGCGGCACTACCGAGAGGTAAAACTGTACGACGAGAATTCCGAGGATCTTGATACCTCGGTGCAGAGAATAATAGAAGCGAGAAAGCAGGAAGAACAGGCCGCCGAGGAGGGTGAAGGCCAGGATCTGACCGAGGAAATCGAGCAGATGCCGGTAGATGATCTTGGCTAGGTAAGGCGAGCGCGGGGGTAAGCGAAAGGCTGTCGCCCGTGCCGTATCATGCAAGATTCGGTCCGTAGGGCCGGACGCCCTGTCATGCTGACCCACGGCGGGTGTGAAATAGGAATGGAGATTTACAGATGCCGACAATTAATCAGTTGATTCGTAAAGGCCGTAAGACGATCGAGGCCAAGGGAAAGGCGAGGGCGTTGGAAAACTGCCCGCAGAAAAGGGGTGTATGCACCCGTGTAATGACGGTTACGCCTAAAAAGCCGAACTCCGCACTTAGAAAAGTGGCCAGGGTGCGGCTTACCAACGGAATCGAAGTAACCGCCTACATACCCGGGATAGGGCACAATCTGCAGGAACACTCTGTGGTGCTCATCCGCGGCGGACGTGTAAAGGATCTCCCGGGGGTAAGGTACCATATTGTAAGGGGTACCAAGGATACTCTCGGAGTGGAAGACCGAAAGAGTGGTAGATCGAAATACGGTACCAAGAAGCCGAAAGCGTAGAGGAGTAGGCTATGGGAAGAAAAACTTTTATAAGAGAACGGGAGATACTGCCCGACGCGAGATACGGAAATAAAATCGTATCCAAGTTTATTACTCGAATGATGTACGACGGAAAAAAAGCTACCTCAACGAGGATAATGTACGACGCACTGCAGCGCCTCTCTGAAAAGACCGGCAAAGAGGCCATAGAGGTGTTTCAGAAGGCCCTCGACAACGTTAAGCCCTCTGTAGAGGTAAAATCGCGACGGGTCGGCGGATCTACCTATCAGGTTCCCGTAGAGGTGCGAGAGAAGCGGAAAGACGCTCTGGCTATGCGCTGGATTATACAAGCTGCAAGAGCCCGAAGCGGCAAAACAATGGGAGAGAGGCTTTTTAACGAGTTGCTCGATGCCTCCAATTCCACCGGCGGGGCATTCAGGAAAAAAGAGGACACCCACCGAATGGCGGAGGCCAATAAGGCTTTTAGTCACTACCGATGGTAGGCGAAGGGTTTTCGTGTTTTCATAATATTTTTCATAATAATAAAAGGTAAAGAAGAGGACGGCGGCCCTTAAAAAAGGCGTTTTTTAGGGACCGCTTACTTGACCTTTTTTCTGTTTTTACGTAGTATGACCCAGCATCATTAAAAAAAGGTGCTGTGCTTAAAGGGCTTATAGAGAGCCAAACCGATCGTCCATAATTGCCCAGGCGGCAAAAAGGATGATAAGGTGGTTCCAGATGCTGTAAACAGCCACGTCGTACATGGGCTTCGGTCTGCATGGGATGACCTCTGGATCCTTCCTTTTCACTCTTCTTTCGCTCACGTTATTACCAGAAGGACGATCGTGCGCTGTAGCCTCTTGTATGGGGCTGTACAAGATTTTTAGGTGTGTAATCTATTAATTAATTTTTTTGGGGATAATCACAAGGAGGAAGTGATGGCGAAAGCTAAGTTTGAGAGAACAAAACCTCATATCAATGTGGGCACCATTGGACACGTAGACCATGGTAAAACGACGCTCACTGCGGCGATTACCATGTACTGTGCTCATGGAGACGACAGTAAGGTTATGACCTTCGAACAGATCGATAATGCTCCGGAAGAGAAGGCTCGAGGGATAACGATCAATACCCGTCATGTGGAGTACGAGACGGATGCCCGTCATTACGCTCATGTCGACTGCCCGGGTCACGCCGACTATATCAAGAACATGATCACCGGCGCCGCGCAGATGGACGGAGCTGTTATTGTAGTAGCGGCAACAGACGGTGCAATGGCTCAGACAAAAGAGCATATACTGCTCGCGCGTCAGGTTGGTGTGCCGGCTCTTATTGTGTTTGTAAACAAGACCGACCAAGTAGACGATCCCGATCTTATCGAGCTTGTAGAAGAGGAGATGAGAGATCTTCTTAACGAATACGAGTTCCCGGGAGACGAAATACCGATCATCAAGGGTTCGGCCTTCGAAGCTATGAACAACCCCGGCGATGCCGAGAAGACCAAGTGCATTCAGGAGCTTCTCGACGCTATGGACACATACTTTCCCGAACCTCAGCGGGCAATCGACGGCGATTTCCTTATGCCGATAGAAGATATTTTCTCTATTCAGGGGCGGGGAACCGTTGTTACCGGTCGTGTAGAGCGCGGTAAGGTTCATGTCGGAGACGAGATAGAGATTGTCGGAATTATGGACACCAAAAAGACCACCTGTACCGGGGTAGAGATGTTCAACAAGATCCTCGATGAGGGGCAGGCCGGAGACAACATAGGTGCTCTCCTTAGAGGTATCGATAAAGACTCGGTTATGCGCGGCCAGGTGCTCGCCAAACCAAAATCGATTACACCTCACATGAAGTTTAAGGGGCAGGTTTATGTGCTGAACAAGGAAGAGGGTGGTAGACACTCTCCTTTCTTCTCCGGATACAGGCCTCAGTTCTATTTTAGAACTACCGACATTACCGGAACAGTTACCCTTCCTGAAGACAAGCAGATGGTTATGCCCGGAGATCATGTGGAGATCAACGTTGAACTCATACATCCGATCGCCATGGAAAAGGGGCTCAGGTTTGCTATTCGTGAAGGTGGACATACGGTAGCGAGTGGTCAGGTAACGGAAATTATAGAGTAGCTACGAATAGAGGGAGCCCCGCAGGATATTAACTCTATCCAAGGCGCGGGGCTCGCTTTTCGGGGGAAATGATGGCCAAAGACAGAATACGAGTGCGGCTTAGAGGTTTCGACGTAGAGTTGATCGATCAGAGTTCAAGAGCTATCGTGCAGACGGTAGAGCGGGCCGGTGCAAAAGTGGCCGGGCCCGTGCCTCTTCCTACGAAGATCAACAAGTTTACAGTCTTGAGATCACCGCACGTCAATAAAAAAGCTCGTGAACAGTTCGAGATGCGAACTCATAAGCGGCTTATAGATATACTTGATCCTACGTCGAAGGTTATGGATGCTCTAATGAAGTTGGAGCTTCCCGCCGGTGTCGATGTAGAAATCAAGCAGTAAAGAAAACCGGATTACGGAATCGAGGTATAGGCAATGGTTGGGCTTATCGGCAGAAAGATTGGAATGACTCAGGTGTTTGACGAACGGGGTGTATTAACCCCGGTAACCGTCATTAAAATAGAAGAGAATCAGGTTGTCGGAGAGAGGAACGAAGCGAAAAACGGCTACAACGCCGTATTGCTCGGCGCTGTGGATGGAAAAGAGAAGCATATAACAAAGCCCATCGCCGGACAGTTTGGAGATCTGACCCCAAAGCGACACCTGGTCGAGATGCGTGATTTTGAAGGCAGCTATGAGATCGGTAAGAAGCTTGGAGCCGAACTTTTCAAGGATATATCCTTTGTAGATATTCAGGGTGTGTCCAAGGGTAAGGGGTACCAGGGGGTTATGAAGCGCCACGGTTTCGGAGGCGGTAGAAAGACCCACGGTTCAAAGTTTCACCGGGGTCTCGGTGCTACCGGAATGGCCGCAGATCCTTCGAAGATTCACAAGGGTACAAAGATGCCCGGGCGTATGGGTGGAGAAAAATCCACTGTACAGAATCTGAGGGTAATACGGGTAGACGAAGAGAAGCAGTTCCTTCTTGTAAAAGGCGCCGTACCCGGGCCGCGTAAAGGGATTGTAATTGTTTCCAGAGCGAAAAAGAAGTAGGGGCTGAACGATGGAAGTTAAGGTCTTTTCAATTCAAGGTGAAGAGATAAAGAATATTACACTGAGCGACGAAGTCTTCGGTACCGAGGTAAGCGACAGCGCCATCTATTACGCTGTAAACAGCGAACTTGCAAACAAGAGGATCGGTACTGCAAGTGTAAAGAATAGAAAGAAAATCAGGGGCAGCAACGCCAAGCCATGGCGCCAGAAGGGAACCGGCCACGCCAGAGCCGGAGACCGAAAATCTCCTGTGTGGGTCGGCGGCGGCGTTGCCTTCGGACCTCAACCGAGGGATTACCACGTGCGTCTGCCCAGAAAGGTAAAGCACAAGGCGGTAAAATCCATACTGACAAAAAAGGTGGATTCTGAAGCGCTTAAGGTGGTGGAGAATTTTACCGTAGAGACCGGAAAGACAAAGGATCTTGCGTCCATTCTTTCCCGCTTGGGCGGTAACGAGCGTACAGTTTTTGTGTACCACGAAGACGACACGATGCTTAAGAGGGCGGGCAGGAATATCCCGTGGCTCCACATGATGTCGTACAACCGCATTAGTGCTCGCGAACTTTTTTACGGCAGAAAGGTAATCCTCTCAGAGACTGCGGCGGAAAAGCTCGGTGAGTTCTACTCTAAAATAGAGAGGAGGCGGTAATGAGACCAGATCAAGTACTGTTAGAGCCCGTTCTCACGGAAAAAGCGAATCAGCTTAGAGAGGGCGAAACGAGAAGCTACTCCTTTAGGGTGGATCCAAGGGCCAACAAGCTGCAGGTAAAAAAAGCGGTAGAAGAGCTCTTTCAGGTAACAGCAGTTAAATGCAACGTACTCTGGGTAAAAAGCAAGCCCAGAACTACGAGAACAAAATCCGGCATGCGCCAGGGATCTACGGGTTCGTGGAAAAAGGCGTTAGTAACACTCAAGGCCGGCGATAAAATCGACGCTATAGACGGTGTATAGGAGAGGGGGAAAACGTGGCACTCAAGAAGTATAAACCAAGAACCCCGAGTCAACGGTATAAAACCGGGTTAACCTTCGAGGAGGTTACCCGCAAAGAGGGCGAAAAGTCGCTCATGAAGGGCAGTTCCTTTCATGCGGGACGCGACAGCGCCGGAAGAATCAGTGTCCGCCGAAAGGGCGGGAGGCACAAAAGAAAATACAGAATTATCGATTTCAAGAGAGACAAGCACAACGTGCCCGGTAAGGTTCTGACTATAGAATACGATCCAAACAGATCGGCCTTTATTGCTCTTGTCGGCTACGCCGATGGGGAGAAGAGGTATATACTGGCGCCTAAAAAAATCAAAGTCGGTATGGAAGTGATGAGCGGAGAAAATGCGCCCCTCGCGCCGGGAAACGCTCTGCCGGTAAATAAAATACCTCTCGGTATCGAGGTCCACAATATAGAGCTCAAGCAGGGCCGTGGAGGCAAGCTGGTACGGTCTGCCGGAAACGGCGCGGTGCTGGTTGCAAAAGAGGGGGATTACGTTACGGTAAAACTCCCCTCTGGAGAATCACGGCTCATTTTTGGTAAATGTTACGCTACCATTGGGGTAGTGGGCAACGAAGAACACATGAATGTTTCTCTGGGAAAAGCCGGAAGATCACGGTGGCTCGGCAAGCGTCCAAAGGTCCGTGGTGTAGTTATGAATCCTGTCGACCACCCCCATGGTGGCGGAGAGGGTAAAACATCCGGTGGAAGGCATCCTGTAAGCCCGTGGGGTACCCCCACGAAGGGTTATAAAACCAGGAAAAAGAAGAAATACTCGGATAAACATATCGTGAGAAGAAGGAAATAGGAGTAAATCGTGTCTAGGTCTATTAAAAAGGGTCCGTTTATAGAGAAGAAACTCTACAAAAGAATTTTGGATGCGAATAAATCGGGTAACAAGAAGATGCTTAAGACTTACTCCCGATATTCTACGATAATACCGGAGATGGTGGGTTTTACCATTTCCGTTTACAACGGAAAAGCGTGGGTTCCCGTGTATGTAACGGAGAACCTTGTGGGACACAAGCTCGGTGAGTTTGCCCCAACCCGGTTTTTCCGCGGGCATGCAAAATCCGATAAAAAAGCAGTAAAGAGATAGGTGTGGTTATGGAAGCAAAGAAAGGGTACAAGGCACAGGTGAAACATCTTCTGATATCACCAAAGAAACTGCGTCCCATTGCAGATACAATCCGGAGAAAGCCGTACAACCAGGCAATTGCAATACTGGAAACCACTCCAAAACGCGGGGCCGGACTAATAAAAAAGGTAGTACAATCTGCCGTAGCGAACGCTCTTTATCAGAATAACAAACTCGACGAGGATTCACTCTATATTAGTGAAGTGTTTATCAACGAAGGGCCGCGGATGAAACGGGTATGGGCACGAGCTCGAGGCAGAAGGGATATTCTTCTTAAACGAATGAGTCATATATCCGTCGTAGTCGACGAAATTGCACGGATGGGGGAGTAAATGGGTCAGAAGGTTAATCCGATAGGACTAAGATTGGGAATCAACAAGACATGGAAGTCTAAATGGTACGTTGATCCGCGGGATTACGTAGAGACTCTCCATGAGGATCTTGCACTGAGAAAGGAACTGGAAAACTGTCCCGAGACAAAGGGCGCCGAAATTTCGGATATCGAGATAATCCGGCATCCTCAGAGGATAACCATTGTGGTAAAGACCTCCAGACCCGGAATCATCATTGGTGCAAAAGGGTCGAATATCGAAAAGATCGGTGCGAGATTACAGAAGCTTGCAAAAAAGAAGATTCAGATAAAGATCAAAGAAGTGAAAAAGCCCGAGGGAGACGCCCAGATAATCGCCCAAAATGTGGCAAGACAACTGAGAGCACGCGGTTCCTTTAGGAGGGCTCTCAAAATGTCCGTAAGCAAGGCTATGCAGTCGGGAGTAGAGGGAATAAAGGTCAAAGTATCCGGCAGGCTCGGCGGTGCGGAGATGAGCAGAACCGAGTGGCATCAGGACGGACGTGTGCCTCTTCATACTTTGAGATCGGACATCGATTACGGATTTTTCGAAGCAAAAACAACCTTCGGCACCATAGGCGTAAAGGTATGGGTGTTTAACGGAGAGGTTCTCCAGAAAGACCGTAAAGAGGACGCGGGACTTCTTGTAAAGAAAAGAAAAGAAGACGGCGGTGAAGCCGCCGGGAGAGAGTAGAGTATGCTTACCCCGAAGAGAACGAAATACAGAAAGCAGCAGCGTGGAAAAAGGGACGGCGTAGCACACCACAAGGGTAATAATATCTCTTTCGGAGATTACGGTTTAATAGCTCTGGAGCCCAGATGGATCAGCGCCCGCCAAATAGAGGCAGCACGTATTGCCATGACGCGGCATATAAAGAGAGGCGGGAAGGTATGGATACGGATTTTCCCGGATAAGCCTTACACTAAAAAACCCGCGGAGACTCGCCAGGGAAAAGGTAAGGGTACTCCGGAAGCATGGGTCGCCGGTGTCCGACGCGGAACAGTTATGTTCGAGATGGCCGGTGTAAAAAGAGAGCTGGCCCAGGAAGCTATGAGACTTGCAGGAAGCAAGCTTCCTGTAAGAACAAAGTTCGTTTCCCGAAGAGATTTGGAGTAGAGTATGAAGAATAAATTCAACGATTTGACGTATCAGGAATTGGTTGAACGACGGGAACAGCTCCGCAAGGAGTATATGGACTTCCGTATCAACAAGGTGATGGGCCACGTCGAAAATCCGCTTCAGGAACGAAATCTGAGAAGGCAGATATCCCGGCTGAATACCATTATTCAGGAATTTGCTTTAGGTGTGCGGAAGCCGGGTGAAAAAATCGGAAGTTAGTGAAGAGAGGCCTTAAGAGATGGAAGCTGTAAGAAAAGCTACGAAAAAGACCTATCAGGGCAGAGTGACGAGCGATAAGATGGATAAGACGATTGTGGTTGCTATTGAATCAATGCAGCTCCACGGTCTTTATAAAAAATATGTCTCGCATACCAAGAAGGTGAAGGCTCATGATGAAAAAAATGATGCCCACACCGGAGATTTGGTACGCGTTATTGAGTGTAGACCCCTCAGCAAGGACAAGCACTGGCGATTAACGGAAATCGTCGAGAGGGCGAAATAGGCGATTTTGGAGTGAGAAAGGAGTTGTCGTATGGTTCAGATGCAAACTTACTTGAATGTGGCAGACAACAGCGGCGCAAAGAAGGTGCAGTGTATAAAGGTCCTTGGTGGGAGTAAGCGCAAAACAGCCGGCATTGGCGATGTAATTGTCGTTGCCGTTAAGGACGCTCTGCCCAATGCCCAGGTTAAAAAGGGCGATGTGCAGAGGGCGGTAATTGTGAGGGCGAAGAAAGAGATGAGCCGTAACGACGGTACTTATATTCGTTTTGACGATAACGCGTGCGTAATTATCGATCCCAACCAGAACCCAAAGGGAAAGAGGATTTTTGGACCTGTGGCGCGTGAGCTGAGAGATGCCGGTTATATGAAAATAATCAGCCTTGCACCTGAGGTGCTCTAGGGAGGCCGTTATGGGAAAAGAGAAGATGAAGGTAAAGATCAAACGGGACGATAACGTCAAGGTTATAGCCGGAAAGGAAAAAGGCAAAACCGGACGCGTCATGAGAGTAGACAGGATTAATGGCCGCGTGTTTGTACAGGGGCTCAATATGAACAAGAAAGCCCAACGCAAAAAGAGCCAACAGGATCATGGCGGTATTATCGAAATTGAAGGTCCGATCAATATCTCGAACGTTGCGGTAGTTACCAAAAACGGAGAACCTACAAGGGTGGGATACAAGATCGAAAAGGGCAAGAAAATTCGCATTGCGAAGAAGACCGGGGAAGAGTTGTAATGGAAGGATACGTACCAAGAATAAAACAGCTCTACAGAGAGCGTATCATGTCGGAACTCAAGGAGGAGTTCGGGTATGTCTCCACTATGCAGATACCGACACTGGAAAAGATTTCGGTAAACACCGGCATAGGCGAAGCAACCCAGAACAAGAACCTTCTCGAGTCGGCGGTAAAAGAGTTGGCAACTATTACCGGACAGCAGCCGGTAAAGACCAAGGCGAGAAAATCTATCTCCAACTTTAAGCTTAGGAAAGGGATGGAGATAGGTGCTAAAGTTACCCTGCGGGGCTATGTTATGTGGGAGTTTCTCGATCGTTTGATCAACATAGCACTACCCCGTGTAAAGGACTTTAGAGGGGTAAGTCCAAACGCCTTTGACGGGCACGGAAACTACTCGCTCGGGATTGAAGAGCAGATAATCTTTCCGGAGATTGATTACGATTCGATAGAGCGAATTAACGGGTTAAACGTGGCTATTATAACAACTGCCGATACCGATGAAGAAGCACAGGTATTGCTTCAAAAATTGGGAATGCCGTTTAGGAAGTAAGGGGAAGAGAATGGCACGAAAAGCGCTGATAGAAAAAGCAAAAAGAACGCCGAAATATAAAACTCGCGGAGTAAACCGCTGTAAAGTCTGCGGCAGGCCGAGAGGTTATATGCGAAAATTCGGAATGTGCAGGGTCTGTTTTCGAGAACTTGCAAGCCAAGGTTTAATTCCCGGCGTAACAAAATCGAGCTGGTAGGAGAGAGTGTATGGCAGTTAGTGATCCTGTAGCGGATATGTTAACAAAACTACGGAACGCGGTAAACGCCGGCCATGAAAAGGTCGATATTGTGCCGTCAAAAATCAAGCTTGAAGTTATTAAAATCCTCAAAAATGAGGGTTATGTAAAAAACTTCAAAAAGATTAACAACGAGGGCAATAATAATATTCGCATTTTCCTTAAGTACGATGACGAGCAGAAACCGATACTGCACGGTCTGAAAAAGATTTCTACACCAGGACGGAGAATATACTCCGGGTATAGAAAGATGCCGAGGGTGCTCAACGGGCACGGAATACTTATCGTTTCTACCTCCACCGGTGTAATAACCGGGAAGAAGGCGTCTGAGCGCAAGGTAGGCGGCGAACTGATCTGTTCGGTCTGGTAGAGAAGAGAGGAAAACTATGTCGCGTGTTGGAAAGTTACCAATAAACATCCCGAACGGGGTAAAAGTCGAAGTGAAGGACAGCTTTGTGAAGGTCGAGGGACCAAAGGGGACTATAGAGCAGGAGTTCCTGTCTGCTGTAACAATAAAGGTCGAGGACAACCTTGTTGTTGTGGAGAGACGTGATGACTCAAAGGATTCACGCTCCTACCACGGTTTATACAGACAGCTCGTGCAGAATATGGTAACCGGTGTCTCTAACGGCTTTCAAAAGGTCCTTCTCGTGAGCGGAGTCGGATATCGGGCCGAGGTCAAGGATAATATCCTTCATCTAAACTTGGGGTATTCGAATCCGATAGAGTATGTCATACCCGAAGAGGTCACAATTACCGTTGAGGGGCAAAACAAGGTCTTTGTAAACGGTATCGACAAACAGAGGGTAGGACAGGTAAGTTCGGAAATTCGTTCTTTAAGACCCCCCGAACCCTATAAGGGTAAGGGAATAAAGTACGAAGACGAGCGAATTAAAAGAAAAATCGGTAAATCCGGAGTGAAGTAGGTTAACGTATGAAAAGAGTACAAGAGAAACGAGAAAGGCGAAGAAGAAGAAAGCTTCATATACGGAAAAAAATCTCAGGAACTGCCAAGCGTCCCAGGCTATGCGTGTATAGAAGCAACAAGCACATATATGTACAGGCCATAGACGACAACGAAAGCAACACAATTGCATCGGTCAGTAACGTCGAGGCCGATTACAGGGAACTTACCAACTCGGTGGAAACCGGTAAAAAGCTTGGTATGGTCATAGGCGAGAGACTCAAGAAGAAAAAAATAGAATCTATAGTCTTTGACAGAAATGGGCATATGTACCACGGTATAGTCAAAAACATAGCCGATGGTGCCCGTGAGGCAGGACTCAAGTTCTAGGGGGACGCAGTGGAAAAGAACAACGAATATGTAGAAAAACTGATTAAACTGAACCGTGTTTCCAAGGTAGTAAAGGGGGGACGCCGCTTTTCGTTTTCCGCACTTGTAGTAGTGGGAGATCAGAACGGCAACGTAGGGTATGGTTTCGGTAAAGCCAACGATGTGGCAGAGGCGATACGGAAAAGTATCGAGAAGGCAAAGAAGACCATGATCAAGGTGCCGATGCAGCGGACGACTATACCCCATACCGTTACCGGTAAATTCAAGAGCGCCGAAGTTCTGCTTAAACCGGCATCTCCCGGTACCGGTGTAATTGCCGGAGGGCCTGTTCGCTCTATTATGGATGCCTGCGGAGTTCATGATATTATGAGCAAGTCCCTTGGTTCGCACAACACGATGAATATTGTAAAAGCTGTATTTGCAGGTTTCGAAGAAATTCTCGAGGCAAAAAGCGTAGCAAAAAATCGGGGAAAAACACTGCAGGAAATGTGGAGTTAGAAGATGGCTAAAAATAAAAAGATACGTATAACTCTAAAAAAGAGCAGATACGGCAGGAAGCCGAAGCAGGCTAAAACTCTCGAGGCAATGGGCCTGAGAAAAATCGGTAAAAGCGTGGAGCATACCGTTAATCCCGCCATTCTCGGTATGGTCGAGAAGGTGGCCCACCTTGTAGAGGTAGAGGAGTTGAAATAGCTATGGAACCTTTGAAAGCACCAAAAGGATCTGGAAAGCGGAAAAAGATAGTAGGTCGCGGTCCCGGCAGCAACAGCGGCAGGGCCTCAGGGAAGGGACACGACGGGCAAAACTCAAGGTCCGGTGGCGGTGTACGCCTCGGTTTCGAGGGTGGACAGATGCCGATATATCGCCGGCTTGCCCGTAGAGGGTTCTCGAACGCCCGTTACAAAAAGGTATACGACATAGTAAATGTATACACCCTCAACGACAGATACGATTCCGGAGAAAGGGTCGACCTCAAGAGTCTGAACAGCAAGGGGATATTGAAGAACAAGAAAGGTCTTGTTAAAATCCTCGGTAATGGAGAGATCGATAAAGAGCTCACCGTTGCAGTAGACAAAGTATCGGAGACGGCTAGACAGAAAATCGAAGCTGCCGGTGGAACAATCGAAGGAATAAAAGAAGGAAACGATGGCTAATAACGCGTTCTTGGATGTATTTCGCATAAGAGACTTGCGCCAGCGTATTTTTTTCACTCTGGGGATACTTACTGTCTTTCGACTGGGGGCTACCCTTCCCATTCCCGGAATAAATGTAAACGCCTTAAAACTCTATTTTATGGCACAGGAAGGGGGCAGCGGAATAGGTATTACCGAATATATTAATTTTTTTGCCGGGGGGGCGTTCAAAAACTTCTCCGTATTCATGCTCGGTATTATGCCCTATATTTCCATGCAGATAATTATGCAGCTGCTTATAGTTGTCTTTCCCGCTCTTAAGAAAATATCAGAAGAAGAGGGCGGAAGGAAAAAGATACAGAGGTATACTCGCTACGGGACAGTTCTTGTATGTATTATACAGTCTTATGTGGTAACCGTATACGCCGACTCCATACCCAATGCAATAACAATGGGCAGGCTGCCGTATACTCTTATTGCTATGTTGACCGTTACCACGGGTAGCGTGTTTCTCATTTGGATGGGAGAGCAAATAACCCAGAGGGGTATCGGCAACGGGATCTCCCTTATAATTTTTGCGGGAATTGTAGCCAGAATGCCCGACGCTATTCTTACACTGTTTAGAATGGTACAGGGGGGCGAGCTTAATCCGGTTTTTGTGATAATTGTTATTGGAATGTTTGTCGGAGTTGTAGCTCTCGTAATATACGAGCAGCAGGGGCAGAGAAAGATACCGGTGCACTATGCAAAGAGAGTTGTGGGAAGGAAGATGTACGGTGCCCAGAGTACCTATATTCCCTTTAAGATTAACCCCTCCGGTGTTATACCGGTAATATTTGCATCTTCCGTCCTTACATTTCCGCTGCAAATTGCAGGAAATCTAGGTAACGACATTCAGTGGCTGGCGAACTTCTCCTCTTGGCTCAGGCCGCAGGGTGTGCCTTACGTAGTTATATATACACTTTTGATTATCTTTTTTGCGTACTTTTATACACAGGTTACACTCAATCCGATGGAAATCGCAAAACAGATAAGGGAAAACGGAGGTTCTATTCCGGGAATCAGGACCGAAAAGATGGAAGAGTACCTTACAAATATTCTTAATCGAATTATTTTACCGGGTGCCCTGTTTCTCGCATTTATCGCAGTTATTCCCACAATCATTCAGAGTTTGTTCGACTTTCCGCTGTCCGTGGCAATGCTTTTAGGCGGAACTTCGCTTCTCATCATGGTGGGAGTGGATTTGGATACAATGTCGCAAATAGAGGGACATTTGAGGATGCATCACCACGACGGACTAGTTAAAAAGGGAAAACTGAGATCCAGGAACTTATAAGGGGATTAGAGATATGAAGGTAAGAGCTAGTGTTAAACCGATGTGTGCGGATTGCAAAGTTATTCGACGACGTGGAGTTGTAAGAATAGTGTGCAGTAATCCCAAACACAAGCAGAGGCAAAGGTAGGAGGGGCCGCGAATGGCACGTATTGCAGGTATAGATTTACCTAACAAAGCAGCAAAAATTTCACTCACGTATATTTACGGTATCGGACACACCTCTGCAGAGGAAATTTGCAGTAAAACCGGTATCGATCCTGACATTAAGATGAACGATCTTTCGAGTGAGGATATAAACAAACTTAGAACAGTAATAGACAACGATTACACTGTCGAGGGACGTCTTCGAACAGAAGTAGCATTAAACATAAAAAGGTTAATGGATATCGGATGTTACCGAGGTCTAAGACACAGAAAGGGTCTGCCGTTACGGGGACAAAGAACAAAGACCAACTCCCGAACACGGAAAGGGAAGAAAAAGACGGTCGCAGGTAAAAAGAAATAGTGCGGGAGGAGATTACAATTGGCTAAAGCTGGAAAGAATAAGGTTAAAAAGACAGTATACGAAGGAAACGTATATGTGCAGGCTACCTTTAACAATACGATCATTACTATAACCGACAGGCAGGGTAATGCAGTATCGTGGGCGAGCGCCGGCGGTTTGGGTTTTAGGGGGGCAAAAAAATCAACTCCCTATGCGGCCCAGACAACTGCAGAGACAGCAGCAAAAAAAGCGATGGATTTTGGCTTAAGAGAGGTCCACGTATTCGTTAAAGGCCCGGGAGTAGGCCGTGAGTCGGCAATCCGTTCTCTCGGAAATCTTGGCTTGATTGTGAGAAGTATTAAGGATGTAACACCTATACCTCACAACGGATGCAGACCAAGAAAGAGCAGAAGGGTGTAGAGGAGCAGAAAGAATGGCACGATATTTAGGTTCACAGTGCAGATTGTGCAGAGCGGAAGGTACAAAACTCTTTCTAAAGGGAGAGCGCTGCTATTCGGCAAAGTGCCCTATAGCAAAAAAATCGGGTATGCCCGGTAAGGATCCCCGTTACAGACCCCGCAAGATGTCGGACTACGGTTTGCAGCTAAGAGAAAAGCAGAAGCTTAGAAGAATGTACGGAATGCTCGAGAGACAATTCAAGATATTTTTTGACGAGGCTGACAGGAAAACCGGAAAGACCGGTGAAAATTTGGTTGGGATGCTCGAGAGTCGTTTGGATAATATAGTTTATCGGATGCACTTTGCTTCGTCTCGAAATCAGGCACGACAGTTGGTAAACCATGGACATGTTCGTGTAAACGGCAGACGTGTCGATATACCCTCTTTTATAGTAAAGGAGAACGACGAAGTTACTATTAAAGAGAAGAGTAAAAAGTTACACACGGTAAAAGAGAGCCTTAAAGAGCTTTCCAAATCCGGTGTGAGTCCGTGGCTCGAAGTCGATCCCGACGAGATGAAAGGAACTGTTAAAGCGATCCCGAGAAAGAGCGACATAAGCGAACTGGCCGAAGTAAACGAACAGTTGATCGTTGAGCTATACAGTAGATAGGAGTTGCTATGGCGCGGAAAAACCTGTTAAAGGGATTTAAGAGGCCGAAAGGTATTACGTTCGAACACGGAGAGGGCGGTAAGGACTACGGAAAATTCGTGGCATACCCCTTCGAACGTGGCTACGGAACAACTATTGGAAACACTTTGAGAAGGATTCTCCTCTCTTCAATACAGGGGTATGCAATTACTGCTGTTAAAATAACCAGTTATGATGAAGAAGGTAATCCCCATGTGGTAAGCAGCGAATACGAGGCAATACCGCATATTATAGAAGATACGCCGATAGTTATAAGTAATCTAAGGCAGATGTGTATTAAAGTCCCCGACGAGTCGGAACAGAAGCTTATTAACGTAGAGCTAAAGGGTCCAGGCGAAGTTACCGGAGGGGATATAGAAAAGAATAACGATATCGAGGTTATTAACAAGGATCAGAAGATTCTTACAATGATGGATAACGCTCAGATCGATATTGAAATGCAGATTGATCTTGGTAGAGGCTACATACCATCGGAGGTAAACGAGAAATATATCGAAGAGATAGGCACAATTGCTGTAGACGCAGTGTTCTCTCCTATTAAAAGGGTTAAATACGATATAGAAAATA
>JBKHFZ010000019.1:0-25619 GCA_046539925.1 Spirochaetaceae bacterium
TCAGCCCGCCGGGGGAGTGGAGGTTTTCCAGTCGTTAATCTGGGTAAAAAACCGGTCCTTAAAGGCCTCCGGGTCAAAGGCCTCCTCCGGCGGGGGGAAGCTGCCTCCGGCCATATGGTAATGGCCGCCGCCGGCGCCGCCCCTCTGTGTTACTATTTGAGTAACCACCCCTGCGGCGTGCAGCTGAGGGTGCTCGTTGCGGACGGAAAGATATATTCCGTCCTGGTTATTCGCCGCAATAAGAGCAAACTTTACCTCCTGGATGCTCAAAATAAAATCGCAGAGGATCCCCAAGAGGTTTGGGTCCGCCCCTTCCGGGAGAAAACAGAAACCCGCCTCATCGTATACAACAAGATTGTTAAGCAAAGCCCTGTATTGGTGGAGGTCCTGGTACTGAATTTTATTGCGGAGAATCATGGTAACAAAGGCAATATCTGCAATTGGGTAGCAGGTGTTGAGAAGGGCTATATCCGCCGGGTGTACCCCCCGGGTAAAGAATGCGGTATCCGTGTATAAACCAAGTAAAAAGGCGGAAGCTGCGGACTTGGAAATCTCCTTCCCAAAACAGTCGTAGTACTCCTTGATAATGGAGGAGCAGGAACCGTAGTCGGGACGTATGTCTACAAAAGGCACCCCCTCGGGCCTGGTGAATGTGTGATGGTCGATTATGCCTATCTCCTCCCCCGCCAGATCGGTTACGTTCTTGTTTCCCTTGCAGCCGTCTACAATTATTATCCCGTCTTCAGGGGTAAAGGAGAGTTTTTCAGCCTTCTTCAAGCTGATTGCAAACCTCTCTACAAAAGTTATTAGTTCTCTCCTGGAAATGGACCCGTTGTATGCAATAATGCAGGGTATCCCCCTGGACTCCAGTAGTATCGAAAGGCCGTAGGCTGCGGCTATGGCGTCGTGGTCGGGAAAATCGTGGGGTTGTATGGTAATACTTCTTTTTGTTTTACACAGTTCAAAGAAATCGAGAAGTTTCTCTTTATCCATAGTGTAATAATAGAGGAGAGTTTTCTTAAAATCAGCCCCTCCACTTGCAAAAGAGGGTATTTTTTTCGAGTATATGGAAAGGATGTCTATATGATTAAGGGCCTGTCCTTCGGAATACAGGAGTCTCCCTGCCCCTATGTGCAGGGAAAGACCTTTAAAAGCGAGACCCTCTATATACCGGAACTCGATGAGGAGGGGATGGATTCTCTTCTCTCTATCGGCTTTCGCCATTTTGGAGATACCTTCTTCAGACCCGTTTGTGACGATTGCGGAGGCTGTATACCTCTCCGGATTCCCGTATCCGATTTCGCATTTACCCGCAACAGAAAGAGAGTGTTAAGAAGGGTCGATTATCTTGCGGACTCTCCCAATGATTCTCTTACCGTGGAACTAACCGAACCGCGTCCGGACAGGGAAAAGTATGAACTGTATCGAAGACACGGCGGTCGTTTTAATATAGAAGGTGCCGACAGCTACGAAGGCTTTGTGGATTCTTTCTTTACCCACGTACCCTTTGGGAAGGTGCTGGAGGTTCGTCGCAAAGGACGCCTGGCGGCGGCGAGCCATATCGATATTACCTCCCGTTCTCTCTCTGCAATATACTGCTACTGGGACCCCGCAGAGCATAAACTCGGTCTAGGAAAATATGCAATTCTCAAAGAGATAGAGCTGGCCGCTTCCTACGGTATACCCCACGTATACCTCGGATATTATGTGAAGGATAATCCCCACATGAGTTACAAAGCTTCGTACAGACCAAACGAGGCTCTCGTGCAGGAGGGGCGCTGGCTGCCCTATCGAGACGAGAGTGGAGTTACAGTTTCTCCCGAGGTGGATGAGAGGGGGTTTTTGCCTGTTCTGAGGATTGAATAACAGTGAGCAGGGATGATGTGAAAGGTTTTTCAAAATAATGAGTTTGAAAGCTCAGGGGAAAAGCGAAAAATCTCTGCTTGTTTTCTCAGTCTCGGTACGATATAGTGATGTAAGAATTTGGAATAATCGGTAGAAGCTTAAGGAGGAGATAGATTTGAAACGAAACGAAAAACCCTGGGAATTTTTGGAAGAATTTAAGGGAACACACTTTAATGGAGAGTGGCCGACACTGGTAGAGCTGTTTTCCATCACCGCAGAGCGTTATCCCGAGAGGCGCTGCTTTTCCATCTATGAACCGGATAACATTTTCCTTACCTACGGAGAGGCCCACGAAAAAGTTGTCCAGGTGTCCAACTACCTCCTCACCCTGGGAGTCTCCTACGGCGACAGAGTAGCCGTTACCGGAAAAAATTCCCCCGAATGGACTATTGCGTATCTTGCCGTCCTCTATGCCGGTGGAGTTGTTGTCCCCATCGATTACCAACTCAAATCCGAGGATATCGATGCGTACATCTCCCACAGCAAATCCAAAGTGCTCTTTGTGGACGAAGAGAAGTATGACGAAATAGACAAAGACGGAAAGGCGGGGGTAAAGACTCGAATTTCTCTATCGAAGCAAAAAGAGAATTATATTCTCGACATAGAGGAGAAAGAAGAGAAACCCGGAACCTATCCTAAAGAGGAGGATCTCGCCGCGATACTCTACACCTCCGGGACTACCGGTACCCCCAAGGGGGTAATGCTTACCCACAAAAACTTCGTAAGCGACTGTTTTCTTGCCCAGGCAAATATGAATATATTCCACACCGATGTATTTTACGCTCTCCTGCCGCTGCATCACTCCTACTCTATGCTCGCCGTATTTATAGAGGCGATTTCCGTAGGAGCGGAGATAGTCTTTGCGAAGAAACTGGTAATAAAACAGATTCTCAAAGATCTGCACGAGGGGCAGGTGACCATGTTTCTCGCCATACCAATGCTGTTTAACAAGATGATTAAGGGGCTGTTGAGGGGAATTAGAGAGAAAGGAGTGGTGGTATACGGGATAATCCGCTTTCTCATGAATGTAAGCGGCATAGTCAAAGCCACCTTCGGGGTGAATCCGGGAAAGTTTATGTTTAAGGGCATACTTAAAAAGCTCTCCCTCGATACAAACCGAATTTGTATTTGCGGAGGCGGCCCGCTTCCCTCCTCTACATTTCGTCTTTTTAATCAGCTGGGGATCGACTTTGTACAGGGGTACGGCCTTACCGAGACTTCTCCCATTCTTACCCTCAATCCGATAGAACACTACAAGCTCGATTCGGTGGGCAAGGTAATTCCCAAAACTGAGATGAAGATTATCGATGCCGACGAGCAGGGCAACGGCGAGATCGTGGTAAAGGGGCCGATGGTAATGCAGGGGTACTATCTTAACGAGGAGGCCACGAAGGAGGCTTTTACCGAAGACGGATGGTTCCTTACCGGTGATATGGGACACCTGGATAATGAAAATTATCTCTATCTTACGGGGAGGGCAAAATCGCTGATAGTAACTGAGGGCGGAAAGAACGTATTCCCCGAAGAGATAGAAGATCACTTTCAGCTCTACGATGAGATCGAACAGATTATGGTAAAGGGCTACCTCTTGGACGAGAAGATGAAGACCGAGGGGATCGAAGCGTATGTGTATCCAAACTTCGACAACTTCTCCGATACCGAGGACGGAGATAAAAAGCGCGAGATAATTGAAAAAAGAATTCAGGAAATAGTGAAGGAGGTAAACGCGAATCTTATGCCCTATAAGCGGATAGGGAAGATCAGCCTTCTAAACGAACCAATGGAGATGACTACCACCAAAAAGATCAAGCGGCACAAAATCACTGGAGAGGGAGAGTAGTGCAGAGGAAAGGTATAGTGCGAAAAAAGAAGATGGTAGTGTAGAAAGATGAGAACCCGTCAAAGGCTCTCAAGGAATACACTCCTTATGACCCTTCTATTACCCCTCATGCTGTGGAGTGTTTCCACGGCGGAGGGGAAGTGGCAGTCCGGCCCTCTGGGGCAGCTGTTTCTTAACTTTCCCGCCGGCTGGAAAATTCATGAGGTTCGCGAAGACAAGGTTACCGCGAGTAACGGTGCGGAGGAAGCTTTTTTTATTCTTAGATACTACGAAGGAGACCGCTTCTCCGATGCGGAGGAACTCGACAGTTATGTGAGAGGAGAACTGGGGGAGTCCCAACAGCCCCGGAGAGACAGGGGGCAGTTCGATTTTGCAGAACGGGATGCCGTCTTTGGTGCGGTTGCATTTGAACAGGAAGAGAGAGCATACGAGGGGTACGTGCTGAGTATAGACGGCAGCGGAATAGATGTAAGTGCGGTGGCCTTTACCTCCTCTGAAGGAATAGATGCCTACAGGGATATGCTGCTGTCTGTTATAGATACGGTCTCTCTGGGGCACTCCGGTCTGGTCCACCCCGGACCGGTAAGCGTATTCGATTCTCCCTATCCGGCAAAACAGAGGGAGCTTCGGGCCTTCCGCTTTGAGGATAGGAAATTACCCCTTGCAGTTGACCCGGTAGAGACGGAACTCTCCCAGGAGCTGATCGAGCGTGAGGCGAGGCTTCTCTCCATATACGGCGGAAGCGATTATGCAGTAGAAGCATGGAAGCGATACTACAGGCTGCTGTATCGCGATCTCTACGCACGAACGGCACCCCTCTACACCTCCCTGCGGCAGCATGTGTTTAAAGGTAAGGAGAGCGACAGGGAAATCGCAAAGAGATTGCTCTCCTGGGTTCAATCTTTTGAGTACACCCGCCACGAATCCGTTTCGGATCTGCTTACTCCTCTACAAGGTGCGGTAGAGACAGCAGGAGACTGCGATACGAGGGCACTTATCTACGTAATGCTGCTCCACTATTTCGATATCGACGCAGTGTTGATGGTCTCCTCAACTTACGCCCACAGCGTAGCGGCGGTAGACGTGGAGGGTGAGGGAGCGCGTTTTCCCGTCGAAGGGAAAGAGTATCTAATTGCCGAAACGACGGAAGATGTAGACTTGGGGCTTATCGACCGTGAGATGTCCAACACCAACGCATGGATAGGAATAGACTTTCTGCAGTTTCGCGGTTCCGAGTTCTAAGACTGGTGTTTTGAGTCTATCCTTTATTCTTCGTACTACAGTTTTAATCGCCTCAGCTCTGTTCAATTGCAATCGTCATTGGAGGTTCGTTACACACGTCCTCCGGGCCAAAGTACTGGATTGCTCCGGGGTAGGTGTAGCTCGTCTTTAAGGCCCATTCCCCGCGTTTTGCGGCAAAGACTTTAAAGGGTTTGTCATCCAGATCCACCAGCGCCTTTTTAATAACCGGTTTCATCGCACCGTGACGCCTTTCCAAGTTCATCATCATGGTTATGGGAATACCTCCGGGAACCCATTGCTCCGCCGGCTGCGAAAGATTGCGGATGGATGTGATGTAGCCGGTAAGGCCGAAGGAGATAAGAACGTACGCGTTATACCCAAGGGCGTAGGTGTAGTTTGCATCAAAGTTGGATGGAAAGGCCGCACGCCCTTCGTATCCGAGAAAGTGGTGCTGAGTCTTGAACTTACCCTTGAATTTGTCCTGGGACTTGAGTTCGTTCAGCCGGTCTTCGGTCATCTCGATAAGAAGTTTTTCCGTCTCTATCCTCGATACCTGTACATTCCCGTGGGGATCCCGGTCCATAAGCAGCTGTCTCTGAATATTATTAGGCAGAGTACTAAATACATAACTCGTATCTCTCGAGAGTTTCTTGTTAATCCACTCGGCCTGGTCTTCAAAGGTGTGGAGGGTGTTAAAGTAGGATTCATGCTCGGCGAGAATGGTATTTAGCTCATAAATAAGGTTTTTGACTTCGGGTATAAACTCGATCAGTCCCTCCGGGACCAGAACTACCCCGAAGTTCTCTCCTTCTTCGCTCCGTTTTACCACTGTCTGTACGATGTGTTCCACAATGTCGTTAAGAGTGGTGTGTTCTCTCTCTATCTCCTCCGACATAATCGCAATATTCGGTTGAGTTCGGAGGGCACATTCGAGGCAAATGCGGCTGGCGCTGCGGCCCATCAGCCTGATAAAGTGCCAGTATTTCTTGGCGGACTTGGCGTCCCTGCCGATATTGCCTATGATCTCTGCGTACGTCTTTGTTGCGGTATCAAAGCCGAAGGAAATCTCCACATCTTCGTTTTTCAAGTCGCCGTCGATAGTCTTGGGTACGCCGATAACGGTAATATCGGTCTCGCTTTTCTTAAAGTACTCGGCAAGGAGAGCCGCGTTGGTATTGCTGTCGTCCCCTCCGATAATAACAAGAGCGGAAATGTCCCTTTTCTTTAAAACCTCGGCACTGAGCCCGAACTGCTCCTCCGTTTCGATTTTTGTTCTTCCCGAGCCGATTATATCAAAACCTCCGGTGTTGCGGAATTGATCGAGGTATTCTTCGGTTAGTTCAATTGCCCGGTTCTCCAGTATTCCCGAAGGGCCGTCCAGGAATCCAAAAAGTCGGGAATCGGGATTGGACGCCTTCATCGCGTCGAACACTCCCGCAATTACATTATGGCCCCCCGGGGCCTGTCCTCCCGATAAAACTACACCAATATTTATCGGTTGCGTTCTCGGGTTCGATTCTCCCGATGTAAAGCGCACGGTAGGGCGGCCGTAGGTGTGGGGAAATATCTCCTTCAATTTCCCCTGGTCCCCGAAGGATTCGGTTTCTTTACCATATTCGGGAGTGAGGGTGGAGATATCCTTTTGAAGCATAACGGGAAGAACAGGACTGTATTTATATCTTATGTGTTGAAGGGGTGAGTATTTCATAGGTAACTCCTTTTATAGAAACCGGCGTTATCATCTTTTCCAGTTTTATACAAATTATCCCTCTCCGTCAAGGTTACCGCTTTGGGAGCCCTCCCTCGGATCCCTCGTTGACCACCCTCGCACAGATGCGTACAATAATGTGTATGAGAAGACCATATAAATTGATAAATACCATTCAGGAGTATGCGTGGGGATCTCCCAGGCTTATGCCCGAACTTCTTGGTTGGAAAAACCCGGAGGAGAAGCCCTTTGCAGAGATGTGGATGGGTGTACATCCCAGGGGCCCTTCGGTGGTGGAAGACCCGGAGGGAAACCGGAATCTTTCCGATTTTATAAAAAGCTCTCCGGAACGAGTGCTCGGCAAAGAGATCTCCGAGAGGTTCGGGGGGGAGCTTCCTTTTCTCTTTAAGGTTCTCTCGGCGGGTAAACCCCTCTCCATCCAGGCACATCCCGACAAAAAGCAGGCGGAGGAGGGCTTTGAGCGGGAGGAGAGAAAGGGTGTACCTCTGGACGCATTCTCGAGAAACTACCGCGACCGGAATCATAAGCCCGAGGTAATATGTGCCCTTACACCATTTACGGCGATGTGCGGATTCAAAACAGCCGCGGAGATCGCAGCGGGCTTTGAGAACACAGAAGCCCCAGCGGTACGATCAAAACTCCTCCCGCCTCTCTCCTCTGCAGAAGTTCTAGACGAAGCGGATAAAATCCGGGGATTCTTCAACACCCTTATGACACTCGATGCGGAGGAGAAGGAAGAGCTTGTTCGAGGTATTGTGTCGTGGGCAGGGGGAGACAGCGGGGAAGAGGCCCGGCTCGTCCTCCGCTTTCACGAACTGCACGGCACGGATATCGGAGTTGCCGCGCCGCTTTACCTTAATGTGCTTACCCTGCAGGAGGGGCAGGCCCTTTACCAGCCGGCGGGGGTACTCCACGCCTACGTTGAGGGGATGGGTGTCGAGCTCATGGCAAACTCCGACAATGTGCTTCGCGGCGGTTTGACACAAAAACATGTGGATGTGGAGGAGCTCCTCTCGCTTCTCAGTTTCCAGCCTATACGTCCCGATATAATTACGCCTGTAGAGACTCTTCCAAAAGTGGATGAGTATCCCCTGCCTATAGACGAGTTTGTCCTTAGACGGGTACGGGTAGAGGGGGCAGATGTGGAAATATCGCGCAGAACATCCCTGGAGATAGGTATTTGCACGGAGGGAGAGTGCACTCTTCTCCCGTCCGCCGCCGCTAACGACGGCGACTATGGAGAGACGGAGACCACCCGGAAGGAGACTTTTTCATCCCTCACTATCAAGAGGGGGGAAAGTTTTGTTGTTCCCCACGACTTTTCATCTTACCGCCTTAGTGGAGAGGGGAAGGTGTATATTGCCGCCGTCCCCTCCGGATCATGATAGAGGGTGCGATTAAAAAGTATGACTATCTGGATCGATGCCGACGGCTGCCCGGTTCGAGTGAGAAATATCGTAATAAAAGCCTCTCTGCGCACGGGTGTGCCGGCGGTGCTGGTCTCCGACAGACCCCTCCCCGTGCGGGAGAGGGGAGAGGTCTCCCTCGTGCAGGTGCCGAAGGGCGAGGACAGCGCCGACGGGTACATTCGCTGCCGCAGCGCAGAGGGAGACATTGCGGTAAGCCGGGACCTGCTCCTTGCAGAGGGGCTGGTGGAGAAGGGTGTGCTTGTCCTCGACGACAGGGGAGAGCTGTACACCGGGGAAAACATCAGGGAGAGAATTTCTTTAAAGGAGCGCATGATGGAGTTCCGTGCCATGGGGATTACCCCGGAGTCCGGGAGCGGGACCGCGGGAGAGCGGGAAGTGAAGGCCTTCGCATCTGCCTTCGACCGGGTTTTAAGCCGGCGCCTTAAGGAGCTCTCCCGGAAATCCTAGAATCCGGCGTTTTTAACGGTCCTGGGAAAGGGAATTACGTCGCGAATGTTATGCATCCCCGTTACATACTGCACGAGCCGCTCAAAACCGAGGCCGAATCCCGAGTGGGGCACACTGCCGAAACGGCGGAGGTCAAGGTACCACCAGTAATCCTCCGGTGAAAGTCCCATCTCCACTATTCGGGAATAGAGAGTCCGGTAGTCGTTCTCCCTTTCGCTACCTCCTATTATCTCCCCGAGTCGGGGGACGAGGACATCCATCGCACCAACGGTTTTTCCGTCTTCGTTGAGCTTCATGTAAAAAGCCTTAATCTCCTTCGGATAATCGGTAACAATTACCGGCCCTCCAAAGACCTCCTCGGTAAGGTAGCGTTCGTGTTCGGACTGGAGGTCGCTCCCCCATTCCACGGGGTACTCGAACTCTTTTTTCGCCTCTTTGAGGGTTTTAACCGCCTCCGTGTAGGGGAGATGGGTAAAGGTGCTCTTTACAACCCTCTGCAGGCTCTCCTTAAGCCCCTTTTCTATCCATTTGTCAAAGAAATCTATATCCTCTTCGTTGTGTTCAAGAACATAGGCGAGTATGTATTTAATAAACTCCTCGGCAAGAGCCATATTCCCGTCCAGGCTGCAGAAGGCCATCTCCGGCTCGATCATCCAGAACTCTGAAAGGTGCCGGGCTGTATTGGAGTTTTCCGCCCGAAAGGTGGGGCCGAAGGTGTAGACGTTTTTCATGGAGCACGCGTAGGATTCCACCTGCAGCTGCCCGCTTACGGTAAGGCTTGCCTGGGTACCGAAAAAATCATCCTCGTACTTGACCCTTCCATTCTCCTTCGGGACCTCCTCGAGGGGAAGGGTTGTTACCTGAAACATCTCCCCCGCCCCCTCGCAGTCGCTGGTGGAGATTATGGGAGTGTGAATATAAAAGAAGCCCCGCTCCTGATAAAAAGTGTGTATAGCGTAACTGAGGGAGTTTCGCACCCGGGTTACCGCGCCAAAGGTGTTTGTCCTCGGCCGGAGGTGGGCTATCTCCCTAAGAAACTCGAAGGAATGGCGCTTTTTCTGCAGAGGATACTGCTCGGGAGAGGCCTCTCCCACCAGGGTCACCGATTCCGCCTGCAGCTCCACACTCTGGTTTTTTCCGGGAGAGCTTACCAAACGTCCGCTTACCTCCACCGATGCACCGGTGTGTACCCGTGAGAGTTCTTCCGCAGAGGCGGCCTTGCCGTCATTATCCACCACCACCTGCAATCCCCGAAAAGAGGAGCCGTCGCTTAATTCAAAAAACACAATATTCTTCGAATCCCGTTTTGTCTTTACCCACCCCTTAGCGGTAATTGTGTGTTCCTGCGGTTCCAGCTGAAGGATATCGGCTATTCTGTTATCCATTGAAGTTACTCCTTACGTGTGTGTTCCGGCAAATGTATGTTCCAGTCCTTTGATAAGAGAGAAAAGTGTCCTGTTTACCGGAGTTTGGATGCCGTGCTCCTCGGCGATTCTGATAAGAGTTCCCGAGAACATCTCAACTTCTGTTTTTCGTCGTGCCTCAACATCCTGGCACATGGATGTTTTCCCCTCCGGAGACATAGATGGTATAATCTTGTGGACAAACTGGTCAATATCCGATGTATCGAGATACACCCCTTTTTTGGAGGCCACCTCGATTACCTCCTCCATCGCGCGAATCATGACGGAGCGGGCATGGGAAGATTCAATAAAAGTGCCGTAGGAGGCTTTTAAGAGGGCGGATGTTTGGTTTATCCCGATATTTATCATAAACTTCCACCAGAGATTCCGTATCATGTCTACGGGAGTACCCCAGGGCAACCCGCACTCATCACAGAGGTTCTGAACAAGTGCAAGGTCAGGGTCGGGCTCTTTTTCTGTATCGTTATGCGCCCTTCCCACGAGAAGTTGACCGGGGGTGGAGAAACGTACTCTGTTATCTTCTCTGAGGGCATCCATGCCGAGAGCTACCGAGTAGAGAACGTGCTCTTCGCCAAAAGCTTCGGCTATTCTCTCTTCGCTCTCTATTCCGTTCATCACGGAGATGAAAACCGTCGACTCTCCAACGTGGGAGCTCACATCTTCTATTGCCTGCTGCAGATGGTGATGTTTAACCGCAAAAAGTATAAGGTCCACGGGGGATCGAGCCTTGCCTGCCTGTTCGACGGGTATGTTGAGTTCCTCTCCATTTACCGTCAAAGGTTGTGCGCGCAGCCGCTCGAAGCGGTCTCCCGAGGCGATAAAGACAGTCTCCGTCTCCGGGGCTCTCGAGAAAAAGTGTCCGTAAAGCCCTCCAAGGGCGCCGAAGCCTATTATACCTATTTTCATGACCCTTAGACTAGTGACTAATCCTCGTACTGTCAATGAGGGCGATTTTGAAAGTGCTTTCCCAATATTGCCAAAAAATCAAGCACATACTACACTGTAACAATGGTAAAAGAGACGCTTACGGACCTTGTCAACAGAAGTGCGAAGCTGTACGGGAACTGCGACTTTCTCTCATTTGTGGACAGCGACCCGTATACATACTCGGATTTTGTCGAGACGGTAAAGAGGGTAAGGGAGTTTCTTCGCTCCAGGGAGGTTTCTTTCGGCGATAAAGTAATTCTTTTGAGCGAAAACCATCCTAACTGGGGAGTATGCTATTTTGCGATAACCACCCTCGGTGCCGTAGTCGTCCCCGTTCTGCCGGATTTTCACGCCCGGGAAATTGCCTCTATTGTGGAACATTCCCGGGCGGTAGGGGTTTTTACTTCCGAGAAAATGTACGACAAGGTAAGCGGTCTCTTGGGGGAGAACCGGTGGGGCGTACTTATAGACGATTTTGCAGAGGTCTCGCATACCGAGGGGAAGGTGGTGGTTGAGCCCGCCTATGCCGGGAAGCAGGGGTATCCGCAGATGCCCCTTATACCCGATGAGGTGGAGGAGAAGGATATTGCCGCAATTATCTACACTTCCGGCACAACGGGAAACCCGAAAGGGGTAGTGTTAACCCATCGGAATATTGCGAGCAATGTGCTCAGTACAAAGGATATACCCCGCAAACTCAGACCGGGGGACAGAATTCTCTCTATCCTTCCCCTGGCGCATACCTATGAATGCACCATCGGCTTTCTCTCCGGCCTCTACCTCGGGTGCAGAATATACTATTTGAGAAGACCACCCTCCCAGTCGGTACTGCTCCCCGCTTTGGAGACTGTTAGACCCCAGGTAGTTATATCGGTCCCTCTGCTAATAGAAAAAATTTACCGCAGTGTAATTGCCCCCAAAATCCGGAATAACCGGGTGCTTCGAAATCTTGTAAAGGTACCGCCTTTTAGAAAAATCCTCTACCGCTCCGCGGGCGGAAAATTGAAGAAGACCTTCGGGGGAAGCTTGAAGTATTTTATTGTCGGCGGTGCTCCTCTTGCCGAGGAGGTGGAGAGGTTTTTGTGGGAGGCGGAGTTTCCCCTCGCTATGGGGTACGGCCTTACCGAGACTTCTCCTCTAATAGCCGGTTCTACCGAAGACAATGCCAAGCCCTCCGCCGTCGGACCTGTAGTAGACAGAGTCGAGGTAAGAGTTCTTTCCGAAGATCCGGAGAGAACTCCCGGTGAGATTATCGTAAAGGGACCTAACGTTATGCAGGGGTATTACAGGGAAGAAGAAAAGACAAAGGAAGTGTTGAGGGAAGACGGGTGGTTTTACACCGGGGATCTCGGGACTCTCGATAAAGAGGGGTACCTAACCATCCACGGGCGGCTGAAGAACCTTATTCTCGGCCCGAACGGTGAGAATATTTATCCCGAAAACATAGAGGCGGTGCTGAACGAAGATCCCTTCGTAAGCGAATCGGTGGTTTTTGAAGAGGAGGGAAAGATTTTAGCACGGGTGCACATAGACTACGACAAATTCATCGAGTATGTAAAGAATTTTGCCGAATCTGCCCATGGGATATCTAAAGATATATCTTCTTACGTGTGGGAATATTTGGATAATCTCAGGAAAAACGTGAACAGAAGGCTCAACTCCTTCTCAAAACTCTACGGCATATTAGAGCAAAAGGATCCCTTCGAAAAAACTCCTACAAAAAAGATCAAGCGGTACATGTACACTCGGAAAAGTGAGACACCGGAAAACACACAACAAGGAGAGCTGTAATGCGAAAAATAAGAGACCTGCATATCCGGGATATTGTTCCCATAATAGCACCTGCAGAGCTAAAGAGACGTTACCCGGTGCACGAAGATATTGCCGAGCATGTCTACGAGAGCAGGGAAACCATAAAGAGAATTATCCGGCGGGAGGATACACGGGTAGCGGCCATTGTAGGGCCCTGTTCCATCCACGATACAAAGGGAGCTCTTGAGTATGCAAAGAGACTCAAGGAGCTGTCGGAAAAGGTAAAGGACAGAATATACATAATCATGAGGGTCTATTTTGAAAAGCCCCGCACCACCGTAGGATGGCAGGGACTCATTCTCGACCCCTATTTGGACGGCTCCTACGATATCGGTTACGGCCTCGAAGTTGCCAGGCAGATACTCCTGGACATCAACTCCCTGGGTCTGCCGACGGGCTCTGAAATTCTCGACCCCATTATTCCCCAGTATATAGACGATCTGGTCTCTTGGGCGGCCATAGGCGCACGGACTACCGAAAGCCAGACCCACAGAAATATTTCCAGCGGACTTTCGATGCCGGTGGGTTTCAAGAACAGTACGAGCGGAAGTTTTGAAAACGCGATAAACGCCATGCAGTCGGCCACCCATCCCGCGAGTTTTATCGGCATAGACCAGCGTGGAAGCACGTGTATTTTTCATACAGCGGGGAACGATACGGTGCATCTGATCTTGAGGGGGGGCGAGTCCGGACCTAACTACCACGAGGAGGATCTGGAGATTGCAGAAGAGATGTTTGAAAGTGCAGGGATTATTCCCTCGGTAGTAGTGGACTGCAGCCATGCCAACTCCGGCAAGAAGCATATTCGGCAGAGACGGGTATTGAGGTCGGTTATCGACCAGATTATTAGGGGAAACACCATACTTTCCGGGTTTATGCTGGAGAGCAACCTGTTCGAAGGAAAGCAGAAGCTCTTGTCCAAACCCGCAGAACTCGCCTACGGTGTATCGGTAACCGACGAGTGTATAGGCTGGGAGGAGACGGAAAATATTTTGATGCGGGCTTACAATATTCTGGAGGAAAAACATATAAAGGGCCGTGTGGAGATTTCCCACTGGTACTAGAATACATTTTTTCATGGATACGGGAGGTATATTATGAAACGTACAGCTGTATTACTTGCAGACGGTTTCGAAGAGGTGGAAGGGCTTCTTCCTGTGGATTATCTGAGAAGAAGCGGTGTGGACGTATCGGTTCTCGGTGTAACGGGTAAACAGGTAACCGGGGGCCATGATATCCGCGTCGACACGGATATGAAGGTAGAAGATGCCGACGGTGCTTTTGACGCTGTCTATATTCCGGGAGGATTTCCGGGAGTGGAAAATATAGCCGCGAGCACAGCGGCTAAAGAACTGATTAAGAGCGTATACGAGAAGGGGGAACTGGTGGCGGCTATCTGCGCCGCTCCGGCGTTTGTCCTCGAACCGATGGGTATAATAGAAGGGAAAAAAGTGACCTGTTTTCCAGGGGCGGAGGAAAAATTGAAGACCTCCACTTTTGTGGAGGAGCGGGTTGTAAAAGACGGAAAATTTCTTACGAGCAGGGGTCCCGGTACGGCCGGGGAGTTTGCCGTGGAAATTATCAGATTCCTGCTGGGGGATGAGAAAGCCGAAGAGCTTCGGTCCAAGACTCTCACCCGTCTATAGGCTGTCCCGCTGTGAGACATCCCGCCGTGAAACAGCCCCGGGGGTTAAACTCCGGGGCTGTGTTTGGCTGTTTTTTTGATAGCTATACGCTGTGCGGGGGTTCTCCGAGCGCTATTTGGGGGGCCGGGCGATTATCTTCTCCAATTCCGGACGCTCTTTAATCTCCTTTTTGAGCCTCTTCTCTCGGCCGTGGTTTATATAATCAGGGCTCTGAAAGGAGTAGATAAATTTGGTGTGTACATCGTAGGTGCCGTTCATAAGAGCGTAGGTGTCTTCGGTCATCACCAGCTCCTCGTCCGTGGGAACAACAAATACCCTGGTGGAGGAGCCCTCCGCGGTAATCTCGGTTTCGGTGTTTCGAGTTTTGGAGAGATCGTTTTTAGATATATCCGCCTTGATGCCCAGAATATCGAGGTTCTCCACAACCTTCCCTCTAATTTCAGGGGCCATTTCGCCGACCCCGGCGGTAAAGACAAGCGCATCGACTCTTCCCAGTGCGGCTGCATACGCGCCGATATATTTGCGCAGGCGGTACACCTCCGCGTCTATTGCCAGCTGTGAGCGTGTGTCTCCCTCTTCCGCCGCTTTTTGTATATCCCGCCGGTCTATGTATTGTCCTGTAATACCGAGGATCCCGCTCTTTTTATTGAGGATTTTTTCTACGTCCGCCGGCGTATAATCGGTATTGTTGAGAATGTGAAAAATAATAGCCGGGTCGAAGTCGCCGCTGCGCGTGCCCATGACAAGTCCCTCGAGGGGGGTCAGTCCCATGGAAGTGTCGTAGGAGACCCCGTCCTTTACCGCGCAGATGCTCGCCCCGTTTCCAATATGGCAGACAATTGCGTTTATGGAGTTGGGATTTTTCCCGAGAAGCGCCGCGGTACGTTTGGTAACATAGAGAAAACTCGTGCCGTGAAAGCCGTACCGTCTTACTCCGTATTTTTCGTACCACTCGTAGGGGAGAGCATACATATAGGAACTCTCCGGCATCGTCTGGTGCCATGCGGTGTCCATTATCGCGCAGTGAGGTACATCGGGGAGTATCTTTTGTGCCGCCTCGACGCCCTGGATATTGGCCGGGTTATGCAGAGGGGCGAGGTTGGACATCTCCTTGAAGGTTTCCAGCGCTTCGTTGTCGATTATTACCGATTTATTGAACCTGTCACCCCCTTGGACAACCCGGTGTCCAACCGCTTTGATGGTGTCCATAGACTCAATAGCTCCCCGTTCGGGATGAACAAGGGTATCTACAATCAGTTTTATCGCAGATGTGTGGTCTGGAACTTTCTGTTCCTCCTCGTAGGTCTCCTTACCTGCGGCATGGTGTTCTATGGCGGATATCTCCTGGCCGATCCGCTCTACAACGCCGTTGGCAAGAACTTCTTTGTTGTCCCAATCGTATACCTGGTATTTAACAGAAGAACTTCCGCAATTTAAAGTCAAAATATTCAAGATAAATGCCTCCCTGGAAATTGTTTTTTTCACGCAATTTTCTCATGTAAGCAAAAAATTTTCAACAACGGAAATCAGGAAGACCGGTAAGCTCCTATTAATAGGTACATGAAGATACTATACAGGGCCGTTATTCTTTCCGCTTTCTCTCTGTCCCTCCCTCTTCCCGGATTTTATGTCCCCGTATTTGCGGATTCCGGTTTCCCTGTGGCCGAGGAGGATGAGAAGCAGGCCGAGGAGGATGAGATCCAGAGGGTGAACCTGTTCCACTCCCTCAAAATCGAAGAGGAGAGCTTGACCGGACGGTACAGGATTATCTCGCAGAGCGGTAATCCAGCAGAAAGGGTGGATGCGGCGGTAATACACCTCTCCGAGGGCAACAAGACCGAGGTGTTTCCAGGTCTGCGGACCCCTCATATGAGCGCCGGTTCTCTGAGCCCCGAGGGCCTCCTCGCGGTTGCCCGTACCGGACGGTTCGCCGGCTATTCGGTATCCTCAGACTATACTACCCCCGGAATAACCGTAGATTTCGGTCTTAGTCCCGTACAAAGGCGCGGTATGGCATTTTTCTTTCCCGATAATGGAGCATGCTACTGGGTGCGAGACACGGAGTCCTCCGAAAGCGGGCTGTTTTACAACTGGAGTTCCGCCGAAGAGAGAGAGGTAAGCCTGCTCTTTTCGAGGAGCCTTTTCCATAAAACCCTCGAACCGGAACTGGCTGCAGAGAGACCCCATAGGGGAAGAGGCGAAGAGATGCTTCGGGGCTCCGCGGCATTTTGGAGCAGTGTAAAGGGCGGGGGAAACATCTCTCTTCTCGCTTCGATAACTGCTCTTGCGACCCTGCAGAGGGGGGTTTTTTTAGGAGCCTCTGTATTTGGAGATAGAGAGCGGTTTTCCTGGTCCCTTGGGGGGGATTATAAGGGAGATTACTACATCTATTATAACGGAAAGGCTGCGGGAGGCGAAACCGCGGTTTCGGCAGCCTGCACTCTGCTTCCGGGCGGTCCCGTGGGAACACATATTGAGTTCAAACTCAGAGACAGGGGAGGGGAGTTTACCCCGGATCTCTACAAAAAGAGCGATCATGAATTTTCCGCGGGACTCTTCTTTTTGGCGGATCCGGGCAGGGCGGAGATAGAGCATTTTCGAAAGTGGAGCTGGGAGACCGACGGAGAGGGTAATTTTGAAACAGGCACCGAGGTGTCCATGAAATTCGCCGGACGGTATCTATCCGGCAATGTGGAGTGGAACCTCCGAAAGGAGGGAGAGACAGGCGCGGGGACGGATTTTTCGGGAGAGTTCGGGGGTTCGTTAAAATTTAGACGCGGGCCCGTCTCCCTTGATATAGAAGGAAAAACAGGGATGGACTATTGGGAGTATTCTTCACAAGTGAGCTTGGAGCCGGGAGACAGCGCGGAGATATATGCCCGGGGTATGTGTAAAGACGGACAGTACGAGTTGACTATAGGATGGAACCTGGAGAAAAGGTTTGAACTTACAGACTGAGCATGAATCTTGCCGTTTCAAAGTAGATTGAAAGGCCGCATACATCGATAACCGTTGCCATAAGGGGCGCCGACATTACCGTGGGGTCAAAGCCCAGACGGTGGATAATTAGCGGCGCAATGGTTCCTATTATATTGGAGACCAGTACGACAAAAGCCAGGGAAACGCCTATTGCAAAGCCCTCGGTTATGCCGACTCCGGGGGGCAGAAAAGTGCTGCGTCCGGTAATTACTATACCGGTTATGATGCCCATAAGCATTCCTACCAAGAGTTCTCTGCCAATAATAAACCATATCTGCTTAAAATTAATCTCCCCTGTGGCAAGCCCCCGTATCATGAGGGTGGAGGATTGGCTCCCGGAGTTGCCTCCGGTCTGGGTGATAACCGGCATAAATACAAACAGGAAGGCGGCACCTACCACGAGGCCCTCGTAGTGGTAGACAACATTTGTTGTAATTGTTCCCACGAGAAGGAGGATTACCAGCCATGGAACGCGCTTTTTTACCAATCCCCAGATCGAGGTGTCCATATAGCTGTCCACCTCTCCGGACATAGCTCCCATTTTATATACGTCCTCGGTATGTTCCTCCCTGATTACATCTATGACGTCGTCAAAGGTAACAACACCGAGGAGAATATTGTTCGAATCCGTTACCGGCAGTGAGACCAGATCGTACTCCTCCAGGGTTTTTGCAACTTCTTCTCTGTCTGTCTCGTCGAAGACGGATATTACCCTGGTCTCCATAATATCGGAGACCCTGGCGTCGTCTTCTCCCATAAGAATATCTTTTATGGAGATCGCGCCGATAAGTCTCTGCAGGTCGTCGAGGACATAGATATAGTACATAAACTCTACATCCCCCACCTTGGATCGGACAAACTTTAGCGCCTGGGCAACGGTTATGTTCGAGCGGACAGCGAGGTAACGGGGAGTCATCATCCCGGCGGCGTCGTCTTCGTCGAATCTAAGGAGAAAAAGCATCTCCCTTTTTGACTCGTCGCTCAGGTTCTCCCAGACGGAACGGCGGACTTCGTGGCTTATAGACTGCACCAGGTCAACAAGATCGTCCGGTTCCATCGCCTTAAACAGAGCTCTTTTACCCTGAGCGGATAGAGAAGTTATAATTTTCTCCTGCTCGCTGTTGGGCAGTTCTGTAATAAGATCCATCTTTTTTTCGTTATCCAGGTGGAGAAAAATCTCTCCCGATTCCTCTTCCGACAGCTCCCGCCAGTTGTTGGCGAGTTCTCCCGTAGGAAGATCCGAAAAGAGCGAGTGGATGTCTTCGTCGCTCATAATTTCACGATAGGTGCGGTAGTATTCGATACTGTTGTTTATTAAACTCATAGAGGCTCTCCCCAATCTCCCATGCACTGTAGTTCCGGCTCGAGTTTTATACGGAGCAGTTCCCACGCTCTTATGCGGGCCTCCTCCATCAGGGCGTACACATCCCGGGCTGTGGCGTTGCCCAGGTTAATAATTATATTAGCATGAAAAGGTGCTATTTGTGCATCTCCCCTCCGCATGCCCTTTAATCCGAGTTCATCCAAAATCGCTCCGGTAGGTCTGCCGAAGGAGCGGTTGTTCTTGAAAACCGATCCCGCCGAGGGGTAGTTAAAATGCCCCTTCTCTTTTCTGTCGCGGTACACCCGGCTCATCTCCCTCGTGATTTTGGTCCTGTCTCCCTTTTCCAGGGTAAAGCAGGCCCTGCAGATTGTCTTATCGCTCCCCTGGAAGGGGGATGTCTTGTAGCCGTAATCCGGGTGCGGCAGATGCATACGTTGTACCTCTCCCCCTTCTTCGAAGTACTCTATCCACCTGGTGTGTTCCGATATGGAGGAGCCGTAACACCGTGCGTTCATCCAGAGTGCTCCCCCGGTGCTGCCCGGCATCTTGTAGATAAACTCGAGCCCCGAGAGGTTATGCTCCGCCGCTTGAGCGGACACTTCGCTTATGGGGGCACCTGCCTCCGCGGTAAGCGTTGTGCCCTCAATTGAAATATCGGCAATTTTGCCCGTATGCGCTACTATACCCCTTACGCCGGCGTCTGCTGCCAGGATATTTGCGCCTTCCCCTATTATGTGTAGGGGTGTTTTTTCCCGAGCGGCACACGAGATGAGTTTTCTCAAATCTTCACGGTCCTCCGGAACGGCAAAAATGTCCGCGGGGCCGCCTATGCCGAAGGTGGTGTGTCTGCTCATCGGTTCCCGAAGGAGGAGATTTCCTCTTATGTTGATTTTTTCGGCGTTTTTCTCTACATTGATATCCACAACAGTTTTCCGTTTTTGTATAATACGGAAAAATTCGGGTGTGTACCAGCGGGTTGCCGCCGGGTAAGAGGGTTTTTTACAAGGAGCGCGTATGCAGGTACGTCTTTACAATACAATGACACGGAAAATTGAAGATTTCTACACGGTCGAACCGGGAGTTGCCAAGATGTATACCTGCGGCCCGACGGTCTATAACTACGCCCATATAGGAAATCTGAGAACCTACGTGTTCGAGGACGTGCTGAGACGGCTGCTGGAGTACGCGGGGTACAAGGTCGAGCATGTAATGAATGTAACCGACGTAGGTCATCTTACCGACGATGCCGACGAGGGCGAAGACAAGATGGTAAAGAGCTCCCGGGAGAAGGGGATGACCGTGTGGGACATTGCAAAGTACTATACCGAGGCTTTCTTCAAGGATGTGGACGAGCTGAATATTCTCAGGCCCACCGCAATTCCCAAGGCCACGGAGCACGTGGGAGATATGATCAAGTTTATAGAGAGGCTCGAGGAGAAGGGAAATACCTACACCTCCGGGGGAAACGTGTATTTTAGTATTGATACGTTTCCCGAATACGGTAAACTCGCACGTTTGGATGCACAAGACCTCAAATCCGGGGCTCGCATAGAGGTGGACGGAAACAAGAAGAACCCCAGGGATTTTGTGCTCTGGTTTACCCAGTCCAAATTCGGACACCAGGCGATGCTGTGGGACTCTCCCTGGGGGAGGGGATATCCGGGTTGGCACATAGAGTGTTCTGCAATGAGCATGAAGTACCTCGGCGAGCAGTTTGATATTCACTGCGGAGGGGTCGACCACATACCCGTCCACCACACCAACGAGATAGCCCAGTCCGAGGCTGCCACGGGAAAGACGTGGGTAAACTTCTGGGTCCACGGCGAATTTCTTGTTATGGACGCGGGAAAAATGGCAAAGTCGAAGGGAAACTTTATTACCCTCCGCACTCTCAAGGAGCAGGGCTACGATCCCCTCGACTACCGTTACTTCTGCCTTGGCGGACATTATCGCAGTCAGCTCCAGTTTACCCCGGAATCTCTCAATGCGGCGAGAACGGCGAGGAAGAACCTCGTGGAGAGGGTAAAGGAGCTGCAGACAAAAACAGGAGATTCCTCCCGTATTCCCGCGCCGGAGGATCTGTCCCCCGACGCCGGCAGATACCTGCAGGATTACAGGGACACTATAAGCGAGGATCTTCATGTTCCTAAAGCCCTGGGTATTCTGTGGAACACGGTAAAGGATGAACATATAGCACCGCAAGAGCGCCTGGCTGTACTATACGATATGGACAGAGTTCTGGGGCTCAAGCTTGCAGAGAGCGGCAGCGAGTCGGCGGATATAGACGAGGAGGCTCTTGCGCTTATACGTGAGAGAGAGCAGGCGCGGAAGGAGAAAAACTTCAGCCGGGCCGACGAGATCCGCGATGAGCTGGAAAAACGGGGAATTTCCATAAAAGATACCCCGGAAGGGACGGTGTGGACAAAGTCGGTGTAACCAATCCTCCGATGAGTTGTTCTAGTTATGAATATCTGTAGTGAAGATCCCGAAGTGTTTAGAACTGTCTACGAGCGAGTGTTCCCAAAGATACTGCGGGTCTCCTACAATATTACATTGGATGCGGATATAGCGGAGGACATTTGTCAGGAGGCTTTTATAAAGTTTTACCACCACACCGCTCCTTTTCCGTCTATCGATCAAGCTACGTATTGGCTGCTCAGAGTTGTGAAGAATCTATCCTTAAACTACTTTAAGCGCAGAAAACGGGAGCGAAAAGCTATGGAGAGCTACTTCCATCAGCCACAACCTCTACCGAAGACGGGAGAAGAGGAGATCCTCAGATCGGAGACGGCACATATTGTCCAGCAGGCGGTGAGCAAATTGCCCGACTCGCTTAAATCTGTTATTGTTCTTAAAGAGTTTGGGGATTTAAGTTACAGTGAAATAGCGCAGGTGCTGCAGATAAGCGAGAATAACGTCAAGGTTCGTGTTCACAGGGCGCGGATTAAGCTCGAGAAGAGTATCGAGGAGGAGGACGTTCATGTGTGAGTATGAGAAGGAACTTTCCGCCTATATGGATGGAGAACTCTCATCGGAGGAAAGAGCCGGTATCGAGGAGCACGTAAAGGTGTGCGGGGAGTGTTCCGAAAGACTTGAGTCCCTAAAGAGATTATCCGGTATCAGCACTTCCGCTTACCCCTCCGATTCCGAATTGCATACCGAAGAGCGGATGGAACGTTCTATGCACCGCATCGTTTTGGCCCTGGAGAGAAATCCGAAAAAGAAGATATGGGAAGGGAGGCTTTCCCTTACTTTTCCCGGTGCGGCTGCTGCGGCACTTCTCCTGTTTCTTCTCGGCGGATTGGTAACCCTGGGGACGGGGTTTGTTTTCTCGGATCCGGATTCATCGGGTCCGGATTCAACGGTTTCCCAGTCCGCCTCCTCCCACGGCGGTGTGGAGGAAATAGGGCAGACAGTGAGTACAAGCTCCGGAGGGCATAGCAGGGAAGAGATGGAGGAGCTCTTTCGTTTTCTCTCCGATAGAGGAGCCTCGGTGGAGATTAAAATCGAGCTGCCCACACCCTCCAATTTTAATGTATACGGAGAACCTCAGTTGATACGCGCAACGGACTTTGCCGCTGTTAAGGAGAGTTCGGTAAATTGAAACGCCTTTTCATCCTTCTGTTTCTTGTGCTCCCGGGTATATCTCTTGTATACGCCGACGGAATGAGCAAAGAGGAACTGGGGGAGGTGCTCAAACATCTGCAGGGAAAGACTGTTTCCGTAGATATCAACGTGAGGATTATCGGCGAAGAGGGAGAGAGTGTATGGAACGCCGAAAGCCGGCGTCTAACCGTCTCAGGTCGTTCGGTTACCGTTACTATGGAGGGGGATAATATAGAGATACACGCCCAGATTATCCCCTTTATAAACCAGGACAACACCATCCTCCTTGTCGCAAAGGGCGAGGTATGGATAGGCTCGGGGACAAAGGAAGAGAAGGAGTACTACAGTACGATGAAGAGTCTTCCGGTTAAAGCCGGTGAAAGCATTATGTTTTTTCCCGTTGGAGTAGCTGTAGATACCGACAAAAACGTATATAGTATTGAGATGGAGATAAAGGTTACACCCTATACTGCCGGATAACTTGTAATGAAACATGCCAAATTAAGCTCAGCTCTCGTATCGATATTTCTTCTGCTGGTCCTCATCGCTCTTGCCGTGGGCCACACCCGTCTTACCAAAAATCCGCCGGTAATAGAAAAACTCTCTCCTGCGGCGGCCTTGCCGGAAGAGACTCTTACCATAACCGGAAGGAATTTCGGGGACGAGAGGGGTATCGGAGATGTGGATGTTGCGGGTATCCGGATTACCTCGACTCATTATCAGAAATGGAGCGATGAGGAGATACAGATAGAGGTACCCAACGGTGTAAAATCGGGGAGAGTCTATGTCACAACCTCCCAGGGAAAGAGTAATGGTGCTCTTTTTACCAACAAGACCCATATACCCGTAGTCCTGTCCGGAGCGGAAAGACCGGGATTCCCCACTATAGAGGAGATATCACCGGAAAAAGGTGCCCTGGGGGAAGAAGTGACAATTTCCGGTTCCAATTTCGGCCAAAGAAGGGCGGAAGGAAAGGTGTACTTTCGATTTCTCCAGGAAGCCTCCGGTGCAGGTAAGGATAAGGGAGGAGTACAGGAGTATACTGCGTGCAGCGAGCTGGACTACGACTACCTCCATTGGAGCGATGAAGAGATAGTTGTCTACATCCCCGACGGGGCTGTCTCGGGCAATGTGACGGTTGAGACCGATCGTGGAAAAAGTAACGAGTTCTTTTTTGAGGTTGAAAAACCCGACGGTGCAAAACGCCTGGAGGACAAAAGGGGGTATCAGATACAGCATGAAGTGGAAATTACACATACCTCTTCTATCGATGAAGGAGAGAGCCTCGAGTTCTGGGTTCCCCGGCTCACCTTCGGGTACACCCAGCAAGACATAGAGGAGTCACACTCTCCCGATCCCATGTGGAAGGACTATAAGGGAGTAATGAGGTACAATATCGACTCCGGGAAGGAGGGAGAGGAGACTCTCCTCACTCACACGTACTGGTTTGACCGCTACTCTATCTCCACGGACATAGAAGCGGAGTCCGTCTCCGATTCGTACGACAGGAGCCGAAAACTCTTTGAACACTACACCGAAGCGGACCCCTTTATACCGGCGGATTCCGAACTCCTCCGGGAAATGGGGAGAAGAATTACAGGAGGGGAAGCATCTCCGTATAAAAAGGCGGAGGCAATATATGGTTACCTTGTGGACAATATGGAGGAGGATTCCTCCTTTTCCGGAACTTTGGAGGAGGCTCTGGAAACCGGGGTGGGCGGTGCCTCCGATTTTGGGCTTCTCTTTGTAGCTCTCGCAAGGACGGCGGATGTGCCGGCCAGACCGGTCGCGGGATATCTGGTGTATGGAGATAAAGAGGCTCAAAAACATGTATGGGCGGAATTTTATCTGCCCGATTACGGATGGATACCCGCGGATCCCGCCTTGGGCATAGGGCTGGACAATATTGCCGCACCCGTAGATTCTCCCGTGGATTATTACTTCGGTAATCTCGATAATCAGCATATCACCTTCTCGCGCCAAGTGGTTACTATTCCGCAGGTTAATCCCAACTCCCAAACGGTAACTCACGACGATCCCTTTGCTCTTCAAACAGTGTGGGAAGAGTATTCCGGAAGCAATAAGGGGTACCGCTCCAGATGGGGAGAGCTCCGTGTGATAGATTGGTGGTAGAGAAAAATCTTTTCTGATTGACAAATAACGACCCCGGAACCTATACTTTGGTTGAGGGAATGTCGATAGGTGTTATATGAATAATTCTTTACAGCTGTCTCTTGTTAAATTCAAGAAGGGCGCATATATAATAGTTGAAGGTAAACAGCAAGCCGACAGCTTTTATATAATTCGGTCCGGACAGGTTCAAATAAGCAAGGAAGTTGAGATAGTAGAAGAAGAGGAGGGGAATACCCTCAAGCCTGGAGATTTTTTCGGGGTTGTCTCTACCATGTCTACCCACAGTCATATAGAAACCGCAAGGGCCCTTACAGATGTTACCCTTATAGCGGTACGCAAAGAGCAGTACGGCATTCTTATTAAGATGAACGCTCCGGTGGCGCTTAAAATTATTCAGCAATTCTCCAGAAAAATGAGGTATCTCGACGAGGCGCTTACCAGGATAACCTTGAAGAGCAATGCCGACTCCGATATTTCCCATCTGTTCAAGGTTGCCGAGTACTATGCCAGGCAGAATAAGTTCAACCAGGCCTATTACGCGTATCATCAGTATATAAAGTTCTGTCCCGAGGGGGATAATATAAAGTTGGCAAAGGAGCGGATGGCAAAAATCCGCCCCTACGCAAAGGTGGTATACCTCAACGGCAGCGACGAGGAGTTTACACGTACCTATCCGAAGGACACAATGATCTTCTCCGAAGCTCAGCCGGGGAAAGAGCTCTACATAATTCAAAAGGGCAGTGTCAAGATAACAAAAATCATGAACGATAACGAAGTTCTCCTCGCTCTTCTCAAGCAGGGGGATATTTTCGGGGAGATGGCTCTTTTGGAAGATAAGCCGAGGAGCGCCTCGGCTGTAGCCCATGAGGATGCGGTTCTGCTTGCGGTAAACAAGGCCAACTTTAAGAGAATGGTCTCTTCGGAGCCCCAGATTATTACCCGCCTTACCCAGCTTCTCTCCGAGAGAATCTGGTTTATCTATAAACAGCTGGCAAATACCCAGATAAGCGATCCACTGGGAAAGCTCTACGACGCTCTGCTTATACAGCTGGAGAAACAGCGGATTCCCATAACCATGAGCTCGTACACCTTCGATTTCGGCACCCAGGAGCTCATAAACATGGTAGGTCTCCCCAAGGCGGAGGGAACAATGGCGGTAAGAAAGCTTATGGAGA
>JBKHFZ010000020.1:0-25530 GCA_046539925.1 Spirochaetaceae bacterium
TTACCCCTAATGCGGTCGTTAACCTCCTCGAAGCCGTCGAGGGAGACAAAAAGTGCATCCCACCCGTCCCGGACAATGCGTTCGGCGTGTTTTTTCAGGAAAGTTCCGTTGGTGTTTACACTCCAGCCTGGACCGTTTTTTATTGCATATTCGGCAAGGTCCATAATATGAGGGTACATAAACGGTTCTCCACCCCATACGTAAAAAATCGGTTTTTTCGGCCCTACCTCGTCTATGAGTTTTTTATAATATTCGAGGGGCAACACTGTTTTTGCCTCATCCGCGGCGTACTTTCCCTTCAAGACGCCGGTATCTCCCCTTTGGTTGCACATTACACAGTTAAGATTACACATGGGGGTTATGCGAAAAGTAATCAAGTTGAGATGGCTGCTTGTACCGTCCTTAAATTGACGGTCGATATTCTTTGCCAGATTTTTTCCAAAAAAAGCCTTTGCCAGTTTAAAAGCAAGGTCTTTGTCTTTCTCCAGTACCTTTGGAATTACGGATAAGTTTGATTTCATTGTTGATATTCCCCTTGCGGATCATGATGCCTTTGGTTATGAGATGATTTTTCCTACTGCTTTGTACACGGTTCCCGCAGCCCACGAAGGTGGAACAACCTCGGCAAGGGCCGCAGTTATCCTGTTTGCACATCCAGGGACAATCCGCGCCTTTTTTCGGAAAAGTCCTTTTAATCCGACAGCAGCAGCATCTTGCGGATCCATCCCGTTTCGATGGGAAAAACGTCTGTAACGTTCGTTTGTTATGGAGGCGTTGGAGTCAAAGGATGTCCTTACATAGCCGGGTTCGAGACAGCCTATTACTACCCCCTCTCCTGCCAGCTCCGCCCGCAGGGCTATAGAAAAATTGTGTACGTAACTCTTGCTCGCCCCGTAGACAGCAAAGTAGGGCATGGGGCTTCTTCCCGCCATGGAGCCCACATTGAGTATGTAACCTCCTCCCTGTAATGACATCTCTTTGGCAAAGAGACTCGAAAGAATGGTAAGAGATGTAATGTTGAGGTGTAACATCTGTGCGGTTTTATCGGCTGGTTGCTCCACTGCCGGGCCGAACAGCCCGGAGCCGGCGTTGTTTATCAGGAGAAAAACTCTCTCCCCTTTGTCGGCCTCTGCAGGAACGGAACCGAATTCCCCGTACAATTCCCGCGCCGCTCCCTCTTTGGAGAGATCGCATACCCTTGTGCGTACCGAAATCCCGTATTGGACGGAAAGCTCCTCCCGTGCCTCTTCCAGTTTATGTTCGGTTCTTCCCGCCAGTATAAGGTTCCAGCCGGCTGCGGCGAGCAGACGGGAGAATTCCAGTCCTATGCCGGAGGCTCCCCCTGTTATTAGCGCGGTTTTTCCGGAATGTATTGAAAGCTCTTTAATGTTCACAACGATCAATATATGACATTCTTAATTTATGTGCAATATGAGGCAGGGCTCGAGGGAAACTCCAAATGTAAAAAAAACAGTTAAAGAGTGGTTCAAAGATTGGGTAAAAGGCGGTTCGAGAACCGTTTTTGGGGGTTTTTACCCAATCTTTGAACCACTCTCAATAGAGCACCTCCCGTATGAGCAGAGAGGTATGGCCCAGATTTGAAAGCTGCTCCTTTACATCCTCGAGTTTGTCCGGTTCCACCCCGGTAATTACCACCCTGTAATGTCCGGAGGGGCTCTTCTCATAGGAGGGGGAAAGATCGTCTTCCTGTAATATCGAGTAAAGCCTTTTGGCGTTATCCTCACGTGAGAAGGATGCAATCTGGACGGTATAACTTTCCGGTTCGGCAAATGTGTAGAGCGGATTGTCTCTGGGGTCCTGGTAGGCTTTGCCGGTATCGAGCCTTTCCGAATCGAGGGAAGCCCGGGAGGTACTGGTGCTGTTCTCAGATGGGTTGCCGCTGGAATTCGAAGAGTTGCCACTGGAATCCGTTGAGCCGCCGGAGAGACCGGCTCTGTCCTCTCCCGGGCTTTCGATTACTTCGATTCTCACCTCCGCCACTCCGGCTCGGATAAGACCGATCTTCTCTGCGGCAGCCCTGGAGAGGTCTATAATCCTCCCCTCTACAAAGGGACCGCGATCGGTAATACGAACCGTTACACTTTCGTCGTTGGCAGTATTGGTTACTTTTACGATTGTTCCAAAGGGAAGCCTACGATGAGCGGCGGTAAGTTCGTTTTTATCAAAAACCTCCCCACTTGCGGTAGTGCGCCCGTGGAATTTTCCACCGTACCAGGATGCGTAACCCGATTGGGTAAGAACATCCTCCTTTTTGTCTTCCTGAACACTTTCCTCCGCCCAGGCAGGGAGTAAAAAAAAATTCATGCACAGGAGAACCAAAAGGATCCTTGCACACGCACAAGCGGGGGATGTGAAGGGAAAACCGGATGTAGAGCCGAAGCCGAGTCTATGGCCGAAGCCGGATGCAGAGCTGAAGCAGGATATAGCCGCGGGCGCGGAGGGTGTACAACTGTATCTCACTCTTTAACTCCCTGGAATATGTGGTTGAGACATTCTAACTTATCGGCAATTGCAGGTCTATCATTGAACAAGGATCTCTATACGGGTATACTCGACACTTATGAAAAATAAAGCGAATCATTGGGCCGACGGTACTGCAGAGAAAGTTGTCAATAGAAAGGGGAAAAAGGAGCGCTACACCTGCGCCTCGGGAATTACTCCCTCGGGAACCATACATATAGGAAACTTCAGGGAGATTATCTCCGTGGATCTTATAGTGCGGGCTTTGCGGGACCGTGGAGAGAATGTACGGTTTATCTACTCCTGGGACAACTACGATGTGTTCCGAAGGGTGCCCAAAAACATGCCCCAGCCGGAGGTGCTGGAGACTTTCTTGCGAAAACCCATTACCCTGGTACCGGACACTCGCGGAGTGTACGAAAGCTATGCCGAGGCTAACGAGAAGGAGCTCGAGCAGCTGCTGCCTATAGTGGGCATAGAGCCGGAGTATATCTATCAGGCTTCCCGCTACCGTTCTTCCACGTACGCCGAAGGCATACGGACTGCTCTGGAGAAGCGGGATGTAATAAGGGCTATCCTCGACGAGCACAGGACCCACCCGCTTCCCGAGGAGTGGTGGCCTGTGTCGGTCTTTAGTACTTTTACCGACCGTGACAATACCACCGTACTTGCCTGGGACGGGGAGTGGGGTCTTACCTACCGTTGTGAAGATACCGGTAATGAGGAGACCCTGGATCTGCGAAAGACCTCTGCGGTAAAGCTGCCGTGGCGAATAGACTGGCCCATGAGATGGGCATACGAAGGGGTGGATTTCGAACCCGCCGGTAAAGATCATCACTCCGAGGGGGGCTCCTTCGATACCGCCCGAAGAGTGGTAAAAGAGGTCTACGGAGGAGATGCACCTGTCACTTTTCAGTACGATTTTCTCCGGATAAAGGGGAGGGGAGGCAAAATATCTTCCTCCTCCGGAGAGGTGGTCGGCCTCAGAGAGGTTCTGGAGGTATACCAACCGGAGGTGGTGCGCTATCTTTTTGCCGGAACCAAACCCAACAGCGAGTTTGCGGTGAGTTTCGATCTTGATGTGCTCAAGATTTACGAAGACTACGACAAGTGTGAGCGGATCTACTTCGGAGAGCAGGAGGTAGGCGAGAAAAAGAGGGAGAAGGAGAGCAGAATATACGAACTCTGCCAGGTTAAGGCACCTCCCGAAAATATGCCCCCCCAAATTCCCTTCCGTCACCTCTGTAACCTGCTGCAGATACACAGCGGCGATGTGGGTGGAGTCCTCGGCATGTTTGAGCTGGACCCGGAGGCTCGCCGTCGGATGGAAGTGAGAGCACAATGTGCGTGGAACTGGGTAAAAAACTTCAGCCCCGAGGACTTCCGTTTCCGACTCCAAACTCCAGAAGATCCCAAGGTCAAGGTAAGCCCGAAGGAAGAGAAAGTTCTGGCGGCTTTGAAAGGGATAGTGGAAAAGTTGGAGGAGTATGACGAAAAGAGTGTGGGACAGGCTATCTACGATATAGCCGAGGATGCGGAGATAGAGCCCAAGGAGCTGTTTGAACTCTGCTACAAAGTGCTTATCGGAAAGGAGAAGGGTCCCCGCCTTGCGGGCTTTATTATGACCATAGGGAAGGAGAAAACCCTGGAGATCTTAAAGCGGTACGTATAACCCCGGCTTAGGCGGAACGGGCTCGCTCAATGGATAAGCCTGCGCAGAAGAAAGTCGTCCCTATGCCAGTGTGGGGCGGTTTTTACCCTCAGGTCGAGCTTGACGCGGTAGGGAAAAAGCTCTGCGAGGGCCTTCTCCGATTCCACTCGTACCCTCTTTATCAGCTCTCCCCCCTTGCCCACTATAATCCCCTTCTGGGATTCTCTCTCTACAAAGATGGATGCCCTCACCCAGAGGCTGTCCCCCTGTTGCGAGAACTCCGTATCCTGAATCTCCACATACACGGCGTGGGGAAGCTCTTCCCGTGTACGGGTCACCACCTGTTCCCGGATAATCTCGGATATGCGGAACTCCGGGTCTTGATCGGTGTAGTACTCCTCCGGATACATCAGCTCACCCTCCGGCGCGGCAAGGTAAAGGCCGGTTTTTAGGTCCTTCATTCCAAAGCCGGTTTTTGCGGAGACGGGGTACACCGATGCATCGGGCAGTTTCTCCGAGAAAATCCTGCCGAACTGCTCTAATCTTCGTGTTCCCAAGTCTGTCTTGTTGAGGGCGATAATTGCAGGTTTTCCGCTCTCGGAGACGAGTCGTATAAGAGCCTCTTCCTCTTCCCCAATTTTCCGGTACGAATCGACCACATAGAGGATACTGTCGCTCTCATCCACGGTGGATTCGGCAAGCCGGCGGAGATGGCGATTGATTTTTTTCCGGGACACGTGGAAGCCCGGGGTGTCGAGAAACACCAGCTGGCCGCGCTCTTCGGTAAGTATCCCCCGCACGGTATTGCGGGTTGTCTGTGGAGAGGAGGCGACAATGGCGATTTTATGGCCGCAAAGCGAATTGAGGATAGAGCTTTTACCCGAGGAGGGGCGCCCCAGGAGGGCGATAAGTGCCGATTTCATACCCCCACTATAGCGTTTTTTCGCCGCCCGGTACAGGGCATGGAAATCCGGCGGCCCACTGCCGGTTTTGGAGGAGGCGGTTCCTATTGTACTTCCGCCGGTATTCCAGCGCAGATTTTATCCCCTGCACTTTTCTTTCCCCTTTTTTACTAGTATACTTTGTTCGATCATTAGTAATAACGGTTAATACCCATGAGGAGCGGAAAAAATATGCCGAACAGCTTAATGTACAATAACGAGGAAGAGCAGGAACAGGACAAAAAACAGGGTCCTAACGAAATGTTGGTAGAGAAGATGATGGAGACAAGGACTCTCCTTCTCTCCGGAGAGGTAAACAAGGAGCTGGCGGAACGAGTTATACGACAGCTCATACTTCTGGAAAGCAAGGGAGACGATCCGATAAAGGTCTTTATCGACTCTCCCGGAGGGGACGCCGACGCGGGATATGCGATTTTTGATATGATGCGTTTTATAAAGCCGGAAGTGTACACTGTCGGAATGGGACTCGTGGCCAGCGCGGGGGCTCTGGTCCTTCTCGCCTCGCCGAAGGAGCATCGTATTGCCCTTCCCAACTCCCACTACCTCATCCATCAACCTCTCTCCGGAATACGGGGTGTAGCCACGGAGATAGAGATTCATGCCCGGGAACTGGAAAAAATGAGAGAGAAGATAAACCGTCTCATCTCAAAAGAGACAGGTCAGGATTACGAGAAGGTGGTAAAAGATACGGACCGGGATTTTTGGATGAACGCCGACGAGGCTCAGGAGTACGGTCTTGTTTCGAGAATTGTAACGACCCGGGCCGACTTGGGAGTGTAACCTTCGAAAACTGAAAAAAAATAGCCCCGATTAAAAGCACACCTCCCTCTTATCCCCTATTAGGGGTTAGGAGGTGTGTATGAATATGAACCATGTAAAAGCCCTGTCCCTTGCGGCTGCAGGGGGCTTTATTCTTCTTGCGGTTTCCTGCAGCGGCTGTACGCTGCCCCTTTTAGAGGGAGGTTCAACGGAATCCGTTACTATTCTCTCCTACAATGTAGAGAACCTCTTTGACGATGTTACAAACGGAAGCGAATACTACCAATACGATCCGAGCAGGGGAGAGTGGACTACCGAGCTTTTTCACCGTAAACTTGCCGCTATCTCGGAGGTAATTCTCTCCTCACCCCGCGGTGGAGCGGATGTCCTGGCTCTGCAGGAGGTGGAAAATATTAATGCAGCGGAGACGCTCCGGGACCACTACCTCAAGGGGGGAGGCTACAGGCACATGCAGATAACGGAGACACCGGATTCCGCAATTCAGTTGCTGTGCATGAGCCGGTATCCGATCGTCTCCGCCCGATCCCATCGCACCTCTATATATGATATCCCCCTCACCAGAGCGGTGCTGGAGGTTACCCTGGATATAGATGGAGTGCCGTGTACCCTGCTTCTAAACCATTGGAAGTCAAAGTACGGCGGGGCGGAGGAGACGGAACCTTCAAGGATGGCCTCCGCCGCGCTAATAAGAAGGAGAACCGCGGAGATAGCAGCGAAGTTTCCCGAAAGAGATATAGTTGTCGCGGGAGACCTCAATGTGCGTGCCGATGAGTATGAGTTTATAGACAGGGAGTACCCCACCGCCCTTATGCCTCTCTCCGAAGCTCCGGCTTTTCCCGGAGAGCAGCCTTACGAGGATGCCTCTTCCCTGAAGGGTGAGCCGCTTTTTCTCACCGGCAGCCCAAAGAAGGTGGGTGAGGGGGCTGAGGGAAGTGCGGTTTTTTATTCTCCCTGGCTGGGAGAGGAGACCGATCCTCCGGGGAGCTACGTATACGGGGGAGAGTGGGAGCAGATCGACCACTATCTTTTGGGGGAGAATCTTTTCGACGGAAGAGGACTCGATTACGACGGGTTTTCAGTGGAGGCCCCGGATTTTATCCTCGGGAAAGACGGTTATCCCTACTCATTTTACAGAGCCGGAGGTACGGGGTATTCGGACCACCTTCCGATCCTTTTGAAGCTCGAGATTATGGAGAGATAGGGGAGTCTCTTTCAAAATTATTGAAGAAAAAGAGTCTCAGGAGTCTGATGTTTTCTCGGAGGCGGTTCCTGCAATTCGTTCTGCTGCGGCCTCCAATCGGCGTCCCCTCTTTGCAAGTGTGTCGAAAGCACCGTTGAGGTTTTTCAGATGCGTAGCGGAAGTGGAGAGCTCGGCGGCGAGAGACTCTACCTCGGTTTTGAGTTGATATGTAAGTTCGGTAATCTCTCTGGCCCGTTTTGGAAAGGCAAAACCCCGCAGACCGTAGGCAACAGTCTGGATGTAGAGAAAGAGAGAGTAAGGGCCGGCAGGTACGACGTTAAGGGCAAGCAGCTCTTCGGCAAGGGAGCTCTCTCTTACAAAGCAGCGGTAGTATACAGATTCGGAGGGGATGTACATGACGGCAAACTGAAGGGTACCCTCTTCGGGCTGTATGTACTTTGTGGAAATTGACTTTGCATGGGAGAGGAGAGACCTCCGGACAGAGGCGGGGAGGGGGGAGCTCGCGGTTGCTTTGCGGTGTTTTCCGGTCTTCCCGGGGTAAGCCCCCTCTCCGTCGGCAGCAGTTTCCCCTGTCTTCATACCCTCCCCGCTATCCTCGGTCGGATAGTTGGAAAAAACTTCCCCCACACTCTCGAGGGGAAACTTTGAGTCTATTGCGACGAGGTAGGAGCCGAGCTTTATTACCGCGTCCGCCCGCGCCCCCCCTGCAAAGGAGTACTGGAAGGCGTAGGCATTCGAAGGCAGCCAGTTGCGGATAAGCTCTTCGAGAAGGGTCTCCCCGATTCCCCCGCGAATGTGGGGGGTAACAAAAAAGTTCTGCAGCTTGTCCAGGCTGCTGGAGATTTTGTCGAGCTCTTCGAGCCGTTCTGCAAGGTATTCCTGTGGGTCTCTCTCCTGCTTGCCTTGCGCGGTTATACGGAAACTCCGCAGGAGCGCAAGAACCGCTGTAAAAAATGCAAGAAAAACGACTATTCCCAGAAAGAGGGGAGACTCAAAGAGAGGATTCAATGGGGCTACTCTTTGTCGGACTCTTTCGGACCCTGTCTGGCAGGGTCTCTGCTGTGAGAGCTTTCTTTACTATAGTCTTCTTCTTCCTCGGCTTCTTCGCTGTTTACCTGGTAAAAGAGGTGTTCGAGCTCCAGGGCGATATTTACATTGTGTATAGTTGTACTGTTGGGACAGTCCGTACGGGTGCATTTCAACTCTACCGGTGCAAAGTTGAGTACTCCCCTAATGCCGGCATTGATCATTCTGTCCAGTACTTTTGATGCTTCGGTATCCGGAACCGCTATTACCCCAACCTTGACATCGTGTTCGGCAACAAACTCTTCCAGTTTGTCGAGAGGGTATATCGGTACTCCCGCCGAGTGTTTTACGTTTTCCGGGTCGGAGTCAAAACCGGCAACTATGGTAATGCCGTCGGTGTTAAACCCGCTGTATTCCATCAAGGCGGTACCGATACGCCCGCATCCCACCACAACTACATGTTGAGGTCTGTCTCTTCCCAGGAGTTTATCCAGTTTTTCGATAAGCGTGTCTATGTGGTAGCCTCCGCGTTTGTTGCCGGAGAGGCTGAGATTAGAGAAGTCTTTTCTTACAAGTGCGGGGGTTACGCCTATGGCATCGCCTAAATTGTTGGAAAAAACTCTTTCAAAACCGAGAGCCTTGAGTTTGTAGAGAAGTCTTTTGTATTTGGTAAGTCGTAAAATAAAATCTTTATTCATTGTGTTTACTCACCCCTCCAATTAAAAAGTGTAATTTACGGTAGTAGCCCTGTAGATTCTTAATAAAATCTGTTATAATTAAGCTAATGACTAAAAGCCGTGCCCAAAGAGCTAATATTCCCAATTCTCTCACAAAGAGACGTTTATGGGAAGGATAAAAAATAGTTTATGTGTAAACCTTCACATAAACTTGCCATATTATACACCGTATCAGGAGATTAATCAATTAAACTCAAAAATTCTCACAATATACAATTTTTCTCACAGTATTTCCTTAAATAGATTATTTTTTATTGATTTTATTTTATAGATTGGCTATTATCTTGTTGTACATTATTGGTACACAAGACACATATATCAGCCTTCGGGCAGACATTTTGGAGGTCTCATGTCAGTTAAGAGCGAAATAGACATCACCTTCTCCGAAGAACTGCTTCAGCACATCGAGGAGTGGAAGAAAAAACCCGGCAATCTTATTATGATTCTGCATAAAGTGCAGGAAGAGTTCGGGTATATTCCTCGAGAGGCGGCTATGAAAGTTGCCGAGCTGATCGATGTTCCTTTGGCGAAGATTTACGGAGTGGTAACTTTTTATCACTACTTCAAATTGAACAAACCTGGGAAGTATAACGTACAGGTCTGTATGGGTACCGCCTGTTATCTAAAGGGTGGTGAGGATATACTCGGGGAACTGGAGAATATTCTCGGGATAGCTACAAATCAAGTTACTACAGACGGACAGTTTTCTATAGAGGCGGTACGGTGCGTAGGTGCCTGCGGCCTGGCTCCGGTTATTGTAATAGGAGAAGATGTCTATGGAAAACTGACCAAAGACAGACTCCCGGAGATAATAGCAAAATACCAGGGGGAGTAGGCGCATGCACCGAACCGTCTGCGACTTTGTCCTGGATCTGCTTCAAAACTCTATAGAAGCCGATTCGTCCCTTATTATTCTGGATATAGAGGAGAACGAAAAGGAGATCACCTTTTATCTCTCCGACAACGGAAAGGGTATGGACAATGATGAGCTGGCTGCAGCTGGAGACCCCTTCTACACCGGGGGAGGCAAACATCCGTCCCGCAAAGTCGGGCTCGGAATACCCTTTCTTGTACAGGCGGTGGAAGCTGCCGAGGGGGAGTTCGATATCTCCTCGCAGAAGGGCTGCGGCACATCGGTAAAGATACGGTTTCGCCTGGATCACATCGACACCCCGCCGGTGGGGAGTCTCGCGGAGACATTTCTTGCAGCGCTCACCTATCCCGGGGAATACGAGATGATAATAAACAGGAAGTATTACGGTGAAACCCGGGCACCCTTCTCCTACAGCCTCGAACGTTCTGCGTTACGGGATGCGGTGGGCGGATTCGAAGAAGTGGGTTCTCTCAAACTTTTGAGAGCCTTTCTTCGAAGTCAGGAAGAGACGGCAGCGGTACAGACCGCCGGGCCGGAGTAAAGACGAAGTAAAGTTAAGGAGTACTATATGGCAAAAATGACTTTGGAACAGTTAAGAGAATTGAGGGGAAAACAGAAAAAAGAACTCAATAAGCGGAGTACGGAAAATAAAGAGATAGAAGTTATCGTGGGAATGGGCACCTGCGGCATTGCGGCTGGGGCAAAGGAGACTCTCGATGCATTTGTGGAGGAACTCGAGGAACAGGAGCTCGATAATGTAAAGGTTACCCAAACCGGATGCATGGGGCTCTGTTATGCCGAGCCTACAGTTGAAGTGCTCGTACCCGATATGCCGAACATAATCTACGGCGATGTAGACACGGAGATTGCCCGGAAGATCGTTCGAAAACACATACTCGGAAAGACACTGGTAAACGAACATGTGTATGACCGTCCGGCCGCCGATATTGTAGAAGAGGGAGGAGAGGAGTAATGGCTTTTCAGAATTATATACTCGTCTGCGGAGGTACCGGCTGCGAGTCGGCAAAGGCGGATCAAATATTCAAGAACCTTATCCACGAATGCGATCGGCAGGGCGTAAGAGATAAAGCCCAGGTGGTAAAGACCGGATGTTTCGGCTTTTGTGAACAGGGGCCGATTGTAAAGGTTCTTCCCGAGGATTCATTCTATGTAAAAGTCACGCCGGAAGATGCAAAAGAACTTATCGCGGAACATATAGTCAAGGGACGCGAGGTTACTCGTCTTCTCTACGATAAATCGGAGAGCAAAAAACGGGCACAGATCGAGGAGTTCGATTTTTATCAAAAACAGTTTCGCGTTGTCCTGAGAAACTGCGGTGTTATAGATCCGGAGGTAATAGACGAATACATTGCCAGAGACGGATACCGCGGCTTGGAGAGGACGCTTTTCGATATTACCCCCGAAGAGGTAATAGAGGAGCTGAAAGTATCGGGCCTTCGAGGACGAGGGGGAGCCGGTTTTCCCACCTGGATGAAGTGGAACTTTACGAAGAACGTGGACGATCCGGTAAAGTATGTAGTGTGCAACGCCGACGAAGGAGATCCCGGCGCCTATATGGACCGGAGTACCCTGGAGGGGGATCCCCACTCCATTATCGAGGCTATGACAATTGCAGGTTATACCGTGGGGGCGAGCTATGGATACATCTATATCCGCGCCGAATATCCCCTGGCAATACGACGCCTGAAGATCGCGATGGAACAGGCCCGGGAGTACGGGCTTTTGGGAGAGGATATCCTCGGAAGCGGCTTCAGTTTCGATCTGGAAATACGACTCGGTGCCGGAGCATTTGTCTGCGGAGAGGAAACGGCGCTGCTGCGGTCTATAGAGGGGGAACGGGGAATGCCCACCCCAAGGCCCCCCTTTCCCGCCACAAAGGGTGTATTCGGACAACCTACGGTTATTAACAATGTGGAAACCTGGGCCAACATTCCGGTTATTCTCTATCGAGGTGGAGAGTGGTTCTCAAAAATCGGTACCGAGGATTCCAAGGGTACAAAGGTATTTGCCCTTACCGGCAAGATCCGAAACAGCGGGCTTGTAGAGGTTCCCATGGGCACCACACTCCGGGAGATTGTTTTTGATATAGGCGGCGGAATTGCCAACGGAAAGGAGTTTAAGGCGGTACAGACAGGAGGTCCTTCGGGAGGAGTTATCTCCAAAGACTACCTGGATACTCCCATAGACTACGTTCATCTCTCCAAACTCGGTTCCATTATGGGTTCCGGCGGCATGATCGTTATGGACGAGGACGACTGTATGGTCGACGTGTCAAAGTTTTACCTCGGTTTTGCGGTGGATGAGTCCTGCGGAAAGTGTGCTCCCTGCCGTGTCGGAGGGAGAACCCTCTACAATATACTCGACAGAATTACCAAGGGAGAGGGGGAGAAAGAGGATTTAGAGAGAATAAGCACCATTGGAAAGGCGATGCAGAAGGCCTCTCTCTGTGGTCTCGGTCAGACCGCGCCAAATCCTGTTGTCTCCACTATTCACTACTTTGAGAGTGAGTATAAGGCGCATATCAAGGATAAGCAGTGCCCCTCGGGCAAGTGTAAGGCCCTCATCTCCTACCATATCCTCGCAGATAAATGTATAGGCTGCGGGGTGTGTGCGCGCAAGTGTCCGGTAAACGCAATAAGCGGAGAGATCCGACAGCTGCACTCAATAGACCAAGAGGTATGCATAAAGTGCGGTGAGTGCTATGCAGCCTGTAAATTCGACGCTATCTATGTACGGTAAAAGGAGCCTTTTGCTATGGTAAATATAAAGATTAACGGTCAGCCCCTGCAGGTAGAGGAGGGGATAACAATACTAAAAGCTGCCAAGCAGCAGAATATACAGATACCCGTGCTCTGCTATCACTCCGATCTCCCCGCGTGGGCGGCCTGCGGAATATGCGTGGTAAAGCTCGAAAATTCACCAAAGATGGTAAGGGCCTGTGCCACTCCGGTATCCGAGGGCATGGGAATTATAACCCACGACCCGGAGCTCCATCAGATAAGAAAAACGGTAATAGAGCTGATTCTCTCTACACACCCCAACGACTGTCTGATGTGCGGACGCAACCAGAACTGCGAGCTCCAGACCCTTGCCGCCAATTTCGGCATACGGGAGCAGCCCTTTGAGGAGCGGTTGCGGGATATCCCCAAGGATGAATCCACCCCTTCGATTATTCTCAACCCGGATAAGTGTGTAAACTGCGGCCGCTGCGCCAACGTGTGTCAGACTCTACAGGACGTGTGGGCCCTCGAGTTTATCGGAAGAGGAGAGGAGGTTCGGATTGCCCCCGCGGGGGATGTGCTTCTCAACGACAGTCCCTGCATCAAGTGCGGCCAGTGTTCGGCCCACTGTCCGGTAGGAGCGATTTTCGAGAGAGACGACACAGGAGATTTCCTCGAAGCGGTAAGAGACCCGGAAAAACATGTGGCTGTTCAAATTGCACCTGCGGTACGTGTTGCCCTGGGAGAGGCTTTCGGCTGCGAGCCTGGGGAGATTTCCACAGGAAAGATCTATTCCGCCCTCCGCCGACTCGGAGTGGATGCGGTATTCGATACAAACTTCTCTGCGGACCTCACGATCATGGAGGAGGGGACGGAGTTTGTAAAACGGGTTACCGAGGGCTCCCAGGACCTCCCGCAGATAACAAGCTGCTGTCCCGCATGGACCGATTACATGGAGAAGTATTTTCCCGATATGATACCCAATTTCTCCACCGCTAAATCGCCGATGATGATGCAGGGAGCAATTACAAAGACCTACTACGCCGACAAAATCGGGAAAACCGCTTCGGAGATTGTCTCCGCGGCAATTATGCCCTGTACGGCAAAGAAGTACGAGAAGGACCGCTGTGAGAAGATGTTCTCCTCCGGGGAACAGGATGTCGACGTGGTGCTTACAACAAGGGAACTTGCCCGTCTTATACGCTCCTCGGGGATAGATTTTAATACCCTTCCCGATGAAACCGCGGACAGCCCCATAGGTAAGTACTCCGGAGCGGGAACCATTTTTGGAAATACCGGAGGTGTTATGGAAGCGGCCCTTCGAACGGCCTACCATGTAATAACCGGAGAGGAAATGGAAAACGTGGAGATAGAATCCGTCCGCGGCATGGAGGGAGTTCGCAAGGGAGAGTTGGAGATAGACGGGAAGAATATTCGTGTTGCTGTTGCCCACGGAATGGCGAATGTGGGTACCCTCCTGCGGGAAGTGCAAAAAGCCAGAGAGGAGGGAAAAGAGCCCCCCTACCACTTTATCGAAGTAATGGCCTGCCGGGGCGGATGTATTGCCGGGGGCGGACAGCCCTACGGAACAACAGACGAAATACGGGCAAAACGAATAGCCGGAATATACAAAGACGACGCGGCATCGGAGGTGAGGGCTTCCCATCAGAATCCCGATATACAGCAGCTCTATAAAGAGTTTCTCGGAGAACCCCTAAGCGAAAAATCCCACCAGTTGTTGCATACGCATTACACTCCGCGGCCGATCTATAGAAAGTAACGCGGCAGTAAAAAAGAGACACGGCGGAGACAGTTTTTATACCTCTGCAGGAGGGCGACCAACATGATTAACTCTTGAAGGGTCGCCCTCTTTATATTTATTGGATAGTTTAGTAATATCTGGGGAGCGTGGAGAACATGAATGGAAAGAGAGAAAAGTCCCGAAAAAAGTAATAAACTCTTCGTAATAGATACCAATGTACTTATCCACAAACCCGACGCCATGCTCTCTTTTAGGGACAACGAAGTTGTTGTACCCCTATGGGTGCTGGAAGAGCTCGATAAGCTGAAGACCTACAGCGATGAGAGGGGAAGGAACGCCCGCCATGCAATCCGCTTTCTCGACAATCTTGCCCGGCACGGAGATATCCATCAGGGAGTAAAGATGGAAAACGGCTCCCTTCTGCGGGTGGTGTTAACCTACAACGCGGATATACCCGTGGACCTGGCTTCCGACAAAGCGGACAACAAAATTCTCTTAACCGCCTTGACCCTGCAGCGAGAGGGACGGAGGGTCTTTTTCGTCTCCAAGGATATAAATGCCAGGGTAAAGGCAACCGCCCTCGGTCTCAAGGCGGTGGATTACGAAAAGCAGAAGGTAAATATTAATAAACTCTACCAGGGGTACCGCAGTATGGATGTCTCCTCGGAGACCTATAACGATCTCGAAAGGGAGGAGCGAATACCCTGGCGGGAACAGATGCAGCCGAACGAGTTTTTAATTCTAAACAATAAAGACCATGAGGAGTCGAAGCTGGGGAGGTACAACGTAGAGACAAAAGAGCTCAATCTGGTGTTTCCCCTTCCGGGAAGCGTAAGCGGCATACAGCCCCTCAATATGCAGCAGCGAATGGCCTTCGACCTGCTCCTCGACGAGTCGGTCTCCCTTGTTACCCTGGTGGGAAAGGCCGGTACCGGGAAGACTCTTCTGGCTCTTGCCGCCGGTTTAAAGAAAGTCTTCGACGACGGTGCTTATTCGAGGGTTCTTGTCTCGAGGCCGGTAATTCCACTGGGAAAGGACATTGGGTACCTTCCCGGTGCTAAGGAGGAAAAGCTCTCCCACTGGATGCAGCCCCTTTTTGATAATCTGGAGTACATTCTATCGGTGCATAAGCGGCCCAATCTGAAAAGTATAGACTCTGTTCTAAACAATAATATGGTGGAACTCGAGGCCATTACCTATATCCGGGGAAGATCCCTGCCGAGGCAGTACATCATTATAGACGAGGCGCAGAACCTCTCTCCCCACGAGATAAAAACCATAGTCAGCCGGGCGGGGGATAATACGAAGGTGGTCCTTACAGGAGACCCCTACCAGATAGACAGCCCCTACCTCGACGCCAACTCCAACGGTTTAACCTTTCTTGTAGAGGCTTTTAAGGGGCAGTCGGTATTTGGTCATGTGGTGCTCGAACACTCCGAGAGGAGTCTGCTCTCCGAACTGGCGACAGAATTGCTCTAGAATTACCCTGGAATTACCGTAGAATTACCGTAGAATTGCTGGAAAAATGGAAGACAAGATGAAATTTACCATCCTCGGAAGCGGAACTTCTACCGGCGTACCGGTAATAGGTTGCCGATGTCCCGTGTGCACCTCCGACGATCCCCGGGACCACCGTACAAGAGCCTCTCTCTGGCTGCAGGCGGAGGGGCTCTCTATACTCTTTGATACGTGTACGGAGTTTCGTATTCAGGCACTAAAAGCGGGTATACGCCGTATAGATGCGGTGTTTCTTACCCACGCCCACGCGGATCATGTACACGGCCTCGATGACCTTCGCCCTCTTACCCACCGTGTTCCGATTCCCGTATATGGAAGCCCCGGAACTCTTGGAGAAATAGAGGAGCGGTTCTCCTATATTTTTGAGCACTCCCCCGTGGGTGGAGGTAAACCGAAAATCTCTCTTCATGCTATTGATTCTGCGGTGTTCCCCGGGTCTTCCGATCTGGAGGTTATACCGGTACCTGTGTACCACGGCAATCTGATGGTGTACGGGTACAGAGTAGGAGCTTTTGCCTATCTTACAGACTGCAACAGGATACCCAAAGAGAGCTATCCCCTGCTGGAGGGAGTTGAGGTAATGGTGATCGATGCTCTGAGGTTTCGCTCCCACCCGACTCATTTTAATATTGCCCAGGCAGTGGAAGCGGTTAAAAGAGTGGGAGCAAAAAGAGCCTATTGTACCCACCTGGGACACGAGCTGAGCTATAGAGAACTCCTGCATGCTCTGCCCGAAGGGATCTTTCCCGCCTACGACGGGTTGACCCACACTTTTTAGGGTTAATCCCGGGTAAAACGGCATATCCCGGCATATCCTCGGTATATTTCCGGCAGTTTTTTATAGCCCCTGAGTTGATACATTCCCGAATGAGTCCTATAATTTTACACATGAGAGACCTTGTATTGTGCAGCCGCTGCGGCAAGATAGTTCCGAAAGAGAGGGATGTGTGCCCTCGCTGCGGAGGAGCGCTGGGAGATAAGCAGCATTGCAGCTGCGAAAACCTTCCGCCCTTTAAGAACTTTATCCAGGAGCCCTTCGAGGAGATAGAGACTCTGATGTATACGCGTTGCGGTGCTCGCCTGGATGCGCTGAATATAAGACTCAGCCGGCTCGAGGAGGAGCTTACAGTCTTTCTTAAAAACGGGAATTGTGAGAGTACCTCAATTCTATCAAAAAGATGCCGATAGTAGAGGTAAGATGAGGCGATTTCTAATAATACAGATACTGTTATTGTGCAGTCTCCCCCTCTGGGGGCAGGTGAGTTTCGGGCAGCTGCGGCTCTCGGAAGATAATACACTCCTCTTTTCCGCACGCGCGGAGAGTCCCGTATTCGGCTCTTATAAAACACTCTTCGAGGCCGATCTCGAGAGCGGTAGAAAGAGGCCCCTTACATTTTTCCCGGAAAAGATTGAGTATTTGGAGGATTCGGGAAAACTGCAGATCCAAAACCGCTTCGGCACCTATCGTACCGACAGCGATTTTACGAAAGTAGAGGAAGTGGAAGGGTTTCCCTCCTTTGCCCAAGGTGAGGCGGTGGAGACGGGCAAGATAAGAACCATCGGGAGTTCTCCCGACGGCATGTATATGGCCTATATAGAGAAAAAAAGCCATGCCTACGGCGAACTTAAACTCTTCTTCGTCGATTCAGGCAAAGAAGTTACTATCTCTCGAGACGTAGGGCTCTCCTACGAGGAACCCGCGGTAAGCTGGGCTCCGGATTCGGGATATTTTGTCTATAGAAAACAGGGAGACATCTACTACTACTCGCTGGATCAGCTGAAGAGGGATGAGGTGGTGGAGGAGAGCCTCCGCAGGATAGGCAGGGGGAGCATTCGCAGCGTAGGCTGGTCGGGAAAGAGCTCTCTAATATACATAAAAGACTCGGTGGTCTACGAGATAAGCGGCCAGGAGTTTTTTACCAGGTCTTTCTACCGGGATCTCCTTGACGCGGGAAAGGTGGCGGGCAAAATTCCCTTTACCTTCGATTCCAATTTCGACGACTTTCATGTATCTCCCGACGGTAAAAAGATTCTGCTTAACAAGGGCGGAAGAAACCTCTTCTTCTACTTTCTCAGTACCGACGACTACCTTTCCACGGGAGATGTAGCCTCTCTTCCCTATCTCCATTTGCCGCGGAACACGCGGATTAAGGAGATTCTGTGGTCCTCTTTGGATCTTGTAACTGTTCTTACCGGAAGCATTAGAGGAGGCGAGGAGGATTCGGAGCTTTTCCGGCTCTCTCTCTTTGATGACCGTACGGGAGAGTTGAAGGATAGAATTACCTTCGAATCGATGGACAGCGAGGGCGTGCGGCATATCGTGCTTTCCGAAGACCAGGAGAAGGCCGCTGTTGTGCGCTCCGGTGGTGTGGATGTAAGAAGATACTCCGACTGGTCCAGGGAAAACACCTTTTCTCACCCCTCTCCTCTCCATGCGGTATGGAAAAACAACGAAGAATTGGTTATAGCGGGGGCATATCGGACGGAACTCGTGGATACCGAGGACTCGAAGGGTAAGTTAATCGCTCTCAGCAGAGCAGGAGAGTTCGGCTACAGCGAGGATGGAAGCGAAGGAGAAGAGATATACACACGCTTTGACGGAGAAGGTTACTCTTACGGCGAAGGTGCCTGGTCGGCGAACGGAGAAAAAGAGTTGAAGGAGCCCAGGGTTTCCTCGGAATCATACAGGGTGTTTATCGAAAGTACACCTCCGGGGGTATACCAAAACAGCATTATGGTCCGGGATATAAGCGGTTACGGTACCTCTGCGCTGGTTGAAGGGCCTGCCCTGAACTACGAGCCCTTTCCGGAAAAGGATGAACCGGTTAACAAAAGGAATTTTACCCATGGCTCCCGCATACGGAGAAGGGAGGTAGCTCTGGTCTTTAACGCCATAGATTCGGTAGAGGGGCTTACCGAGATACTCACGACGCTGAAGGATTACAACATCCGGGCAACCTTTTTTGTAAACGGAGAGTTTATTCGCAGAAACCCCGAGGCGGCACAGGAGATTGCCTCTTCGGATCACGAAACGGGTTCGCTCTTCTACTCCTATTTTAATATGACCGATTCCCGTTACCGTATAGACAGGGAATTTATTAAAAGAGGGCTTGCGCGAAACGAGGACGAGTTTTTCCAGGTAAGCGGAGAGGAGCTGAGCCTGCTGTGGCACGCTCCTTACTATTTTGTAAACAACGAAATAATAGAAGCCTCGCAGGAGATGAACTACACTTACATCGGCAGAGACGTGGATACCCTGGACTGGGTTCCGAAATCTGATCGCGGCGACGGCATGTACAGGCAGAGCAGAGATCTCGTAGAGCGGGCACTGGAGAAGAAGAAACCCGGCTCTATACTGCCTATACGTATAGGAGCAGTGGAAAAGGGGCGGGAGGATTACCTGTTTCAATTTCTGGATTTGCTGATAAACGGACTTATATCACAGGGCTATGAAATTGTACCGGTTTCGACGCTTATTCACCACGCAGACTAAAATGAAAGTACCGACTGAAGGAACTGCACACCAGGATACCTTGAAAATACTGCAAATTCAGAATATAGTTTATTCAAGGGAATTGTACGTAAAAATGGTTAAGGTGAAGGTTCCGGCAGCCGAAATTATGAATCAGTAGACCTTATACCGGGGAGGAGAGCGTAATATGCAGAGCAGGCTAAACGCATATAAAGAGACACACATTAAAACGGCGAGCCAGGGAAAAATTATTATAATGCTGTACGATGAGGCAATAAGAGAGCTGGACAAGGCTGTATCCCTTCTCGAGGAAAAGACCAAAGAGTTCGACAAGGTAAATAACTCCATTCTGCGAGCCCAGGATATGGTAACCGAACTTATGGTATCTCTGGATTTCGACAAGGGCGGAGAGATCGCTCAAGGGCTCTTTAGTCTCTACATGTTCTTTAACCGTCAGATGATGGAAGCGAATATTAGCAAAGAAACCGAACCTCTCAAGGTGGTGCGAAGCCAGCTTTCGGAACTGCGGGAAGCCTGGGACCAGATTATCAACAAAAGTGGAAACGGAAAGCAGTCCTCCGGCGGGGTCAATATTGCCGGTTAGTTCTTCTCCCCTGTCGGTGCATCCCAAAAAAGAAGCTTACCTTAATATATAGATATAGAACAATGAACTACAGACAGGGAGAATTCGATATGGAAACCGGAGATCCCCTCTACCTTCTCGATGCCTACAGTCTTATCTACCGTTCCTACTTTGCCTTTATAAACCGTCCCCTCCGCAATCCGGAGGGGGAGAATGTATCCGCCTTTTTCGGCTTTTTTCGAACCCTCCTCTCTTTCTTTGACACCTATGCTCCACGGCATTTTGCGGTAATAATGGACTCCAAAACTCCCACTTTTCGCCATAAAATGTATAAGGAGTACAAGGCAAACCGGGAGAAGGCGCCGGAGGATCTTCACGCACAGGTTCCTCTTATAGAGGAGGTTCTGTCCGTAATGAACCTCGGAGTAATCCGCCGAGACGGCATGGAGGCGGACGATATTATGGCAACCCTCGCCGACGAGTGCAGCCGAGAGGGAAGAGCCTGCTATATTATCTCCGGAGACAAGGACCTTCTCCAACTGGTGGATAATCGAGTAAAGATTTTGCGTCCCGACAAGGGGGAGTATCGAGAAATTGGCCGGGAAGAGGTTGTGGAGGAGCTGGGGGTCCGGGCGGATCAGATCGTAGACTACCTCTCTTTAATCGGAGACAAGGCGGATAATATTCCTGGAGTAAGAGGGATAGGGCCGAAGACGGCGGTTAAACTGCTCTCCTCATACGGCACACTGGAGGGGATATACGATCATCTCGATGAGTGTACAAAGTCCGAGCGTAAAAAGCTGGAAGAGGGGAAGGAATCGGCATTTTTGAGCAAAAAGCTTGTTGTACTTACCAGAGACTTGGAGATAGACAGCCACGAGGAGATATTTTCGCTGCAGGCCTTCGACAAAAAGGCGGCGGCGCCAATTTTCCTGCGCGAGGGGGCAAAGGGGCTCGCCGAGCAGGCGGAGGGCGGGAAGAACACAAGAGAAGAGAACCGGGATACAAAAAGGGCGCCCAAGCAGGAACCGCAGAAGTCCAAAGGAGAGGCGGGTGATCAAAAGGCCGCGGGCGAACCAAACCTGAAGACGGGGCAACAGAGAGAGCGCAGGGGAGTCTATACAGCGGTCGAAACCATGGAGGATGCCCAAAGCTGGATAGATAGGGCGATACAAGCAGGAACCTTTGCTTTCGATGTGGAGACCGACAATATCGACGAAATGTATGCAAAGCCCGTCGGATTCTCTCTGGCGGTGAAGAGCGGAGAGGCGTGCTATCTTCCGCTTCTTGCAGATTCCCGGCATATTCTTCCCGAAGAGGATTTGAAGGCGGCACTGCGGCCTCTGCTCGAGGACGAAAAACTGAGATTGATAGGTCACAATTTCAAGTACGACTACAAGGTTCTCTCGAGATGGGGTGTAACACCACTCAATCTCGCCTTCGACACCATGATAGCCGCGTGGCTCGTCGATACTGCCTCCTCCTCCTACGGGATGGATTCTCTTGCCGAAAAGTGGATGGGCTACCGTACCATAAGCTATAAAGAAACCGTTCCCAGGGGGAGTATTTTTTCCGTTGTTCCCCTGCAAGAGGCGGCCGAATATGCCGCGGAAGACGCCGATATAACCTATCGTTTCTATGAGCTCTTTTCGAAGGAGCTTAAGGAGCAGGAACAGGAGAGACTTTTCTACGAAATGGAGATGCCCCTGGTCCCTATACTGGCGGAGATGGAACTTCGCGGGATCTGTCTGGTATCGCAACCGCTCAAGCAGTACTCCACAGAGCTGGAACAGGAACTGCAGGGCATAGAAAAGGAGATCTATAGGGAGTGCGGCAGGGAATTTAATATCAACTCCACCAAGCAGCTTCAGGAGATTCTTTTCGAGGTACGAAAGCTCAAACCGGTAAAAAAGACCAAGACCGGATATTCCACGGATGTCTCCGTGCTCGAGGAGCTTGCCAAGGAGGATGCGGTACCGGAGCTCGTTCTTCGTCACCGCAGTCTCTCCAAGTTGAAATCCACCTATGTGGATACGCTTCCCTCTCTGCTGCACCCGGATACCGGGAGAATACACACAAAACTCCTTCAGACCGGCACTGCCACCGGCCGCCTCTCCAGCCGGGACCCCAATTTGCAGAATATTCCTGTCAGGGAAGAGGCGGGGCGCAGGATACGACGGGCATTTGTTCCGGAGAAGGGATACGTGCTTGTGAGCGCCGACTACAGTCAGATAGAGCTCGTGGTACTTGCCCATCTTTCGGGAGATTCCGCTCTTAAAGAGGCTTTTACCAAAGGAGAGGATGTCCACCGCCATACGGGAGCGTTGATATTCGGAATAGACCCGGCGGAGGTAAGCTCCGAGCAGAGAAGAATCGCAAAGACCATAAATTTCGGAGTGATGTACGGTATGTCCGCGTTCAGGCTTTCCCGGGAACTGGAAATACCAAGGGCTCGTGCCGATGAGTTTATAAAGGCCTACTTTAACCGCTATTCTGCAATTGCCCGGTTTATCGACGACACGGTAAAAAAGACGGAAAAACTCGGCTATTCGGAGACGATGTCCGGCCGCCGCAGAGAAATACCGGGCATTAACAGCAGTAACAAGACGGAAAAACAGGGGGCCGAGCGGATAGCGGTAAATACACCTATTCAGGGTTCCGCGGCGGAAATTGTAAAAACAGCGATGATTCGTATAGACCGGCGCATAAAAGAGGAAAATATTCCTCTCCGTATGCTCCTGCAGATTCATGACGAATTGATTTTTGAGGCTCCGGAGGGGAAGGCGGAAAAATATGCAGCCCTGGTACGGGAGGAGATGGAGAACGCCGTAACCCTTGACGTCCCCCTCAAGGTAAGTGTCGAGACAGGTGAAAGCTGGGGTGAGATGCACCAGTGATGCCGGAGAAAACAGTTCTCGGTCTTACAGGAAAGTCGTGCTCCGGTAAAGACGAGGCTGCAAAGATATTGGCCGAACGGGGGTGGGAAATAATTGATGTAGACAGCCTCGGCCACCAGGCGCTTGTACAGCGGAAAGCGGATATAGTACAGCGCTTTGGAGAGAGGGTTCTGGGTTCAAGCGGCGAGGTGGACCGGCGGCGTTTGGGAAAAATTGTATTTGCCGATTCCCGAGAGCTGCACGATCTCGAAGCCATTGTTCATCCCGAAATGAGACAAAAAGTAAAAGAGCTAATTGAATCGGGGACTGGGCAGCGAAAAATCTGTATTAACGCGGCGCTTCTTTTTTATATGAAACTGCACCTGGAATGCGATGGTGTTATTCTTGTTACCGCTCCTCTTGTACTCAGATTTATAAGGGCAAAAAAGCGGGACCGTCTTCCTGCTCTTCATATCCTCCGCCGCTTTGCAGGGCAGAGAACACTCTTTCCTAAACATCTGCAAAAGGATGTCGATATGTATATTGTAAGGAACTGCGGGTCTCGTATGCGGTTAAAAAAACGGCTGGAGACAAAGCTTGGCGAATACGGCTTGATAAACGAGAAAACGGTAGGGTGAAAAATGGAACAGAAGAAACTCCTGTGGATAATATTCTCCGTCACACTTTTTTTTGCGGTGGTGGTCGGGGCAGGCTTTATATGGTTTTACCCGGAGAGAGGTGCCGCTCATACAGAGAAGGAGACCCAGGAGATAAAGGAGGAGGCGAGCAGGGATTTTGACCCCGTAGAGTGGGTAAGAACCTCCGACGAGTATCCCGGCATGGAAGATGGAGATGAGGATAAAGACAAGTCCGAAGACGATGGATTTATTATAGTATACGGAGAGAACGGCGAGCGAAGTGCCCGCAGAGGGCAGGAAGAAGGGGAGAGGGTTGTTGTCACGGAACTGGATGAGGGACCGGAAGCTCGAAGAGAAGAAGAGCCTGAAAGTGAAGCGGAGAGGTGGACGTCGGAAAAACCTCGTACAACGGATAAACAGGAGGCTCCCAAGACTGAGCCCTCCGATGAAGAAGAGAAGAGTTATACGGGGACAAAAAAAACCATAAGGACGGTTGAATACTGGATACAAACCGGCTCCTATACCAGTAAAACCAGAGCAGAGAAGGTCCGTGATCAACTGGAAGAGAAGGGGTTTACAAGCCGGGTGGCGATCAAGGAGATTGACGATACCGTATACTACAGGGTGAGGATCGGCCCGTATCAGAACGAGGGAGAGGCGGATAAATTTCTCACTTGGGTGAAGGATATAAAGGATTTCGAAAAGAGTTATGTGTCTAAGGTGTACAGAACCAAAGTTGTCAGGGAATAACTCAGGAAACTGTACAGATGCCGGATCTTCACTCTCCTGGATAGAAGAGAGGGCTAAAACCATACGAAAACTCGAGGATCTTCCTCCTTCTATAGACCCGCTTCGAAGGGAGCGGGATTTTTTTGCACATCCCCGGAAGGAGGACTTGGATTTTGCGGTTACCCCCTACTACCTCTCCCTGGTGAGAGAGGGGGAGGACGACCCCATTAGGCTTCAGTGTATACCCAGAGTAGAAGAGCGGCGGGTTTTGCCGTGGGAAAACGAGGATCCCCTGCAGGATATTTCCCATTCGCCGGTTCCACGGCTCGTGCACCGGTATAAAGACCGGGTACTGCTCATGGTAACCGATGAGTGCGCCGTCTACTGCCGTCACTGCTTTCGGCGCCATTTTTCCGGAAAACGCAGGGGCGGGATAGGTGCCTCCGAACTTTCGAAGGTAAGGGAATATCTCGAAAATCACTCCGAACTCACCGAGCTCCTTCTCTCCGGGGGAGACCCTCTTACGCTAAGCGACGAAAAACTTCGGAGGATACTGGAGGAGGTTCGGAAAGCTCGTCCTGAGATCGTTATCCGGGTGGCCAGCAGGATGCCGGTTGTCCTCCCCCATCGAATAAGCACAGATCTGGTTACCATGCTCCGCAGCTTTTCTCCCCTTTTTTTTGTAACCCAGTTTAATCACCCGGGAGAAATAACCCCTGAGAGTTCCGCCGCCGTTGCCTCTCTTGTCGATGCGGGAGTACCTGTACTCAACCAGGCGGTTCTCTTGAGACGAGTAAACGACGACACTGCTGTCCTCGCAGAGTTATTCCGTACCCTGGTCGCCCGGCGTGTATTTCCCTACTACCTCCTGCAGGGAGACCTTGCTGCAGGGACCTCCCACTTTCGCGTTCCCCTTTCGCGGGGGCTTGAACTGGTTTCCCAACTACGCCAAAAATTATCGGGTCTGGCAATGCCGGTGTACGCTGTGGATTTGCCCGGAGGCGGCGGTAAGGTTCCCCTCACCGAGAATTATCTTATGGGCAAGCGGGAAGGTTTTTATCCTCCGGTGATCGTGGATCCAGGGAGTCGGGATTTAGAGAGTCGGAAGAGGATAGAATTTTTTCGGTTTACCTCTCCCGAAGGCGGAGAGTTCGAGTATCCCGATGAACGGCAACTTTGAAAGGAGCTCAGTTTATTGTAATTTCTACCCGGCGGTTGACATGCTGTCTGTCACGGTCTCTTGTTAAGGGATCCTTCCCCCCCACTCCGGTAACCTCTGGAGGTGTTTCGGGGGACCACCCCTGTCTGTAAAGAAAATCTTCTACCGCTTTGGCCCTTTGCTGCGAGAGTTCGATTCTTCCCTGCTCGGTGCCGTAGAGAGCGCAGTGGCCGGTTATTTTGAGCTCTGCCTCTGGGTATTCGGCAAGTTCCTCGGCCAGGCGGGAGAGCTTTTCCGCTGCCGTGGAAGTAATGCCGCTTCTGTTCGGTTCGAAAAAGAT
>JBKHFZ010000021.1:0-25492 GCA_046539925.1 Spirochaetaceae bacterium
GTGGACAGACAAAAAGATCAGTCGTACATGCTGTATCGGGTTGATCCGCGTGTTCTCGAACGCTGCATTTTTCCCCTCGGCGGCTACATAAAGAGCGAGGTAATACAGATTGCCCAAGAGGAGAATCTTCCCACCGCCGGGGTAGGCGAGAGTCAGGACATCTGTTTTATAGAGGGCAATTATATCGACTACATAGAGGAGCACCTCGGCATAAAATCCCAGCCTGGTCCTATAATAGACTCTGAGGGGCGGGAACTTGGAAGACACCGGGGATATATGCACTACACCGTGGGCCAAAGGCAGGGACTCGGCCTGTCGGACGGCCCCTGGTATGTTGCTTCTCTCGATGCCGCCGCCAATACGGTGGTCGTCAAGCGGCGGGACGAAGTTGGAACGGACAGGTTCTCAATCGGAGGGTTTACCCTTATCAACCCCCTGCCTAAAGAGTTCGAAGCGCAAGTAATGGTCCGCTACAATTCAAAGGCTGTACCCTGCAGTGTAAAAGCCCGGGGTGAGGAGAGGGGAAGTGCCGATATCCTGCTCTCCGAGACCGCCGTTATTACTCCGGGGCAATCGGCCGTTTTTTATGACGGAGAGACGGTCCTCGGAGGGGGGTTCATACTCCCACCGCGATAAATTGGCCCGAAACAGTACCGTCACAGCAGCTGAGTGTCGCCAAAACAGCAAAAAAACGCCGAACCGCGGCTAAACACATCGAAAAATGCACTTTTTACCCTTTACACAAATTATCGATCCGGTATAGGAACGTATTATGAGCGAACACGCACTTGTAATAGTAGAGTCACCAACAAAGGCAAAAACCATACGTCGTTTTCTGCCGAAATCTTATACGGTAGAGGCCAGTATAGGTCATGTGAGGGATCTGCCCCAATCCGCCTCGGACGTCCCGAAGGATTATAAGGGGGAACCCTGGGCGCGGCTCGGTATAGATGTGGAAAACGATTTTAAGCCCCTCTATATTATTCCACGGGGTAAAAAGAAGATACTCAACGAGCTCAGGAAAAAAATGAAAGAAGCCGATATGGTTCTCCTCGCTACGGACGAAGACCGGGAGGGAGAGAGCATATCATGGCACCTGGTACAGGAGTTGAAACCGAAAATTCCCGTTAAGCGAATGGTCTTTCATGAAATAACCAAAACCGCCATAGAGCACGCCCTCAAAAACGAGCGGGATATAGATATGAACCTGGTAAATGCCCAGGAGACGAGGCGAATACTCGACCGACTGTACGGGTATACCCTCTCTCCCCTTATTTGGAAAAAGATAGCCTACGGACTCTCCGCGGGGAGGGTGCAGTCCCCGGGGCTGCGGCTTATTGTGGAGAAGGAGCGGGAGAGAATGCGCTTTGTGCGCTCGGTCTACTGGGATCTTAAGGCTTTACTGCAAAGAGAAACAGAAGAGGAAGGAGAGGAGCATAGGGCTTTCGAGGCAGCCTTGGAGTCTGTAGAGGGAAAGCGGATTGCGGGGGGGAAGGATTTCGATCCCCTGACGGGGAAAGTACTACCGGATAAAGATGTAACGGTTATAGATGAGAAAAGGGCACGGGAGTTAAAGGGGGAGCTCGAAAAGGCCGTATGGAAAGTAAAGGAGGTAAACGAGAGACCCTCCAGGAGCAAGCCCGCGCCTCCCTTTATTACCAGTACTCTCCAGCAGGAGGGAAACAGAAAACTGCGGATGAGCGCACGGGAGACTATGCGTACCGCCCAGAGGCTCTACGAGCAGGGGTTTATTACCTACATGAGGACCGATTCACCTGCTCTCAGTCGAGAGGGGGTGGAGGGAGCAAGAGCTGCGGTAGAACAGCTCTACGGGAAGAAGTTTCTCTCCGAGCAGCCGAGACAGTACTCTACAAAATCAAAGTCCGCCCAGGAGGCTCACGAAGCTATACGACCGGCGGGAGAGCGCTTTTTCCATCCCGACGAGACCGGACTCTCGGGCAGAGAGAAGGAGCTCTACGCGCTTATATGGAAGCGTACCCTCGCAGGCCAGATGGCGGAAGCGCAGAAGGTTACCACCACGGCAAAGATACAGGCGGGCAGTGCCGTCTTCTCCGCATCCGGGACGAGGATCGTGTTCCCCGGGTTTATACGCGTGTATGTGGAAGGCAAGGATGATCCGGATGCCGCGCTGGACGATAAAGAGACCTTTCTTCCAGCCCTCAACGAGGGGGACGAACTGTCGCTCCAGGAATTAACGGAGCAGTACCATGAGACGAAGGCCCCCGCTCGCTACACCGAGGCAACTATAGTTCGAACTCTGGAGAATCTTGGTATCGGCCGGCCTTCCACCTACGCTTCCATTATCAACACCCTCTTTGACAGAGACTATATTCGGAAGCAGGGAAACGCCCTGGTCCCCACTTTTACCGGTTTTGCGGTAATACAGCTCTTGGAGGATCATTTTCACTATCTTATAGAGTACGATTTTACCTCGGAGATGGAGAACTCTCTCGATGAAATTGCCTTGGGCAGGATAGACAGGCAGGAGTATCTTCGCAGTTTCTACCTTGGGCCAAAGGGCCTAAAGGAGCGGGTGGATAACCGGGAGAAGGAGATAAAAGCGGAAGAGGCAAGAACGATACGGTTGCCCCATATAGGTGTGGTAGACGGAATCAAAGTGGGAAAATACGGCCCGTATATCATCCATCATGACGAAGAGAGCAGGGAGATACACGCTTCCATCCCCGAGGAGTACGCTCCCTCCGACCTTACCGAGGAGGAGGTGCAGGAGATTATTGAGCTTCAAAAAAACGGTCCCGAACCTCTCGGACAGGATCCGGAGACGCAGGAGAATATCTACTGCCTTACAGGCCGTTACGGCCCCTACTATCAACGGGGAGAGAAAACGGAGGAAGAGCCTAAACCGAAGAGGGCCTCTCTGCCTAACGGGATGAAGCCCAAAGACGCTACTCTCGAGGACGCGCTGCGACAACTGAGTCTGCCGAGAAAGCTTGGGGTGCATCCGGAGACGGGCAAGGAGATAAGTGCTAATAACGGGAGATTCGGTCCGTACGTAGTCCATGACGGTGATTTTCGATCCCTCAAAAAGGGGGACGATCTTTTTACCATTACCCTCGATCGGGCCCTGGAAATTCTTTCGGAGCCCAAGAGAGGGCGCGGTGGTAAACAGGTTCTTCGTGATTACGGTAAAGATGAGGAGCTGGGGAAAAGTCTGGCAATATACGACGGAAAATACGGGCCCTACATAAAGTTCGGAACAAAAAATGTGCGTCTTCCCGATGAGAAGAGGGATAAAGAGGTTATAGAGAAGCTCTCCCAAGAGGAGGTTCGGGAGATCGTTCGTGAATCTGGAGCCGACGGTACACAACCCGCCGGCAAAAAAAACGCCGGCAAAAAAGGCAAAGCGAAAAAGAGCTCCTGAGAGAGCCTATAGGGAGAACTGCCGCAGCCAGCCGATTACCAGCCCGTACAACTCTTCGGCACACTCTTCGTTGTGTATCTCATGATACGCATTCTCAAAAAAGTGAAGGGTCTTGTTCTCCGACCCTATGAGTTTATAGAGTTGCCGGGAGCTTTCCGGGGGAACTGTTTTGTCTTCGCCGCCGTGCATAATAAGAGCCGGTACTTTAATCTTCGATAAAGCCTCGGGAGAGAGCATCTTCTCCGCTTCCGCCATCTCCAAAGCCATGGCAACTTTCATCTTACCGGTGTAGGTAAGGGGGTCGTTGCGGTATGCCTCTTTTACCTCGGCAGACTTGGAGAGGTATTCGATGTTGAAGGGAACAAGCGGCAGGGAGGGAGAGAAAAGGCGTATAAGATGTGCCGCTGCCCTCACGAGAGCGGGGCTGGTGTGCATTATGCGTACAGCCGCCGCGGAAAAAATTATCCCCGAAGGAAGTTTCCGGTTTCCCACAGCCGTAAGCGCCGCGACGGCTCCCCCCATGCTGTGTCCGTATAAAAAGAGGGGTTTCTCGTTATAAAGAGCGTAAGCGGTCTCCATTGCCTTTGCAAGATCCTCTGCTGCCAGCTCTATTCTGTTTATCAAAGCACGGGTTCCTTCGGACCGTCCGTGGCCGTAATGGTCGTGAGCCCAGACTGCAAAGTTCTCTGCGAGCAATCTGCCGGCTAATGCCTCGTATCTGCCCGAGTGTTCGGCGTATCCGTGGGATATTACTACAATACCCCTCGGTTCAGTATCCGGGCTCCACGTTCTGAAGAACCTGGAAGTGCCGTCTTTTCCGTTAAAATAGGATTCTTCGTACTTCATATTGATATAATATTAACACAAAATGAGGGCTTGGTGGTAGAGAATTATACAGGCTTTCTCTCTAATCTAAGTTATTTTAGGGTAATTGTTGTCAATATTTTTAGAGAAATAAATTGTTTTGTTGAAAAAAAGTATTTGAGTATTTGAAGGATTTTCGTGTTTTTACCGGCAGAATATGTCGTAAAAGACGCTTGAGCCCATAATTATGAGCTATATACCCTTGACTTATTGAGATATACTTAATAGTATTAGATACATAGTGTTGTAATTGTTTGTGTTTTCCTATAGTAACACATAGAGTTGAAATAATAAGAGGGATAAATATGGCTGAAGAAAAATCAGAAAAAACAGCTGAAGAAGTAAAAATTACGGTTAAAAACCTTTACAAAATCTTCGGAACCAATCCAAAAAGGGTGTATCCGATGATCAAAGAGGGTAAGACGAAGGAAGAGGTCCTTGAAAAAACCGGCTGTACCATCGCCGTAAACGATGTAAGTATAGAGATTAAAAAGAAAGAGACCTTTGTTATTATGGGCCTCTCCGGGAGCGGAAAATCGACATTTATACGATGTTTGAATAGACTTATAGACCCCACGGACGGACAAATAATCATAGACGACAAAGACCTCATGCAGATGGACAAAGAGACACTGCGGAAGACAAGGCGTTACACTATGTCTATGGTATTTCAGCATTTCGGACTTTTGCCTCATCGTAACGTAGTAAACAACGTTGAGTTCGGTCTTGAGATAGGCGGTATGGAGAAAGAGGAGAGACGGGAAAAGGCCTTAAAGGCAATCGAACTTGTCGGACTCAAGGGGTACGAGTTCAGTATGACCGACGAACTCTCCGGCGGGATGCAGCAGCGTGTAGGTCTTGCACGTGCTCTCGCAAACGACCCGGAGGTTCTGCTTATGGACGAGGCTTTTAGTGCTCTTGACCCGCTTATTCGTTCCCAAATGCAGGATGAACTTTTAGAGCTTCAAACGAAGATGCACAAAACTATCGTATTTATTACCCACGATCTAGATGAGGCTCTCAAGATTGGGGATAGAATAGCCATACTCGGTCCGGACGGCAAGATACGGCAAATCGGTACGTCAGAAGAGATTATTTCTAACCCTGCAGACGACTATGTAGAGGCTTTTGTGGAGAATGTGGATAAGACGAAGGTTATAACGGTCGAATCGATTATGCACAAGGTTCCTGTTGTAACCCTGCCGAAGGATGGGCCGGGAGCTGCTATCCGTATAATGGAAAAGAATCACATCTCCACTGCTTTCGTTGTCGATACGGACCGTTATCTCAAGGGTATAGTAAGTATTGACGATGCGGTGAAGCTCCAAAAGGAGAAGAGAAGGGATCTTGAGTCTATACTTATTACCGATATCTACACGACATACGGGTCTACATCAATTTCGGAACTGCTTGTTACCGCACTGCAGTCTCGATATCCGATAGCGGTTATAGATGAGGACTATCATTTTAGAGGGATTGTAGACAGGGCCAGTATAATGGCCGAGGTAAGCGAGGAGAGTGAGGATTCGCCGACACACCTCTCGGAGATTGTAGAGGCTTCTCAGAAACAGGAAGAAGAGGCTCTCGAGAAAAACGGAAAAGCGGAGGAGTAGGATAAAATGAGTATGGAACTTTTAAAAAGAATTTTTAATATCGGGGGTGCTTTTGAGACAGTTATCGATTGGCTCAGAACAAATTTCTCACCCCTGTTCGACTTTATAGCTAGTGTAATCGATACGATTTTAGGTGGAATTTTCAATGTCTTGATGCTCCCTCCGGCGCTGGTGCTTGTCGTTGTCTTTGGTGTAATAGCGTGGGTAGTTGCCAAAAAAGGTGTCGGAATATTTACCCTGGTAGGGTTTTTTATCATATTTGCAATGGGGCTTTGGGAATCTACAATGGAGACCATAGCATTGGTATTTACCTCGGTGCTCCTCGCCATTCTGATTTCCATACCTATAGGAATATGGGCTTCAAAAAGTAACACGGTAGAGGCTGTTGTCAGGCCGATTTTGGACTTTATGCAGACATTGCCGGCGTTTGTATATCTTATTCCCGCGGTACTTTTTTTCCGCCTCGGACCGGTCCCGGGTGTTGTGGCCACGCTTATCTTTTCGCTGCCGCCAACGGTTCGGCTTACCAATCTGGGGATAAGGCAGGTGCCGAAGGAGATAAAAGAGGCCGCCCAATCCTTTGGAGCAACCAATAGACAGATGCTTATAAAGGCGGAGATTCCCGTTGCCATGCCGACAATAATGGCTGGAGTAAACCAGACGATAATGCTCGCCCTCTCTATGGTGGTTATCGCGGGGATGATCGGTGCCGGCGGTCTGGGGAACGATGTGCTCAAGGGTATTACCCAGCTTAAGATAGACCTCGGTTTCGAGAGCGGTCTTGCAATCGTAATTCTCGCAATATTTTTGGACCGTGTAACCCAGGCCCTGGGCGTAGCCTCACAGAAACAGGGAGAGTAGAGGAACAATCTGTAATGGACGAGGCGGCTCTGTTGGGGCCGTCTCTGGAAAAATATAGGATTTCAAATTTTTTAAGGAGGAGTTATGAAGACTTTTAAAATGCTCTTTATACTCGCTACTATTTTAATGGTAGCAACCACATTTGCTTTTGCCGAAGGACAGCAGGAAGCCGGGGAGGCTGGAGAAGAGGCTGAGGATAAGACAGCTGATCTTGTGTACGTGAATTGGGAAGAGGGTGTGGCTTACACTCACTTGGCCAAAGTAGTTCTGGAAGACCAGATGGGTTACGAGGTGGATATTACCGCCGCGGATGTAGGCCCCGCATACACCTCAGTGGCAGAGGGCGACCAGGATGCATTTATGGAAACCTGGCTGCCGGTCCTTCATAAGGACTACGTAGAGGAGTACCGTGACCAGATTACCGACCTTGGTCACGTGTTCGAAGATACTCTGAGCGGTCTTGTAGTACCCGATTATATGGAAATTGAAACCATTTCCGAGATCAACGACATAGCCGACGAGATTGACGGTAAAATTACCGGAATCGACGCGGGTGCCGGTGTTATGAAGACCACCGAAGAGGTTATCGAATCCTACGACCTGGATGTGGAACTGATGTCCTCAAGCGGCCCTGCCATGATGGCGGCCCTTGAGGAAGCTATCGAAAAAGAAGAACCTATCGTTGTAACCGGCTGGACCCCGCACTCCATGTTTGGACGCTGGGACCTCAGGTTCCTCGAACAGGACCAGGAAAAGGTATGGGACAAAGGAAATATCCATATCATGGGCCGCAAAGATATCGAATCTGACAAGCCCGAGCTTGCCAAGTTTCTCAGCAACTTCTTCTTTACGGAAGAACAGTTGGGTGATCTCATAGTTACCGTTAATGAGGCTGATGACGAAGAAGAGGGTGCACGACAGTGGATGAACGACAACATGGACATTGTAGAGTCTTGGCTGCCCTAGGGGTACTGTTCTCTATTGATATCCTGATCTGACGATCACGCAAAAAAGCCGCCGAAGGGCGGCTTTTTTGTGCTCTAACGGTTTTCTAGTGGACTTCTATCTGCAGAGTGTAGTAGGCGTTTATAAAACCCGCCGCGGACCAGGCTTGGTAGCGTTTCCCCATGGGGCGGCCGGTATGGCCGTGTGCCCATTCGTTAAACTCCCAGGGATCCTTTATCCCGAGATGGTTTACCTGTGCAAGCCTGTAGAGCTCCTGCTGCGCAATATCGCGAAGACCGAGCCTGCTGATAAACATTACCCAGTAGGCCCCGATAAAGGGCCATATACCGCCGTTATGGTAGTGATGCGGCAGGTTTAACAGGTTTACGGTATAGTAGGTACGCCAGGAGGGATCTCCGGCACCTACCGGAGGGTAGAGATTTACCACCGGTCCGGGTTCATTTACCCCAACGCCGAGCATAAACTGAAAGGCCGTACGCGCTCTGTCGAGGCTCAAGACGTTAAAGAGCGCGGCGAGAAGATTGCCGTAGACGTCACACCTCCAGTCGTAATTAAAGGGTGTAATTTCGGCCAAAAGATAGCTGGTATCTCCAAGGGAGAACTGTTGTTCCGCAAAGCTGCGGGGATTTTCCGACTTAATAGAGGGCCAGAACTTCCGGTTAATCGTCTCTTTTACATTCTGCGCAAGCCGCAGACGATATCCAGCCAAATCGAAATCGCCGAGCAGCTCGGCTATCCTGCCATGGCATATATTGGAGTAGTACCAGAGAACCTCGTCGTAGAGTACGTTGTAACTGCGGCCGAAGAGGTCCATCCAGTCGCCTGCCTCGGGTATCTCGAGAAGAGAGTCGCAGTTGCTGTCCTGCGCTTCCAGCCAGTCCATAACCTTGCGTATCTCCCCGGACCAGTTTCTGAGAAAATGATAATCCCTGGTAGCGCGGATGTAATGGTAAAAGGCAATAACAAGCCAGAGCCCGCTGTCTATAGAGGCGATGTCTCCAACCCCCGAGTAGTCCGGCGATTCGCTGTCTATACGCACATTGCTGGGAACCTGGCCGCGGGGAGAGATATGCTCGAGAAGGGTGACGAGAGTCGTCCTTTGGGCGGCTTTTATATCCTCGTCGTCCACCGAGAGGGAGTTCATAACGGTAATTGAGCCGTCCCGACCCCATACGCTCCGGTAGTTTTCATCCGTAGTGCCGAAGGAGTTGTCCGGGAGGGAGCACGCGGAGAATCCCAGGGGTGTAATATTCCTTTTTAAGGCGTCTATTGCTTTTTGATACGCCTCGTCTATAAAGGCCAGCTGCTCCTTTGTAAGGGAACGGAATTCAGCGGACTGGATAAAACTGTGGAGTTGTGGATCGAACTTCTGGTGGGCGAGATCTTCGCCGCTCACATCGGCTATGGAATCTATTACCCCGTAGTGTAGAAGCCCTTCGAGAACCCCGTCTGCAAAGGGTTTAGAGGCGGTGTAGGTAGGCTTTTCGATGGTGGCGAGGAGAAGCTCCGGCTGAGCATTTTCCACAATTATACCCTTAACACCTTCGATAAAGAACATGGAGTTGTCGTTTGCCGTATCACCCGCCACGATTGTGTGTTCCGGAGAAATCTCGAGCCATTGTATGAGCCATCTGAGGGCGTTTCCCTTGTTGGCGTAGAGGGGCAGAATATCCAGGTCTCTGCTGGAAGAGTAGACCACATTAACCGAGAGGCCTTTTTTCTGCAGATCTTCTTTGATCTTCTCTATTCTCTCCGGCGGAGCATCGTGGATGTACCAACTGGATTTAAACTTGTTCTGGTATTTGTGCGGCTGTTCCTGAATATCCGAATAGGAGAGCATTACCTCCCTGACTATCTGCCGGTCCCACCCGGTGTTAAGGGTATCGGAGAAAACTTTTACGATCTGTTTCTTATTAAAATCGTAGATAAGGGTTCCCACGCCGCATATAAGATAGTCCGGGTCGATAAGGTAGCTCTGCTGCAGCAGCTCCAGGGTATGCGGTAAAAGTCTGCCGGAGTTATATACAAGAAGCGGAACCTCTTCCGCACTTTTCCTGGCTCGAAGCGCATCCCACGTCCGGCTGAATGCAAGGGTGGCATCCGGTTTGCCGACAAGGGTACCGTCCAGGTCTGAGGAAAACAGTTTTTTTGGTTTTATCGATTTTTCCGACATACCTTACCTATAGGTGTTCTTTCGGCTTTACGTGGAGAGCTTCCAGGGCATTGGTCCTGTCTTCCACCGCATTCAGAATCTCCTGGGCAATACCGGTCCAGGTAAATTTGGCTCTGACGAGCTGAGAGCCCCGTTCTGACATACGTTTATGGAGACTCTTGTACCTGAGGGCCTTCACGATGGATATGCCGAGCTCTTCTCTGTCGAAGGTGTCCGAAAAAATGGCGTGTATTCCGTATTCGAGCACCCGTGCAAGGCCGCCGTGGATGGTAACTATTGCAGGAGTACCGCTGGCCATCGCCTCTATTGCCGTCATCCCGAAGGGCTCGTATCGGCTCGAAAGCACAAAAAGGTCGGCGGAGCGGTAATAGTCCGGTAGCTCTTCGTCGGGAATAAAGCCGATAAAGGAGACCTTCTCCTCTATACCGTGCTCTTTTGTAAGGGAGATAAGGTTTTGATAGATCTCCTCCTCCGACTCGGATCTGTCTTCGTGGCCGATGGCAAGTACGAGCCGAGCGTCCTCTATCCTGTCGGCTACGAGCTTAAAGGCATCCACGAGAAGATCCAGCCCCTTGTTGTGAGCCAGCCTGGATACCGCAAAAACGGTCTTTCCCGAGAAGCCGTACTGGGTGCGTATGGCCTGCCTGCTCGGCTCTCCCACGGGAAAAAATTTGTTATCGTCGTAGCCCGGCGGGATCATACGTATCCTCTTTTTGGGTATATCGTAATCGTCCTCTATTTTATCTACCTGAATAGGAGTGGTAGCCACTATGAGGGCTACGGAGCGGTATATTTGGGTCTCGTGCTTGATCCTCTTTGCAAAGTTGTACTTTTTTTCGAAATCAACCGCGTCGTCCGGGAAGTCGGTGAGCATCTGCTCTTTTTTCCAGCTTCCCAGGGAGTGGGGGGTGTGTATGTGCGCAATATCCAGCTGATCCGAGAGCATCTCTCCGGCAACACCGGCATCCCAGTAGTGACTGTTAATAAATGCGTAGTTAAGACCGTATTTTTTAATATATTTCTTTGCATTGCCTACCCACTCCGGCAGCTTCTCGTAGAGGTACTCTTTGGGAATAAAGTCCTTCCCCCCGCAGGGCATCCTGATAATCTGTACGTTGTCATCCACCTCTTCCAGTTCTTCCTGGTCCTCGAAGCGTCTTGTCCAGATATCGACTTTGTAGCCGAATTGGCCGAGTTTTCGTGCAACCTCCAGCACGTATACCACTTGTCCTCCCGTGTCCGGGGCTCCAAGGGGTGGATCGGCGGCAACGTAGCCGTGGGTGGATATCATCATGATTCTGTTGGGAATTGCATTCTCTTCTTTTCCCATAATATTAACCTCTCTTTTTTCGGTAGCCGCGAAGCGGCCTGCGAAAACTAATCTACATTACAGTATAGTATTTTATGGGGTTTATATCAAATGCCGGTGTTTTCCGGGGTTTTTGCCTTGACGACCGTGAGAAAATTTCCTATCATTAGTAACAATATTGACAATATAAGTAAAGAGGAGACATCACTATGTGTGCACGACTGGCAGAGCGAACGAAGACGATCCAGGCTTCGCCGATAAGAAAAATTTTTGATATGGCCTCCAAGATGGAGGGGCTCACCCGCTTGGAGGTGGGACAGCCCGATTTTAACACCCCTTCTTATATTCTCGAGGAGGGTAAAAAAATCCTGGAAGAGGGTTTTATAGGGTATTCCCCTACAAACGGACTTTTAGAGACAAGGGCGGCCGTAGCCGCACGGATAAAAGAGGACTACGGGATCGAGTTTGATCCGAACTCGGAGCTTGTTATAACCCACGGCGCCAGCGGTGCTCTCCATCTAGCCCTGCGGGCATTGGTAAATCCGGGGGACGAGGTGCTTAGGCCGGATCCGGGTTTTGCCTCCTACGACGGTATTATCAAGGATGCCGATGGGGTACCGGTACTCTACCCTCTTTTGCCGGAGGAGAGTTTTGCCGTAGACACGGATGCTCTGGAGAGACTGATCTCGAAAAAGACAAAAGTGATAATGCTCAATTCTCCGAGTAATCCCACCGGCGGAGTTTTGGATACGCAGCAGCTGATGCATATAAACGCTCTTGCGGAGAAACACGATCTGTATATTTTGTCGGACGAGGCTTACGATAAGGTAATCTACGATAAAGAACATGTTCCCACGGTTGCGGCAGCCCAAAACCCTTCCCGGGTTATTACAGTGGGCAGTGCATCCAAGGACTATGCAATGTGCGGGTGGCGCGCGGGATTTGCCGCGGGAAGTTCCGAACTTATCCAGGAGATTGTAAAGTTTCAGTCCCTTGCCAATATCTGCCCTAACATACTCGCTCAAAAGGCCTATGCAAAGGCTCTTACCGGTCCCCAGGAGGATACCGAAAGGATGCGCAAGGAGTACCAGAGCCGGCGGGACTACTTTGTGAAGGCCCTAAACGAAATTCCGGGTTTTAAGTGTGCGGTCCCCGACGGAGCATTCTACGTATTTGTGGATATCTCCGAACATAACAAAGACGACTGGGCCTTTGCGGAGCATCTCCTCAAGGAGGTAAAGATTACCAGCATTCCCGGCAGCTCCTTCGGACCTACGGGGAGGGGTTTTGTAAGATTCTCCTACGCCACTTCCCTTAAAACCCTCGAGGAGGCAATTGTAAAGCTCAAGAAGGCCTTTGGTCCGTAATACCCGGCTCTAATCCTTGAAAGGTGAGTAGATCCACAGGGCGGTTGCAACGGAATCTCCGTTGTTAATCCACCTGTGGGTCTCCGACGAGTGAAAAAAGAGGGAGTCCCCCGGCTCCATAGAGTATACCTGTGACTCGTTGAGGGTAAACTCCAGTGTACCCTCAATGAGGTAGACAAACTCTTCGCCGAAATGGCTGTGGTCATGGTAGTTCCCGCAGCCGGGCTGCACTGTATAGAACATGCTTTTTACATGAGCGGTAGGATCGGCTACAAGGTTTCTTATATCCACCCCGGTAAGGCCGATATCTATTTTAGAGCCTTCGTTGTGTTTTATAAGCTTGGTATTCCTGTCCTCCTCTTCAAAAAAGAAGAGGATATTCTGGTTGTAAAAATTTGCCAGACTCTGAAGTATGTCGAAGGAGATATTGGCCTGACCCGTCTCTATTTTGCTCAAATAGGAGGGGCTTATACCAAGAGAGGAGCTTACCTCGTCGAGGGTATAGCCGGAATCTTCTCGTAGGGCTCTCCATTTTCTGCTCAAAAACTTTTTTGAGTGCTGGGGATTGCTGTTTCCGTTTTCCCGCTCGGAGGTCTGCTGCATTATTTGCAGATGAAGCATCTTTTTTATCATATCGTAGCTCAAACGCTGATCTACCGACAGTTCCTTGATCCGTTTAAGAAAGCTTATATCCTCGAAACTGTAGACTCGATAGTTGTTTTTTGTGCGGCGGGCGGCAAAAAGGCCTTCCTTTTCCCAGTTTCTTATAGTACCCGGTACTACCCCTATCTGCTTGGCCACTTGGTTGATGTTAAAAAGGAGCTCATCGTTGCTTTTCATACTTACAGAGAGTATATATTATTTACAGAATTATCTCTACAGCTGTAATTTTTAAAAACCTCACTATTCAATCCTTATCCTGTAATCGACAATATAGAATTGAGAAGAACCGGGAGAATAGAGAAGAGGATTGAGGTCTATCTCCGCTATCTCCGGGAAGTCGAGAAGCAGGCGGTTCAGTCGCTGCATCTGTTCTATTAAGTCCTCGATATTTACACCGGGTTTTCCCCGGTAACCCTCTAACAGGGGAGCGCTTTTAAGAGATCGGAGGGTGCGAAGGGCCTCGGGGTAATTGTACGGGACATGGGCAAATGCTACATCGCCGAGGAGCTCTACGCTTGTTCCTCCCAAACCTACCATAACGGCATGTCCAACGGAGGGGTCTTTTACTCCCCCCAGTATAACCTCGATACCCGCCGCAAGTTCCTGTTGAATCAATATCCCCCGCGCTCCCTCGAAGCGAGAGAACAACTCGCTGCACGCATTAAGCAATTCCTCTTTATTTGAAATGTGGAGCACCACTCCGCCTTTATCGCTCTTGTGAAGAATTTCCGGGTGTTCGATTTTTGCTACCACGGGGAATACAAGGCCCCTCTTTTGGAGGGCCTTTTCTATATTCTCCTCGAGGTCCTCCTGCCTCGGCTCTATAAACGCCGAGGGAACTGTCCTCAGACCGAAGGATTCCAGTATTTCTTTGCACTCGCCGCTTCCCAGGAAAGAGTCTGGACCGACCGTGTCGATTATTTCGGAGACCCTTTTTATTATATTGCCGCTCACGGCGTAGGGCGGTTTTTGGTCCGGACTGTAGGTTGCCTCGAGAGCGCCCATGGCGTGCAGCACTTCTCCTGTCTGTTCGGGATACTCCACTATCGGTATTCCCGCGGCGCTTAAAGCTTTTCTGCCGGGCAGACCGAGGCCCGGGCCGAAGAAACAACCGAGAATGGGGATATCCTCGATTTTTCCCTCGAGCTCTTTCATCTCTTCGGAGATTCGGCGGGCAACCTCTCCTGTATCCACGGTTGCGGGGGGTATGCAGAGGATAACCGCTGCATCGTACTCTCCGCTCTCTACCACGCTCCGCAGGGCGGCGGCGTAGTGCTCGGGTGGGGCGGGGGCAACAAGGTCTATCGGGTTGCGAGGAGAAGCCTCCGGCAGAAGTTTTGCCGCCAATTCCCTCTCGGCGTCCTCCTTGAGAGGAGGTATCTCGAAACCGTAGTCGGAGAGTGCATCGGATGCTAAAATTCCGGGACCGCCCCCGTTGGTAATAATTGCAACCCTGTTTCCCTTTACCCTCGGCATACGGCTTAGTGCCGCGGTTACAAAGTATCCCTGGTAGATACTGTCTACCCTGATAATACCGCATGTGCGTATAAGCGCATCGGCCACCTTATCGTCCCCTGCGAGACTGCCGGTATGGCTTCCCGCGGCCGCCGCGCCTGCTCCGGTGCGACCGGCCTTGAGCAGCACAATCGGTTTGTGCGGTGTTATTCTCGAGGCAATCTTTGCAAAACGGCGGTAATCGGATATCTGCTCCAGGTAAAGCAAAATAACCTCTGTATCAGGGTCCTCCGCCAGTATTGGAAGGAGGTCGTTTACGCTTACATCCGCCTGGTTTCCCAGACTTGCAATTACCGAGAAACCGATACCCAGATGCTCCGCATAATCCAACAGAACCGCACCCAGCCCGCCGCTCTGGCTCACCAATGCAATATTCCCCTTCCGGGGCACGTCGTGGAGGATGGTGGAGTTGAGGCGAACGGAACTCTCGTTATTGGATATTCCCATACAGTTGGGTCCGAGGAGCCGCATATTGTAGGCGTTTACAATGCGGAGCAGCTCCTCCTCCGCCTTTTTTCCTTCTGCACCAACTTCGCCAAAACCCGCGGAGATGCAGACTATCGCCTTAACTCCCTTCTTTCCGCACTCCTGCGCCGCTTCGAGTACATACTGCGAGGGGATAGTAATAACGGCGAGTTCTACATCGCCGGGAATCTCTCCCACAGAGGTGTAGCCGGGAGTGTTGAGGACATTCTCCCCCTTTCGGTTTACCGCATACGCCTCACCACAAAAGTCCAGGGCTTCTATGTTTTTTACAATTGCATGACCGATACCCCCTCGGGAGGAAGCTCCGATAACGGCAACACTTTTTGGACGAAGCAGCGCTTCGGTATTTCGTGCATAGAGGGGAATATTTTTATTCCAGTCTTCGATGGTAACACCCCGGGGAGCGGGCTCTCCATTATAGAGGATCTTTCCCTCGCCGTTTCGGCTAAAATGGCCCATTGCGATCTCGTATATGGTGCGGGCGCCTACTTCCCTGGACTGGGCGTTTACCAGTCTTAGATAGTAGCGCATAAACTCTTTTTCGTCGTATTCCCGTGCCTTGGTATAATCCACGGGGATTTTGGGAGAGATTATAAGCAGGGGGCCTCCGTCCAACTCCGTGGTTGCTATATGGCTGGAGGAGCGTAGATAGGGTTCTTTTGCCGACAGAGCGTCTCCCACGCCGTTGGGGCCGGCAAAGAGTCTTTCTCCTCCCTCCTCTCTGGTAAGGTCTGCAGGATGTACGTTGATAAACATATATCGGTTGAGCAGCACCTCCGTTGCCGCCCACACATAACCGGCAAGGAGCACAACATCGGGGTTGAGTTTGGAGATCATCTTATCCGCCTCGGCATCGTACTCTTTGCGTACTTCCCGGTCCTTCAGTTTTGCCTGCCTCTGTCTGTAATACTCCCTTATGTCCAGGGAGAGGCAGGGTATGCCGTATTCGGCTGCACTTTCTACTCCCTTGGCGTTGGGGTCGCTGGAAAATACTCCGACCACCTCAAAGGGGCTCCCCTCTCGTGTTGCCTCGAGCTCTCTCTGAAGCTCGAGAACTCTCCACAGGGTTTTGCCGGAACCGGATATAAATCCAACAACCCTCAGCTTTCCTTTTGCAGGGTTGTGCAGTAATCTAACGGCCATAGTTATCTCCTTGTAATAAGTCCCAAGATACAATGTAAGATACAAGAAGTATCCTAACATTGTCAAGCATATTGACAAACATCAGAAAAATTTTTATGAACATTAAAAAAATGTTTGACAAGGTTAGTATATTTTGATCTAATGCAGGTATTATTTTCTTAACATTTATAATGGAGGAATTACACATGGGATATATGGAGAAAGGCAAATGGTGGGTAAGCCCTTCCAATTACGCAGAGGAGGTAACATCAAAGTTTGGATTTCCAAAGAAAGTGGAAATTCTCGATACTACCCTGCGCGACGGGGAGCAGCAGCCCGGCATTATTTTTACCCGGCAAGACAAGGTGCGCATAGCAAAGAAACTCGCCGAGGTGGGAGTACATAGGATCGAAGCCGGCACCCCTGCGGTGTCCCAGGAGGATACCGACGCGATTAAAGAGATTACCGGGCTCAATTTAGGGCCGAAAATTTTCTGTTTTGTCCGGAACATGGTAAAAGATATGGAACTTGCCAAGGAGTGCGGAGTGGATGGAGTTCTCGCGGAGGTCCCGGGAAGCGAGCACCTTCTCAAGTTCGGGAAAAAGTGGACCGCAGAGAAGGCGATTAAAGCTGCCATAGAAGCTACCACCGCGGCCCACGAACTGGGGCTCTACGTAACATTTTTTCCCGCCGACAGCTCGAGGGCGAGCATCAATTTTCTCCTCGATTCCCTGCAGGCAATAGAGGAGGAGGGGCACATGGACTCGGTTGCTCTTGTGGACACCTTTGGCGCCTTCTCTCCGGAAGGTGCAGCCTTTAGGGTGCGCGAGATGCGTTCGAGATTCTCCCAACCCATAGAGGTTCATTTTCATGACGATTTTGCTTTGGGCACCGCTACAACCATTGCAGGTCTGGCTGCGGGGGCAGAGGTGTGCCATGTGTCGGTAAACGGAATCGGCGAACGTGCAGGAGGTGCGGGTCTGGAGTCGGTTGCCATGGCGCTGGAAGCGCTGTACGGGGTGGAGACAGGCATCAGCACCCCAAAACTGAAGGAGCTTTCCCTTTTGGTGGAGGAGCTCTCCAACTTCAAGTGTCAGGCGAACAGGGCGGTTGTAGGAGACCGCATATTTGGATGGGAGACGGGCCTGCCGTCGAGTCTCTGGCTCAACGCGAAGGATACCGAACCCCTCGCTATGCTTCCTTATCTATGGACAATGACCGGTCAGCAGGAACCGCAGATCTATCTCGGAAAAAAGAGCGGGAAGGACAACCTGAAAAAATGGGCGAAGGAGAACGGTCTTTCCCTTTCGGAAGAGGAGGAGACGGATTTACTCAATCGGGTAAAGATAAAATCCATCGCCCTTAAGAGGGATTTGAATGTGGATGAGTTTAAGATGTTGGCGGAAGAGGTGAAAGCCTCTCACTAATGTGTATGTATCCCGGGCGTAGGCCGGGAAATGTTAGATATCTTTTTAGAAGGAGTATTACATGGCGGATTCACAATTAAACGATTCGAAGCGGGGTAATTTTACCTCGAATATCGGATTCGTCCTTGCGAGTGCAGGTTCCGCGGTAGGGCTTGGGAACCTGTGGCGTTTCCCCTACATGACGGGAACAAGCGGAGGCGGCGCATTTGTGTTGGTCTACCTGCTTATCATGGTCATAGTCGGCGTAAGTTTGCTTCTGGTGGAGTTTTCCGTAGGAAGAAGCGGGAAGGCGAATGCAGTTGACAGCTATCGAAAAATAAGCCCGAAGATGGTATGGATTGGATATTTAGGCTTTTTCTCAGCCTTTATTTTCCTCTCGTATTTTTCTGTTGTCGGCGGTTGGACTATCTACTACGCGATAAACTCTTTTACCGGTCTAATCCAGTTGGCACCGGACGAGATGGGCGGGTTCTTCGGAAACTTTATCGGCCACCCGGTAATACCGCTTATTTTTCATGTACTGTTTATGGGTGCTACCGTGTATATTATTGCAAGCGGTATCGAGCACGGAATAGAAAAGTGGTCAAAAATTCTCATGCCCGCCCTTCTGGGTATGATGCTTATTCTCGTGGTTCGAGCTCTTACTCTGCCGGGGGCGATAGCGGGAGTAGGCTGGTATCTTAAACCGGACTTCTCGCAGATTACCCTCGGCACCGTTGTGGCGGCATTGGGACAGGTGTTTTTCTCCCTCAGTGTAGGTATGTCCGGAATGGTAACCTACGCAAGTTATCTCAAGAGAAAGGACAACCTCCCCAAAACCGCACTGCAGGTATCCCTTACCGATACTATTCTTGCCCTCGTTGCGGGTTTTATGATTTTTCCCGCTATCTTTGCCTTCGGCATGGAGCCTGGTCAGGGAGTCGGACTGCTCTTTATCACCCTTCCTGCCATATTCAGCCAGATGCCTCTAGGGGCGTTGTTCTCATTTATCTTCTTTGCGCTGGTATTTGTGGCGGCTCTTACAAGCTCCATCTCTATCCTGGAGATGCCCGTAGCCTATATTATAGAGAAGAAGAATATGGCCCGGCCCAAGGCTGCAATTCTGGTTGGAGGAATCTCCTTTGTTCTTGGAATCGCCGTATCCCTGAGTTTTGGAATATGGGGAGGCTTTACGGTTTTTGGACAGAACATTTTCGGGCTCTTCGACTATTTTGGAAGCAACATCAGTCTGCCCCTCGGCGCCCTTGGCGGGTCGATTGCAGTGGGATGGTTCTGGAACAAGAAGGGCGCTACCGACGAGATTACCAACGATGGAGAGCTCCCCGAGGTAAGGGGTGTCGCGAACACCTGGTTTTTCCTGGTTCGCTACATTATTCCGGTGTTCATTTTTATCATTTTTCTCTCGAGTATCGGACTTCTGACCGTATAGGGGGTTTTGTCAGAGAACCCTCTGGAGTGTTTCTCTAGTGTTTTTTTGAGGGGAGGCGGGCGTAAGCCCGCCTCCTCGATTGTTGTGCATCACGGACTGTGTATGAGCGCAGAATGTGCGCACGTCGAGTCAACCGGAGCATGTCGAAGCAATCGGCAAACCTCGAGTCAACCGTTCTTTTGGGCATACGGCCCGTCTGCCCTCCACACGTAACAGCTGTCCACAAAGTAGTTTTGTATCTGCTCCTTGCTTATATTCCAGGAGCTTTCCGCCCGTCTCTGGTAGGTAAATGCGGCCTGTACTATAGCCGGTCCCATGGTGATGATAAGATGGGTAATATGTGCGCAGGCTTTTGGACTGCCCACCCGCTCTAAAACAGCTCTGGTAAATCCCCTCTCTACATTGAGCCCTATAAGGCTTCTGTAACTGTCGCGCAGCTCGATGCACTCGTTGTGGGGATAATCGATAAAGGATACTGCTATCTCTTCTATCTTCATTGTATCTAGAGAGATTTCCATGCGGGCTTTAAGGGTGTGATACCGGCCGGGTTCTATTGTTTTGCCGGAAAAGCCGGTAAAATCGATGTGCCTATTGTCGATAAGCGTCCCCTCTACCGCCAGCCTTCCCTCTGTGCCTTCAAAGGTGCGTATTTCTATATTGCGGGTTGCTACAGGGCGGCCCTTTTGAGCGTCTTGATCCGTGTGTGTATCTGTATTCATAGGCTCATCCTATTATAGTTAGACAAGAATTTCCATAGGATCCTTGAGTTGCGTTTTTTTCTCCCGATGTGGTAGTATCGACATCGTATTATTAAGAGGAGGCGGAATGGACAAGAAGAGAGTAGTAATTACCGGAATGGGAACGGTAAATCCTCTGGGTAATTCGGTGGACGCGACCTGGAAGACTCTAATGCGGGGAGAATCCGGTATTACCGGAATAAGCAGGTTCGATCCCTCTAATATAGCGAGCCGGATAGCGGGGGAGGTAAAGGACTTCGACTATACCGTCTATTTTGATGGGGATATGCGCAAGAAGGCGAAGCGGATGGATCTCTTTTGTCATTATGCGGCAGCCGCGGCCGCGGAGGCGACGGAGCAGGCGCGCCTCAAAGAGATTCCCCGGCGGGAGAGGATAGGCGTATCCGTCGGAGCGGGAATAGGCGGGCTCAACGTGCAGCACCAAAATTCGGTAGCCCTCGCGGAAAAGGGACCGCGGAGAATCAGCCCCTTCTATATACCCATGTCCATAGGAAATATGGCGGGAGGAATTCTCAGTATTCTTTACGGTATTACCGGACCCAATATAAGTACCCAAACCGCCTGTGCCACTGCAAACCACGCAATGGCTTCCGCAATGATGATAATTCGCGAGGGGATGGCCGATGTAATGATAGCGGGAGGGGCGGAGGGAAGTCTCAACGAGCTGGCCCTGGGCGCGTTTAACAATATGCGTGCAATCTCCATAAGAAACGACAGCCCCGAAACCGCGAGCCGTCCCTACGATGCGGACCGGGACGGGTTTGTGCTCAGCGAAGGCGCGGGGGTGCTTGTTCTCGAGGAGTACGAACACGCTAAAAGGCGTGGGGCGGAAATTATATGCGAGGTGCTCAGCTGCGGAATGAGCGGGGACGCCTACGACTTTGTGGCTCCAGACCCGGAAGGAAAAGGTGCCCTCCTCTCGATGAAGATGGCCGTGGAGCAGGCCGGAATTGAGCCGTCCGAACTTGATTACATAAATACCCACGGCACCAGTACCCCCGTAGGAGACATCGCGGAGCTGAAGGGGGTGCACCAGTTGATAGGGGAGAGCGGTTGCTATGTAAGCTCTACCAAATCGTATCACGGTCATCTGCTCGGTGCGACCGCAGGGCTCGAGGCGATTATTACGGCCTCTGCACTTATACACGGAACTGTGCCGGGGAACAAAAATCTTTTTACCCCCGACCCGGATCTTCCCGAGCTCAACCTGCCTACCGAACATGTGAAGGCGGAGGTAAAAACGGCGCTCTCAAACTCCTTCGGCTTTGGGGGGCACAACTCGAGCCTTCTTTTGCGAAAATTCGCCTAGTATTATTGGCGGAGAAACCCGGCACAGTAAATATATGGCAATAGATACGGCGCAATAGATGCAATAGATAGGACGAAAAAAAGCCCGACGCAGTGTCGGGCTTTTCCTTTCTTGGCTCTCAAAAATCGAAGATTTTTGAGACTGCTTATGCAGGGTGTTTAGAAACGGTCGCGGCGGGGTTTGTCGTTTGCTTCGTTTACACGAAGGCGGCGGCCGCCCACTTCCTGTTCGTTAAGAGCGGATATAGCTGCGGTTGCAGCGTCGGCGCTCTCCATCTCTACAAAACCGAAACCCTTCGACTGTCCGCTATAGCGGTCGACGATAATGTTTACACTTTTTACATCGCCGTAGGACTTGAAAAGGTCCTGAAGTTCGTCTTCGGTGGTGTTGTAGTTCATGTTGCCTACATAGATTTTGTTATTAGCCATAGATAATTCCTTTTTCCGAAACATCCGTTCCGGAGGCATAGATTGTTCCGTTCGTGTACCACAAACGGTAATCCGTTAACCTGATTACGTCCTTTACCCGAAAACAATGGAAAGTCGGATGTTCGAAAAGATAAGAAACTAAAAGGAAGATATCAAAGCTGCGCAGTCTCTCCAGGAATGGTTAACTGTTATTATACAAGTACTTTATCGATCTTGCCCTAAGCTCAGCAGAACGACGCTTTCTGTTTCTGATTGCAAAAGAAGCATAATGCTCAAAGACCACGGATTTCTTCTTCCCGCTTACAGCGGGAGGAGTTGAGTACAATCTATATGTTTTTTTGTATAAAGTCAAGTGAGCTTCCTTCATAATTATCATTTTGAAGCACCTCAAGTAAATAAAGATGCAAGAACCTACTTGACCATTAAGTGCCTTTTGAGTAGCATTCTGTATGGAAGTAAAGACGGAAAAGAAGCGGATGGGAGTCCCCTTTAGAAGGCACAGCCCTCTTGCAGGCGGACTAAGCGGCTTTCCGGGTATAGAAGACATACAACCGGCGGGGGACCACTCCGCCCGGAATAATGGGTGCAATCCCTAATTGCAGGAGCTCCAGGCCCTCTGCAGTTAGGGATTTTTCTTTTTTAAACTCCGAAGCAGCTGCTCCGGTATTACCGCAGGAATAATTCGATAGTTCGAGGAGACGGTGCTCACCACTAATGACGGATAAAAAAATGAAACAGGTAGTGAGAATTTACGTGGAAAAAAGGCCTGGGTTCGATACCAGGGCGGGAGAGCTGACCGAGGAGCTTCGAAGCTTAGCGGGAGTTTCCGGCCTAGAAAAGGTGCGTATTCTTCATAGGTACGATTTTTACAATCCCGGTTCCCGCTACTACGGGGTGGTTAAAGATCGAGTCTTCTCGGACCCGGCCACGGATACAGTCTGCGAAGGGGGTCTGCCGGAGGGGGAGTACTCTTGCATCTCTGTAGAGTACCTCCCCGGGCAGTTCGATGCCCGTGCGGAGGCAGCCTCCCAGGCTGCGGCTCTTGTACTCGACCGTCCGGCGGAGCCTGTTTTCTGTGCACAGACCTATCTGCTCTACGGAGAATTGGGGGAGGAAGATCTCGATACCGTACGCTCTTATCTGATAAATCCTGTCGATTCGAGGGAGGCTTCGGAAGAACTGCCCTGTAATCTGGAAAGCGAAGTTTCCCCACCACGGGATGTTCCGGTTGTCGGCGGGTTTATCGGGATGAGCAGCGGAGAACTGCATGCGCTCAAGGAGAAGCTGGGACTTGCCATGTCCGATGCGGATATCGAGGTGTGCCGGCATCACTTTGCCCAAATAGAGAAAAGAGACCCCGCACTTGTAGAGCTTAAAGTGCTGGATACGTACTGGTCCGACCATTGCAGACACACCACTTTTTCCACTCTGTTAAAAGATTTTTCAATTGCGTGTGAAGGGGATGTGGAGAACGTTGAGGGATGGAGCAGGCACATTGGCGAGTCCTTCGACAGGTTTCTCTCCTTTCATAAGGGGGACCATTTTTCTTTGATGGATCTTGCCCTTGCAGGGATGAGGCTCCTGAAAAAACGGGGAAAACTAAGGGGAGTGGAGGAGTCCGAGGAGGTTAACGCCGCCAGTGTGGAGATTACCGTATCAACCCCGCAGGGCAATGAGCCCTGGCTTCTTATGTTCAAAAACGAGACCCACAACCATCCTACAGAGATCGAGCCTTTCGGCGGGGCGTCCACCTGCCTCGGCGGTGCTATTCGAGACCCACTCTCGGGCAGGGCGTACGTATACCAGGCAATGAGGCTCAGCGGCAGCGCCGATCCGAGGGTACCCTTTAAGGATACGAGGAAGGGTAAACTGCCCCAGCGCGTTATTACCACCGAAGCGGCCCGTGGATACAGCTCCTACGGAAACCAGGTGGGGGTACCCGCCGGCTATGTGCACGAGTTCTACCACCCGGGGTTCGAGGCGAAGAGGATGGAAGTTGGTGCGGTAATAGGTGCGGCACCGCGGGGGCAGGTGCGCAGGGACCGGCCCTCTCCGGGGGATACGGTTCTGCTTATAGGGGGAGACACGGGACGAGACGGAATAGGAGGGGCTGCCGGCTCTTCGAAAAAGCACGACAGCAGTTCCCTCGAGACCGCGGCAGCGGAGGTGCAGAAGGGGAACCCCCTGGAGGAGCGGGCTCTCCAGCGACTGTTCAGGGAAGCGGAGTTTGCCTCGCGGGTAAAGAGGAGTAACGATTTTGGTGCCGGCGGGGTAAGCGTGGCGGTGGGAGAGCTTGCCGAAGGGCTGGATATAGATCTCGACAAAGTGCCCGTAAAGTACAGAGGGCTCGACGGGACGGAGCTTGCCCTCTCCGAGTCCCAGGAGAGAATGGCGGTAGTGGTCTCTCCCGAAGATACCGACTACTGCATATCCCTTGCAACGGGGCAAAATCTTAAAGTGTCGCTTATTGCAAAGGTGACCGATGAGCCGAAGCTTCGGATGCGTTGGCGGGGAGAGGTGATTGTCGACATCTCCAGATCGTTTTTAGACAGCGGAGGGGCACCCCGTTCGACCACGGCATCTGTAGAGAGTCCCGACTCTCCTCTACCCATGTATTTTCCAAAGAAAGAGACTCTAAGAGAGAGTTTTATCTCTATGATGAAGGATCTTCAGATCTGCAGCAGAGAGGGCTTGGTGGAGAGATTCGACGGAACTGTAGGCGGACGGTCGGTACTCATGCCCTTTGGGGGAAGATTCCAGTTTACTCCGGCCGAGGGTATGGCGGCAAAAATACCTGTTCCGGCGGGAGAGACCGAGACCCTCAGCATTATGGCTGCCGGTTACGATCCGTATATCTCCTCATGGAGCCCCTACCACGGGGGCATCTACTCGGTTGTGGAAGCCCTCGGGCGAGCTGTTGCCTGCGGGGCAGATCCGAGTCGGATATATCTCTCCTTCCAGGAGTACTTCAGGCGCCTGGGAGACGATCCCGGTAACTGGGGAATTCCCGCCGCCGCCCTTTTAGGCGCCTTTCGCGCGCAGGAGGAGTTGGAAACAGCTTCTATTGGAGGGAAGGACAGCATGTCCGGCAGTTTCGAAGAGCTCAATGTGCCTCCTGTTCTGGCGGCTTTTGCCGTTGCCCCCGGAAAGGTAAAAGACACAGTTTCTCCGGAGTTCAAGGAGGAAGGGAAGGAAGTACTTCTATTCGAGACTTCGGTAGACGACGGCTACTTTCCGGATTTGGCCGGCTATAAGGAGATGCTGCGCCGCCTCCATGAGCTTATCTCCGGGGGCCATATATCCGCCTGCAGGACTGTCCGGGCCGGAGGAATTGCCGCCGCCCTTGCGGAGATGAGCTTCGGCAACGGCATAGGGGTAGATGTATCTAATTCGGAACTGTTTGAGTGGGAGAGCTTTTCCCGGCGGCGGTGCGGCAGCTTTGTGGTGGAACTTTCTTCCGCCCTGAGTTCTGAGGACCTGCCGTCTTTGCCCTCTTTGGGGGCGGGGTGCCGGCTGAAAAAAATCGGCCGCACAATAGAGCTCTCGGAGTTGCAATTTAGCGGCAGGACCATAGTTACGATTAAGGAGCTCCTCGGTTCCTGGCGGAGCGGTCTGGAAAGTGTTTTTCCTCTCCACCCGCCGGAGAGGGGAACCGCCTCCACTCGAGTCGCCGGGGCGTCTTCCTCTACAGCAGGAACGTCTGCTGGAGTTGCACGAGCCGCGGGAGCAACAGGAGCGCCTACGAAAGCACCTACAAAAGAAACTCCGCGGGTCTGCATTCCCGTCTTCCCGGGGACCA
>JBKHFZ010000022.1:0-25086 GCA_046539925.1 Spirochaetaceae bacterium
CTGAAGAAAAAACCATACAAAGAAACCGGTAGTCAAACTCAGAAAGAACTTGAGGTTGATGTATCTGCCGACTTGTTTATTTATGTGCTCGATTATACGACCGATATGTCTGCCTGTCTCATCTCCAAAAGCCCTTGCCAATTTATACTTAAAAAACGGTTTCTCCATGAGCAGGAATATGAGAAAAATAAGTATAATCACAAAAGAGGTTGCAATCTGTACAAATGAGCTGGAAAGATCGACCAGGTAATCCCTCAAAGCCCCCTGCCAGTTTATCTGATCGAAAATATCAACCCTAACATCAAATCGCTCGCTGATCATTTCGGTAATTTTCAGATTCAGCTCTGTAAAACGGGTCGCGTATTTTGGATACTCCCTTATAAGGCTGTTTACACTGGTTTGAAGAAAGAGAAAAATCAGAAATATTACCCCAAAGAAAATAAGAATAACCACTAATATGGCAATTATTCTGGGAATACGGGATCTATCGAGAAAGTTAACAACCGGTGCCACGATAAAGGAGAGAAACACCGCGATAATGAGGGGAAGAAGTATGGAAGAGGCAAGTTTTAATACCGCTCCCAGCATAATTACCGCTATAACGCCCAAAAGTCCTACTGCAACTCCGGAATATTTCATGGGAAAAATTATAGCACAATCTCTTACAGTGTTAACATCGGTGCCGGGTGTTTTCTTCAAATTTTACGAAAGAGGTCCAAAGATTGGGTAAAAGGCGGTTATCGACCGAAAAAATGAACTAAACCGTCTTAAGCCCCCTTGACGAAATATTGATGTATCAGTTTTCTCTAGGGTAACTTGTCTGCATACTAGACTACACGTATAGGAGGAAGAATGAAGGCGTATATAAAATCGATTGGTGCCCATGTGCCTGATAACCGTGTGAGCAACGATGATCTGGCGCATAAGATAGATACATCCGACGAGTGGATTCGCTCCCACACGGGAATTGGAAACAGGCATATCTGCGGTCCCGACGAAGCGGCCAGCGATCTGGCAGTTGCCGCCGCAGAGAGGGCTCTTGAGCGGGCGGATATCTCCCGGGAAGAGATAGACCTTGTAATAGTTGCCACAGCCTCCGCGGATTACCCGGGTTTTCCCGCCACCGCCTCTATTGTGCAGGACAGACTGGGCTTGAAAGCCGCCGGTGCCTTTGATCTGGCCGCCGGGTGCACCGGTTTTGTCTACGGGCTGGAGACCGCCTGCAACATGCTCGTCGGAGGGAGATACAGAAATATCCTGCTCATCGGGGTGGAAGTTCTTTCAAAAATTGCCAATTGGGAAGACCGCAACACATGTGTTCTCTTCGGCGACGGTGCGGGTGCGGCAATAATATCAAAAACCGACAACACCGAGAACGGACTAATCGATTCCATACTCCGCTCCGAGGGCTCAGGCGCAATGCATCTGATAAGAAAAGCCGGCGGCTCCCGTGAGCCGATTGTCTACGGTACCACCCCAAAGGAGGACATTCTCCTGCATATGGACGGCAGACAGGTGTATAATTTTGCCGTGCGGGTAAACACCGAGATTATTTCCGAGCTGCTGGAAGCGAACAAGTTCGGGGTCGAAGATGTTAAACGGATCATCCCACATCAGGCAAACATCCGTATTATTCAGGCCGCAGCCAAGAGACTGAAAATTCCAATGGAAAAATTCTTCGTCAACATCGAAGAATATGCCAACACTTCCGCAGCCTCTATTCCAATTGCCTTGAACGAGTACTACGAATCTGGAGAACTGGAGAGGGGAGATTTGCTTCTTTTTGTAGGCTTTGGCGCAGGCCTCTCATACGGGGGGAATCTGCTGCGCTGGTAATTATTTTGTTTCGGTAAATCCGGAAGACCGCCGAGTCTGCAGGCGATGTCGGCCATTGACCGAAACAGACGAAATCGTTACAGTTTAAATTCAAAAATATGGAGGTTGTATGCACACATGTTTTCTATTTCCCGGACAGGGAGCTCAGTACCCCGGAATGGGCAAAGAACTTTACGATACCCACGAAGAGGTGCGTTCACTTTTTGAGCTTGCCGCAGATTCCTCCGGGAGGGATGTAGAATCTCTTATGTTTAATGCCGACGAGGGGGAACTGAAAGAGACTATAAACACACAGATCGTGGTTACTCTGATGAACCTCGCTCTTCGCCGGTATCTCAAAAAGATGGGAGTAGAGTCGGAAGGGGCTGCAGGGTTTAGCCTCGGAGAGTGGTCGGCCTATGTGGATACAGGGGTTCTTACCGAGGAGCAGGTATTCCCCCTGGTTATTCGGAGGGCCGAGCTGATGGCCGAAGCGGCGGAAAAACAACCCAAATTGAAAGATGGAAGCGCCATGGCCGCGGTAATGGGCCTGGATCCGCAGATAGTGGAAGAGACCCTATCCGGGATGGAGGATGTATATCCCGCAAACTACAACTCCTCCGTTCAGACGGTTATATCGGGCAGCGCCCCCGCTGTAGAGAGCGCGGGAACAGCCTTAAAGGAGGCGGGGGCGAAGAGGGTAATTCCCTTAAAAGTCTCCGGACCCTTTCACACCCCCCTTCTCGAAGCCGCCGCGAAGGGTTTTGCAGAGTATCTAGGGGGTTACGAGTTCAAGAGACCGACAAAACCCCTCTACTCCAACGTAAGCGGGAGTAGGGTAACCGAACCGGAAGAGATAAGACGAAACGCTTCGCTGCAGATTATCTCTCCGGTCAGATGGAAAGAGGAGATACACACAATAGCGGCGGGAGACTACGAGAGGTGCATCGAATGCGGCCCGGGTAAGGTTCTCACAGGCCTGTGGAAGAAAAACGATACTCCCCTTACGTGTATTCCCGCCGACGATGCTGCTAATAGAGAGAACTTAATACTATCACAAAAATAGCCTATTCGGCTATTTTCGTTGTTTCATTTGCCGCGAAGCGGCATGGGAAAACTATAAATAGAGAGGATAAGAGATGAGTAAAGACCTGGAACTTAACGACAAAATTGCCGTGGTAACCGGAGGATCTAACGGCATAGGGGCGACGGTGGTTCATCGCCTGTTGAATGAGGGAGCTTCGGTATACTCCCTCGACATAAATGAATCCCCCTTTTCGGAGGAGTACACAAAAAAAGCCGACGAAACGGGAGCCTTCTACCGCTATATCTCTACGGATGTTTCCGATCCCGACTCAACCGACAGCGCAATGGACAAAATTCTCGGGGAAGGACAGATCGATATTCTGGTGAACAACGCGGGAATTACCCGTGACGCCCTGATTTTTAGAATGAAGGACGAGGATTGGGACGCGGTGCTTAGAATTAATCTTACCGCGGTTTTTAGAATATGCCGCAAGGTAGCACGACCGATGATCAAACAGCATAGCGGCTCTATAGTAAACATAGCCTCTATTGTCGGAATGATAGGCAACCCCGGACAGACCAACTACAGCGCCTCTAAAGCGGGGGTCATAGGACTCAGCAAGAGCCTGGCAAAGGAGGTTGCATCACGGGGTGTGCGGGTAAACGCGGTTGCTCCGGGGTACATCGATACATCCATGACAAAATCCCTTAAGGAGGAGCAGCGCACAGCCCTCACCGACCATATAGCCCTCAAGAGGATCGGTAAACCGGAAGAGGTTGCCGAGGCGGTACTCTTCCTTGCCTCCCCCCGCGCTTCCTACATAACCGGACAGGTACTGCCGGTAGACGGCGGATTGACGATGTAATGAATATTTTCAGGGAGGGAAAAGCATGAACAAGAAACGAGTAGTTATTACGGGTATAGGCGCCGTTACCCCCCTGGGGAACGATGTGCCCGGCCTTTGGAACAGCATCAAAGAGGGCCGCTCGGGAATCGGCCCGACGACAAAGATAGATATAACCGATTTTCCGTCGAAAATATCGGGAGAAATACGGGATTTTGATCCCTCCGAGTTTATGGACAAAAAGACCGCCCGTAAAATGGCCTATTTTTCCCAATATGCGGTAGCGAGTGCAATACAGGCGATGAATCAGGCGGGACTCTCCGCCGACACGATTAACCCCGATACAACCTCCGTCGTACTGGGAAACGGTATAGGGGGCTTCGAGATAATAGAGGATTCTTACAGAATACTCTTCGACAAGGGTCCCTCGAGAATCCCTCCCATGACGATACCGAAACTTATAAGTAACGAAGGGCCGGGAAACGTGGCCATGTACTACGGAATCCACGGGCCGGCCTACACTATTACCACCGCCTGCGCCTCCGGCACGGACGCTATAGGCAGCGCCTTCTATACAATACAGGAGGGAAGATCGGAAGTTGTTATTACCGGCGGTACGGAAGGCTGTATTACCGAGCTGGGAATCGGGGGCTTCTGCGTACTCAAGGCCCTTTCGACCCGGTACAACGACACTCCGGAGAAGGCAAGCCGCCCTTTCGACAAGGACAGGGACGGTTTCGTAATAGCCGAAGGAGCGGGTATACTGATCCTCGAAGAGTTGGAACATGCAAAAAAACGGGGAGCCCCAATACTCGCCGAAGTAGCCGGTTACGGCTCCACCTCCGACGCGTATCATCTTACCGCACCGGACCCTGAGGGAAAGGGTGCAGTAAAGGCAATGCGTATGGCTCTTGCAGATGCCGATATGAAGCCCGAAGAGGTGGATTATATAAACGCACACGGTACCAGCACTCCCACCAACGATCCGGTGGAGTCTGCGGCTATCCGCGAGGCCTTCGGCTCCCACGCGGACAGTGTCCCGGTCTCCTCTACAAAATCGATGACAGGGCATATGGTCGGGGCAGCCGGAGCGGTGGAGGCCATAATAGGAATTAAAGCGATGAACGACTCCTATTTTCCCGGCAATATAAATCTGGACGAACCGGATGAAGGCTGTGACCTCAACTACATCCGCGAAAAGGGGTATGCAGGAAAGATCCGCTCCTTTATGTCCAACTCTCTCGGCTTCGGCGGACACAACAGCGTAATTTTGATAAAGGAGTACACAAAATGAGCAACACAAAGAGCATGCACGATCTTCTCCCCCACAGGGATCCCTTCCTGTTTGTGGACAGTCTCGATTCCCACAACGCCGAAGAAATTGTGGGAAGAAAAACCTTTACCCCGGCTGAGTTCTTTTTCAAGGGCCACTTTCCGGATTATCCGGTGGTTCCGGGGGTTATACTTATCGAATCCATGGCACAGTGCGGGGGTGCGGGAGTACGCGCCGAGGGGACCTTGGGGGATAATGCGCTTTTCTTCCTCGCAAGCGTAGAAAAGGCGAAGTTCCGTCGGCAGGTAAAACCGGGGGACGAGGTAATTTTCAAAATAGAGAATTTACGGGTAAGTCCCAAGACACTCAAGCAGTCGGGCAAGGCGTATGTAAACGAAGAGGTAGTAGCCGAAGCTCAATGGCTCTGTCTGGTAGACAGCTCGGCATAGTTCAGCATTCCCTAGGTAAAAGAATAGACAAAAAGGAGTCAGAAGATGATCGAACCGAGAATACGAGGTTCTATATGTATGAACGCGCACCCCGCCGGCTGCGTAAAAGAGGTAAAAAATCAGATAGAAACGGTGCGTAACGCCCAATTTGATAAACGATCAGGGGGCGCCGCGGGGAGTCCGAAAAACGTACTGATAATAGGCGGCTCTACCGGTTACGGGCTGGCAAGCAGGATAGTTTCCGCCTTCGGCTACGGGGCACACACAATAAACGTCTCCTTCGAAAGGGAGCCCGCGGAAAAGAAGTCCGGGACCCCCGGCTGGTACAATAACAACGCCTTCGACCGGGAGGCGAACAAAAACGGTCTCTACGCACAGACGTTTCATGGAGATGCATTCAGTCATGAGATGAAAAACACCATTGCGTCTCTCCTCGAAGAGAAGGGGCTTAAGATCGATCTTCTCATCTACAGCCTCGCTTCCGGTATTCGCCCGGACCCGGACACCGGAGAGACATACCGTTCTGTTCTCAAACCCATAGGCTCAACTTACACAACCAGGAGCCTTAACATTATGGACGGAGTTATCACACAGACTTCCCTGGAACCGGCAAGCCGGGAGGAGATAGATGCAACCGTAAAGGTAATGGGGGGAGAAGATTGGGATCTCTGGGTTAAAGCGCTTAAAGACAGGGACCTTTTAGCCGACGGTTTTACCAGCCTCGCCTACTCGTATATAGGCCCGGAGGTTACCCACGCCATCTACCGCTCCGGCACTATCGGCAAAGCCAAAGAGCACCTGGAATCCACGGCAAACACTCTTACCAAAGAGCTGCAGCCCCTCGGCGGCAAAGCCTATGTCTCCATAAACAAGGCGGTTGTTACCAGGGCGAGCTCGGTTATTCCGGCAGTACCCCTGTATATAGGCCTCCTCTTCTCGGTAATGAAGGAGAAGGGGCTCCACGAAGGCTGTATAGAACAGATGGTTCGTCTCTTCCGGGACAGACTCTACTCAAGCAATCCCGTGCCCACCGATGGGGAAGGACGCATACGGGTGGACGACTGGGAAATGCGAGAAGATGTTCAGAAGGAAGTACAGGACCGGTGGAACAGGGTGAACGAGAAAAATGTGGCGGAACTGGCGGACCTCGAAGGCTACCGGGAGGACTTCCTTCGGATCCACGGGTTCAACGTTCCCGGTGTTGATTACACCCGGGAGATCTCGTATACCGAGCTTCCCGAAGTTCCCTGGGGCCTGCACCGATAACAGCGCACCCTAGGCCTCGTTAAATCGCACGATCATGTGTACCATAGAGATTCCCCCGTGGGTATTGCGAATCGAATGTTCGCAGTCGCAGTGGTAGTTAATAAAATCTCCCGCCCTCAGCAGGGCCTGCTGCGACCCCGCTCTTACATCGACTTCTCCCTCTATGATGGTGAGAAACTCCTCGGTTCGGGAGAAATGGGGGCTCGATTCCAGTCTACCCCCGGGCTCAAAGGTAAGAGTGTAGATCTCGAGGTCCTCGACGAGGGAGAAAGGAGAGAGGACCTGGATATGTATCCCGCTGTCTTCGGTGTCTATAACGGTAATATCGTCTTTTCGGCTTACATTAAACTTGCGCTCCGGTTCTCCGTCAATTTTTAGCAGGGTTTCTATATCCACATGAAGCCCTTCGGCTATTTTCCACACCGTGGCAACCGTTGGATTGGTCTTATCCGTTTCGATTTGAGAGAGCATAGCCTTCGATACACCGCAGCGGGTAGAGAGATGCCCGAGGGTCATATTCTTTTTTCGTCTTATCTCCTGAATATTCCGCCCAATTTGAAACGGCGGTACCTGTTCCATCCTGTTTACCCTTCTGTAGAGACAATTTGTTTAATATAATAAACAAATCTTCACTATTTTACCTCCGCTCAAAGTCCATTGTCAAGAAATCTTTTAAATACGATAATGCACACAAAAAAGAGGGAGTATGCTCGTGTCCAGGATGCAGGATAAACTCGACCGGATAATTATAGTCCTGGTGGAACCCCAGGAGGGGGCAAACGTAGGTTCGGTGTGCAGAGCGATGAAGACGATGGGTATCTCCAGGCTTTCTATTGTCGGGAGAAGAAGATCTTTCTTCGAAGAAGAGCGGGTCTACACCCTCGCGGTTCACGCAAAGGATATCTACGAGTCTGCACGCTTCACCGACACCCTCGAAGAAGCCCTTTCGGGAAGTGTCCTCTCGGCGGGAGTAACCCGAAGGAGGGGCAAATACAGAAAATACTTCTCCTACCCCCCCGAACAGTTTGCCCAAAAGGCGGAAACGATCGCAGAGGGAGACATCTGCCTTGTCTTTGGCCGGGAATCTTCGGGCTTACGGGACGAAGAGCTTAATAGATGCAGCACGGCAGTACACATCCCCTCCTCTCCCCGGTTTCCCTCCCTCAACCTCGCACATGCGGTTCAGGTGTGCACTTACGCGTGTTATCGCACCTTTGGAGACTCGCCAGGGCAGTTTACCCCCGTCCCAAGAGAGAGGGTGCAGGAACTGACCACCTCAGTACTCAGCTCCCTCGATAAAATAGATTTTTTCAAACAAAACGAAAGAGAAGAGCTCGAGAGATATTTTTCAGATATTTTTACAAGAGCCTCGCTGTCCCACACTGAATCGTTGAGAATGGAAAAAATTTTCAGGAAGTTACCCGGTTTTCTGCTTCATCGACAGCCCCCACCTCGGTGAGTTCTGCCGACTTGTGCTGAAACTCGTATATACTCGCCTGAATCGAGTAGAATACCATCGGGAAAATATAGTTAAAAAAGTAGGTTCTCTGGTAGACTCTCTTTTCTCTGTGGGAGTTCTCGTAATCCTTCCACTCACGCATACTCTGCATATACTGCTCGTAGGTGGTAAAATCGTACTTCGGCGAGTTGGGAAGATCCTCCTCCTTTATTGTGTCCTGCAGCCTGCTGAACAACTCAAAGATGTTGTAGAGGGAGAAGTCGTTTTGAATGGCCCTGTCGGTCTTTTTGTTGTCGTTTTCGTTCCTCCTCTTGAGTTTCTCGTAGAAGGCTGGTGATATTATGGAGAGTATCTCTCCCTTTCTGATATATACGCCCCTTCTGGCAAACACCGATTCAATACCGTTTATCACAAATCTGTTGCCGCGGTAATACTTGAGCATTTCGATTATCCGCTGGGTACCGTCCTCCTCTTTGTTAAGAAGCAGGTCAACCTGGTTCATCAGAGCCTCCGGCAGCCCGGGGTTTACCTGAACACTGTAGGTATGGAACGCCGCATTTCTCTTATCCTTGAGGGTAACACTCCCGTAACTGAACAGCTCGTCCATGGTAATATTCTTGAAGCTGCCGAAAAGCGCCTCCGCTTCCCTCTTGAACCTGCGGTAGTATTCGTCAACTATCCCCAGACCATTGAGGATGTTGTAGAACTCTTCGGAAATACGAAACCCCCCGATTGGGGCGGTGGCTTCCATTCTCTTTGCCTTTATAACGGGAACACCTATAATATCCCACTGCTTGGCCCCCTCCGGACCGAAGTTACCCACCGTAACCTCTCCGATATTGGCGCCTATTCGTATCCGAATCTGGAAATACGCGTTTATCACCTGGGAGAGATCGGCGCTCGTACGCATTGCGCTTATAATCTCAAAAGCCCTTAAGACCGCCTCCCTGGTGCTCTTCTCCTCGTTGTACAGAAATCTGTCGTTTGCCTGGTTAAAGAGAAATGCAACCCGCTGCATCTCTATGCAGGTATAGAAGAGCTCCCTCGATATATAGCGCTCCTTTTCCTCTTTGCCCATTTTTTCGAGTTCCGGGTCGATAGAGCCGCCGAAATGAAACATGAGACTGTCTCCCTCTATCTTGTTGAGAAACCCCCCGTGTCGCTTGAGCACGTGGCTGAAAGCTGCGTACAGGCCGTTGAGGACCATCTGATTTTCGTTGGGGCTGAGGAATTTGGAGAGAAAGGAGTAATCTGCAATGTCAATAAAGCCTATCCCCACAAACTGCTCTTCCGTGTGGTCGGGAATCTCACCCTTCTCTAGAATTGCGTTTACGAGCTGCTCCGGAAGATAGTACTCCTCTATCTTTTTCCTGAAACTGATCTCTTTAGACGCCTTTTGCAGCTCTAAAGCCGCGTCTTTGTGCTGAATAAACTCTCGAAGTTTATTAATCTCCTCGTTTTCTCCCCTGGAACGGCTCTCGAGTTCATTAATAATCCTTCTTACTTCCTCCACCCTTTCATCCCTGGATTCTCCGAGACCGTTGTTCTTGAGGAGCTCACCAAGATAGAAGGAGGCGTATTCCGGAGTTTCATGAAAACGTTTTGCCGTTTCCTTTGCGTGCTCGAGGATCAGATCCGGGGGGAAAACTACATGACCACTATGGGGTGTTACTACTTCTTCTGCTTCCATACCTTTATCATAACATTATTCTTAAGGGTATAACAGTTTTTATCTGTACATTCGGCCATTTTTATGCTACCTAGACAGGAATATAGGATACTATAATGGCAAAAACAATAGCAGTTGCATCCGGAAAAGGCGGTGTTGGAAAAACTGTCACCGTAACCAACCTCGGTATTTACGCTGCCCGCAGGGGTCTGCGCGTTGCCATAATCGATGCAGACCCTCTCTCCGATATAGCGGAGCTTTTTGATATTCCCGAATCGAGAATAAAGAAACTGCCTGCGGTACTTGATACTTCTATTAGTGTCGAAGAATATACCCTGGAGTTGTTTGAGAATCTCGACCTTCTGTTTCCCCTCTCGAAAATAAATTCGGGGGATACAAAGACGCTTCTCTCGATTCTGAAGGAGGCCCTGAAGGGGAACCTCAAAAATACCTACGATCTTATTATCCTCGATCTGGCGGCGGGGGCGGATGAGGAGGAAAACACTGCGTTTCTCACCTTGGCAGACCGGATTGTACTTGTGACGAATCCCGAACCCTCCTCCCACGTGGCCGCCGGCACCTATCTCTCTAAAGCGAAAAAGCAGCTGCAGGATAACACGGTATATCTCTGGCACAATCGATACCGGGGAGTAACCACCGCCTCCTTCCGTCCTGGAGACGTAATAGGCAACTTTAACCGCAATGTATCCGAAGAGGACCGTCTTGACCCGGAAGATTTTACCCTGCATCACATTGCTTTTGTTCCCGACGATGCGAGTCTCGATCTCCTTAAGGGTGGTGTTGCTGCAAATCTACAGCTGCTGAGAAACCTTGTATCCTCCCTGGAGGCGCTCCACGACGCCATTCTCTCCTCGGTTCCTCTGGATATGGAAGTTTCCGAGCATCTTCGAATGCTGCTCAGGTTCTTCCTGCGCAACAGAGAAGAAAAAGAGGAGTCCGCGGAACTTCTTGAGCAATTCGGCATGTACCTCCGCACGATTCTGGGTATAGCTGTGGATGAACACACAATTGTTGAGGGTGAACACCCAGGAGAGGGGCCGCAGATCGATATATCCGAAGAGACCCCCCTCTTTACACCGGAACAGGAGAAGAGACTGAAAGAGTACTTTATCCGCTGCAGCGAGAACCGCAGCAGGTCGCAGCTTCTAAAATCCCGTCTTCTGCTCAACAAAAAACTGGAGTCCCTCGAACAGGGCCGTTCGCTCTTCGGGTCTTCCACACATCAGGCGGAGGATCCCGGAAGCGCGGTCGACAGAGAGATAAGCGCTCTTCTCATGTTTTTAGAGGAGGAGGTGCACAATTTACCGGAGATAAAGAACCACGCTGCCCTCATAATGTTCTATTTTTCACTGTATAAACTCCTTCAGTCCAATTCCGTTAACAATACCTTAAACGAGTTTGTACCCCACCGCAAAGAAAACGGCTACACAGTGAGGGACAGGCACACCCAGATTCTAAGGCTGGTGCAGCACTCGGAGGACTACCGTAAGGGCTATCTCTCTCTTATACGGAGGCTGCTGCCGCTTGTTCTCCGCCAGGTGGAAGTTATGAGTACCACCTTCGACTTAAAGGACATAATCTTTCGTTCCAATGGGAAACCCGCAAAAGAGGCTTATGCAAAACTGACGAGTACCTTCGTACACGAAGTGATAAACAGCGGTTTGGGGGTTGTTGTGAGTTTTGATCACAGACCTGCCTCTCTTGCTTTTGAGAAAGCCGCCGCCAAACTACTAGAAGATGGTTCAAATCTTGGGTAAAAGGCGCTTTGTAGTCCGGTTTTGAAGATTTTCCCCACTCTTTGAACCACTTACTCTCATTTTCCGCTTGTCAATCGAAGCATGCTCTGTTATTATGGTTGGTACAAACATTTTTTTTCTATCGATAAATTGAATATGAATAAAATACATACTATTCCTTTACCGTCTCTAAGAAGACTGCCGCGTTACCTCAACATACTGGAAAAAATGCTCGATGCCGGTAAAACAACCGTATCTGCAACGGACATAGCGGAGATGCTGGATCTAAAGCCGATACAGATACGAAAGGACATGGCCTTTACCGGTATTGTGGGTAAGCCGAAAATCGGATATTCCACAGATACTCTTGTTCGCACTATAAAGGAGTTTCTGGGATGGAATCAGCAGACTAAGGCGGTCCTCATAGGCGCCGGCTCTCTTGGAACCGCCTTAACGGGTTTTGAAGGTTTCTCCAGGCGAGGTCTCAATATAGTGGGAATATTCGACAACAATGAACGAAAAATAGGCTCCCCGGTCTACGGAAGGCCGATACGCCCGATGAATGAGTTTGCCGAACTCGTACAATTCCACGAGGTTAAACTGGGTATAATCGCGGTACCCCAAGAAAATGCCCAGCAAGTCGCCGATACCATGGTCGAGGCGGGAATTTGCGGGATATGGAACTTTTCTCCCGCGGAGATTCATGTTCCCGACCACGTGGTTGTAAAGAGAGAAGACCTCGCGGAGGGACTGGCGGTACTCTTTGTTCAAATGCAGGAGCACGCTCTCTCCAGGGAATAATCTCGCCTGCCCAAGGCCCTCCGGCACTCATTCCAAGGCTCAACAGGACTCCTGCTCCGGCTCACTTAGCCGGGTAAAGCACCACCTCAACCTCCGCCGCACCTTCCAGATAATTCCGGGCCGACTTCCTTAACATTTCAGGCCCTATGCCCGCAATCCTCTCTTCCCGGTTAAGAAGACTCTCCATGGATACTCCGTACCGGTGGGAAGCTGTAAGGAGGTTAAGATAGAAGGAGTTCTCCTCTTGGGACTTCTCAAAGTCGTTTCTCTGCTGCTCTCTCACCTTCTCCGCATAGCTCTCTTTTACCTCGTTGCTGCGAATATACTCGAGCTCCGAATGTACAATAGAGAGAAGCTCCTCTACCCTCTCGGGATCACAGGAAAAAGATATACTGAGGGCGTACTCGCCAACCGGTATCTTTTTTGTCGTACTGGAGACACTCACTCCGTAGGTTCCGCCTGCTTCCTCTCTTACCTTCTCACGCAGACGTATCTTCATAAGCGACTTCAGCGAATCGAGAGCATGGTTCTCCTGTAAAGACCACGCATACTCCCCTGTAAAGAGCAGGGTAACACTGCTCTTAGGCTCCTTTCCGGCATACACATCGGAAGAATCGGATTTACGGGTAAACCTCACTCCCCGGTCTTTCCACGTCTCCTCCCGGCTTTCGGGAAGGGCGGCTAGATAGGTTTTGGAAAACCGCTTGATCTCATCGAGATCTCCGTTGCCGACAAAAAAATAGGTAAACCCGCCGGCATCGCCAAAACGCTCTTCAAAAACCCGGTAAGCCTCCTCCGGTTCGACAGACTCCACATCTTTAGAGGTAAGAGGAAGAGTTCTCGGATGGTCTTCGTAGAGGAGTCTCGTAATTTCGTCCTGGTACTGCACCTCCGGCCGGCTGCGCCTGTTTCTAATGGAGGAGGAGAGACGGTTACGGTAGGTTAAGGCAGACCCCTCGTCTTCGCGTATATTTGTGTGGTAGAGATAGAGCTGCTGAAACAGAAGCTCCAGGTCTTTTGGGGAGGAGCTGCCGCTGAAACCTTCGAAGAAACTGTCGATAAAAGGCTGCACCTGCGCTCTGGTCCCGGCGAGAAGTTTTTCCAACTCCCCGACAGAGAAGTCTCCCAGCCCTGAAGCCCCTACAAAGCTCGGGGCAAGAAGAGCGGTGTAATACTCATCGGTTTCCAAAAGGGAGCTTCCCCCCTCGCTGTAAGCGGAAAAGAGAATTTCGTCGCTCTTAAAATCGGTCTCTTTATACACTACCTGCGCGCCGTTTTCCAAAGTAAAACGGTAAAAATCCCCGGTCTCCAGATGCTCCTCGTCTATTATGCTTCCAGGCTCCGGTTTCTCCGCAATAAGAGAGGTCCCCTCAAAATCTTCGGAATAGGGGGCGATTTTCGCCTCCTCCACTTCCCTGAAAATCGAGTCTATCTCATCTTTATCGGGGTACTCGAGGTCCTCATCCTCCGGACCGGTAAGCACGGCTATACTGTTTTCCGAACTCATATACTCTTTGTGGATACCCTTCATTGTCTCGAGGGAAATTTCCGGTACTATTTTCCGGGCGAGTTCCCACTCTCTCTCAATACCGGGAGAAGCGGCGCCGAATAAAAAATGCCGGACATACTCCTCTATAAAATCGGAGGATTCCGTTTTATCCCGTTCAACGTAGGCTCTCTCCATTCTGTCTAACAGATTCTTCTTTGCCCTCTCCAGCTCTTCTTCTGTAAACCCAAAGAGCTCTACTCGTCGCTTTTCCGTCAAAAGCGTTTTTAATGCTGTTCCTATTCTCTCTTCGTATGCTGTTGCACCCCAGAAGGAGGCGTCCTTGGTCCGCACCAGGGAACTTCGGGAAAAATATCCGTTTATAAATGGAGGATCCTCCTCCCGCGTACGCTCTCTCAACCTCTCGGAAACCATATCCTGATACATCCGTATTGCAAGCGCGTCGGCATACTCTTCTCTGTTTTTTGGGTTAAAGGAGTCCTGCAAAGAGAAGAGTCGTATATTGACATTACTCTCTTCCGCGTCTTTAGCGGTAACTATTCTCCGTTCTTCCGGCTGCGGTACTCTGTGTACAGGCCTCTCCAATTCTTCCCTGGAATCGGTACTATTATCCTCACCGCTAAAATATGACTCAAGAAGCTCTACAGCTCTCTCCTGCTCGAGGTCTCCCACCACTACCACAGCCATGAGTTCGGGTCTGTACCACCTTTTGTAGAACTCCTTCAGCCTCTCCGGCTCCGCGTTTCGTACAACATCCATACTGCCTATGGGAAGCCGCTCAGCGTATTTGGAACCCTCAACGAGTACAGGCCACCAGATATCCTGTAGCCTTGCGGAGGCACCTCTACGATTCCTCCACTCCTCCACTATAACACCCCGCTCTTTATCAACTTCCTTGGGGTCGAAGGCAATTCTAAAGGCCCACTCCTTTAAGATATCAAAGCCCTTCTCAACTGTGCCCATTTTGTCCGTAGGCAGTTCCAGGGAGTAGACCGTCCTGTCGAAACCGGTATAGGCGTTTATATCCGGCCCGAAACTCATTCCTGTCCCTTCGAGATAATCCACAATACTGTTTTTATCGTAGGACTCCGTCCCGTTAAATGCCATGTGCTCTACAAAATGCGCAAGGCCCCGCTCGTCATCTTGCTCCAGCACCGATCCCGCGTCTACTACCAGGCGAAGCTCCACTCTTTTAGAGGGTTTATTGTTCTCTCGCACATAGTAGGTAAGACCGTTCTCAAGCTCTCCACGGAGCACATTATCGTCGAGACTCGGCAGTCTTTCCTCGTTACCGGAATCTTCACGCTCCGTTGGCGCAGATTCTTCCCTCTCCTGCAGTCCGCCGCAGCCAAGAAAGAGCAGTGCCGTCACAACCCCTAGGACCAACAACGGCAAAACCCTATACCTGTTTTTAATTATCCCGTGTCTTCTTTTCTGTAACTTCATGCCGCACATAATAACAAATCACATCGAATTACGATAGACCTCACGGCTCGCGCATTTACAGGCCTCTTATTCAATGGTCTCCTCTTCGAGCACCGCCAAAAAAAGAGGAGTGCTTTAAACACTCCTCTTTTCCCTAAAACGGTCTTTTTTTTTACTGCTCTTGTCTCTATCCGGTCTTATTGTAGTCCCGTTTTCTTTTTATCCTGCCTTGTTGTTCGCAGGCTTTCGTTAACCGGTCTTTACTTCTATCTTTCTCGGCTTTACCGATTCTTTTATGTAGAGTGTGAGGTAGAGTATACCGTTGTCCATGGTAGCATCTACCTTCTCCCGATCGATGGTGTCGTCTATGGTAAAGACCTTTCTATAATCCGCGCAGGGCCTCTCTCGCAAGAGGTAGTACCCTTGCGCCTCTATACTATCGTCTCGAGTGGCGGAGATATGCAACTCGTCGTTATTAAGCTGAATATCCAGATTTTCCTTGGATACTCCGGGCATTTCCACTGTAAGAAGCACCTTCCCGTCTTCCTCTTTTATCTGACTAAGAGGATTTATGCATCTACGGGGTTCGTTTTTTCTTGTATCGACTTCTCTGTTTTCCTGCTTTTGATTCTTGTCGGCCATAATATTCCTCCTTTCTCTTATTATTTAACCTTTACTTCGATCTGCCGCGGTTTCTTGTCTTCCTGTTTTGCAAGAGTAATTGTCAGGACTCCGTTTTTGATGCTTGCTTCCACTTTGTCCGGGTCGACTATCTCGGGCAGAGAGATGGTTCTCTGAAATGTTCCGCTCCAAGTCTCATCCCGATAGCTCTTCCCCTTTTCCTGCTTCTCATCTCTCTTTTTCTCTCCCTTGATGGTGAGCACATTGTGTGCGAGAGAGATATCTACGTCCTCCTTTTTTACTCCGGGCAGGTCACAGTACACCACAATATCATTCTCCATTTCCACCACGTCGATGGCCGGAGAGATATGCCTGTCGAACAGTCCGGTCATTTTGGAAGGAGTATCGTAGTTAAACAAGCGATTTATCTCCTCCTGCAGACGAGAGAAATCTTCCATGGGATCAAACGCTTCCGTTCTTCTTCTTGCTATTGGATTCATAGGGCACCTCCTTATGCTCTTTTATTATACTTCAATAATTATATTGCAAGAAACATGCCAAGTATTAGAGTATTATCTATTTCCTTATACATTAGATAATTAGCTTAGCTTCTTCTATAGGTAGACCCGTTTTTATTATTGTTTTACTGAGTCAAACTATTCCATATCCAGGGGTAACTCTTCTATCTAATGAGTACTTTTGACCCATATACAAAATTTTGTTCACATCCACTTGTATTTTAAATACACACCATTTTATAATTACTGCAATGAGCAGTTACTATGAATAATATAAAACCCTTTATTCACTGCAGAACCTGCGGAAGATACCTCGAAAAAGAGAATGCCTACAATGGGCAGTTCTGCAGTTCCGAATGCAGTCGCCGTTTTGCAAAGTGTAAAAACTGCGGCGCATATTTCTTTCCGGCGGATTCGGAGTACGAGGAGTTCTGCTCAAAAGAGTGTTACGACGGTTTTTACACACCTCTCAGAGAGGTAAATTTGCCCCATTTTGAAGGAGATGAGTTATGAATCTGATTTTTTTAGGCCCTCCGGGAGCGGGAAAAGGAACCTTAGCTGCAACGGTTAGTGATGCCTACAGCATTCCCCATATATCCACGGGAGACCTCTTTCGCGCGGCAATTAACAATCAAACGGACCTCGGCAAGAAAGTAAAGGCCATCCTCGACGCCGGCGATCTCGTTCCCGACGAACTTACTATAGAGATGGTCCGCAGACGGCTCAAGGAGGGGGATGCAGAGAAGGGATTTATCCTCGACGGTTTTCCCAGAACAATACCCCAGGCGGAAGCATTAGAGGACTTTGCTCACATAGATTCCGTCATTAACCTTGTAGTCGATAAAGAGACGGTAATAAAAAGACTCTCCGGAAGGAGAATAGCAAAAAACTCGGGAAAGGTTTACCACATACATTACAATCCTCCAAAGGCGGAGGGACTATGTGATGAATCCGGGGAAGAGCTTATACAGCGGGAAGACGACAAACCGGAGGCAATAGAAAACCGGCTGGAGGTGTATCACTCCCAGACCGCTCCCCTAATCGAGTATTATCGAGGCAAGGGGCTTTTGCTCGATGTAGATGCCTCTCCGGCGCCGGAGGAAGTCTTTAATTCTCTAACTGCTCTTCTGTAAGCTCTATATCGTTCTCTTCGAGAATATCGGCAATTCTCTCCGGGTCGAGGAGTCCGGGATACGAGAGGAGCTCGGCAAGCTCCTCCGTATCGCTAAAACCTCTCTCCAGAGCTTTATCAAGATTATCTTCGCCCTGCTCATAATCCTCTATTGCGGTAAAGTAGAGATAGGCCTTCTTAAAATAATACTCCCCCGCTTCTTCGGGATCCTCCGCCTTCCCGGCAATCCTGTCGTACAGCTCTACGGCGCGGTCGTACTGTTCGGCATTACGGTAAGCTGAGGCGAGCTCCTTCTCTATACCGGAGAGGGATGAATCTCTCTCGTATGCCCTCTCCAGGTACTCCACCCCCCTCTCTCCTCCCGACTCCAGTTCCGCCTTACCCAATAGCCGGAATATCTCGGCGTCGGCAGTCTCGTAACGTACACAGTTGTAGAGGTTCTCCCTTACACTCTCCCACGCGTGCTCCTCTGCATCGAGCAAAGCGAGGTTGTATCTTACATCGCAATCCGCGGGGTTCCGCTCTAAGATCTCACTGTAAAGATCTCGTGCTTCCTTATCCCTGCCGCTTCGAATATACAACCAGGCAAGATTTTCCTTAACGTTTTGGTTATCAGGGTCTTTGGACAGAAGGGAGGTTAACTGCTCCTCCGCTTTTCCATACTCTTCCGCCTCAATGTACACCAGAGCCATCTGATACCCGGCTCTGCGAAGAGAGGGATCGAGTTCCACCGCCCGCAGATAAGCCTGGGCGGCCTTCTCCAGCTCTCCGAGCTCGGCGTAGGCATTTCCCAGATTGTAGTGGGTCTCCGCCAGTTCGAGTTTGGTTTTTGAGTGTACACAGCCGGCGAGCGTTAACATAGAGAAAAACAGCAGGAAGAGAAAAAGCCCGACCGACCTGCCCTTTCCATCCTTCCCGTCACCCGGTCTCATCAATATTTTCCCAAAACAGTCTCTTCTATTTTTCGTACCTGCGATCTGTAAAGGGCGGCAATATTTTCACCGTAGTCTGCAATAAGCTGAATAATGTTGCGGGGCATATCCTCCATATCCTCACCGTTCAGGCGGTCTCCCGCGTCTCCCAGGCCGGGAAGAATATACGCATCGTCGTTTAGAATTGGATCCATCCAGAGGGTGTATACTTTTACATTTTCCAGTGCCCGGACCATTCTTACGGATCCCTTGAGGGCGGATATAACGTTTATACAGCTTATAGACCTCGGCTTAACCCCTTTATCGAGGAGATACTTTACAATGGTCACGAGGCTTCCCCCGGTGGCGTTCATCGGATCTGCAAACACAAGATCCTTATCCTGCAGACTCTCTATATCGAAGAAGGACTTGTCCAGATCGAGAATGTACTCCATATTATGCTCCTTCTTCATGTCGTCTCTCCTTATCTTGAAAAGAGCAAAAGGGGTAACATAGTTAGACGAGGAGTACTCCTGTATCTCCTTGCTCATTATCATCGAAGGGAGGAGAGAGCCCCGGAGCATGACACACATAACCGTGTTTTCTATGGCTTCGTCCACATCCGGAATCTTGTGCACCGCGTAGTTTTGCACCGGCTGAGTAACCGGCGTCTCGGTAATAAGGTAGTTCTTTTTACTTGTCGCGGTTTCGGTAAAGGACAAATTAAAAAGAAGCTCGTAGGCCCTCTGGATATAGTAGACAAACTCCTGGTGTTGGGTTCGTACGTTCCGCAGTTTGGAGATCAGTCTCGACGCCTCTCCATGAACTTCCTTGGGTGTATCAAAAGAGTAGACATGAATATCCGGCTCTTCGGCAACAATCGCCTGCATCTGTTTGCCCATATCGTTGTAAATCGATATGAGGTTTTTTTTCGCTTCCGACAGACGCTTCTCGTTATCCGTCTTTGTAATAACGTCGAAGATCTTAATTGCCTCGTCGTACATCCTGTCCATCTTCTCGAGGTTTTTTGCATCCTCCGGTGTAAGATATCCGTCCAAGTCCGCCGCTTTTAAGATTACCGTATTTTCGCTGTTATTCATATTTTTCTCCTTTTCCCTACTTTAGTCTAGCCTTCTTTGAGGGTCAAGAATAATCGAAGCTTCTCTTTTTAGGATCCGATATTTGCGTTTTCTTTGCTTTTATCACCTTTGATTGTTATAATGCACATATGAGTGATTATGACGACATTTATGCGGATGATTCCGAAGAAAATGAGCAAGAACAGCATCTCCTCTTCCTTGCGGAAGGGGTGTACTTTGCCATCCCCATTTTTACCGTACGTGAGATGCTTCCCAACCAGAATGTTATACAGCTTCCCAATGCTCCCGGCTGGGTTCGAGGGGTGATAAACGTCCGCAAGGAGACCTTCAGGCTTGTCGATTTTCGCAAGCGTGTAGGTATGAACGGCCTCGAAGATGAGGAAAACGCGCTTATCGCGGAGCTCGAGCAGCGCGAGGAGGAACACAAAAACTGGATTTATGAGCTCGAGGATGCCGTAAAAAACGCAACACCCTTTACCGGAGAGGTCGACCCCCACAAATGCAAGTTCGGACAGTGGTACGATACCTTTCAGTCCGACAACACGGACGTAAATTTTGAGCTGAAAAAATTCGACAAACCCCACAAAGCAATCCACTCCACCGCCGAGGAGGCCCTAAAACTGAAAGAGGAAGGCAAAATTGAACAGGCAATGGAATTGATTAACAGCAGGAAGAACGGTGAACTCGCGAGGCTTGGAGAACTCTTCTCCTCGGTAAAACACTACATTAAGGAGGGACGAAAGGAAGTTATTATTCTAATAGAGACCGACGAGGATAAATTTGCCGTTGTAGTGGACAAGGTGGAAGTTGTAGAAAACCTCCGTGTAAGCGAAGATTCCACCCTCGCCACTTTTCAAAAAGACGAGAGAGGCTTTGCCCGCCACTCAAAGGTGGCCAGACGCGAGAAAGAAGACGATATAGTCTACCTCGTAGAACCGTCCTGGATAATAGAAGGGGCGCAAGCGGTAAGCCTGCCTGAAGGGCTGCCGGAGTAGTTTTTCAGAAACTCTCCCCACCCTTCTAATGGGTTCCGCCTCCCCGAAATTCGTCCATCTGTGTTCTCAGAGTCCTCAACTCCTCTAGGGTGTGCTCAAAAGTGCCTATTTGGTTCTCCATCCATTTGTCTATTTTTTTGTCCGTTTCGGTGGAGTAATTCGAAAGGCGCGTAAATACATCGTGCAGGTTATTCGCGTTCTCTGTCCCCCTGGCTATGCTGTTCTGCTCTTCCTCCCTGCTCTTGGCGAGCTGCCTGGAGGAGTTTTGAATCTCCTGGATCTGATCCTTAATCTGCTTTGTAGATACCCCGGTGCTGTTTGCGAGCCTCCGTATCTCTGCGGCTACAATCTCGAAGTTCCGGCTGTTCTCCCCGGCGGAAGAGGCTTCGAGCTCCGCGTTAAAGGCAATAATCTTTGTTTGATCGGTTATAGAGGAGATTATTCCTACAATGTCTCCGATTTTTTTGATCTGATCGTTTAGGGCGGCTGTTCTCTCCGCGGTAGTGTCGTTGCCCTCCCTAATCGACTCCATGGTATCGATGGTATTTTTTATGTATTCCAGTCCATCCTCTATAGAAGCACGCATGCCTCTGCTTATCTCCGCTATATTCTGAATGGAGACCATCTCCTCGTCTTCGTTCTCGCTTTTCTCACTCAATTTTTTTATTGCCGCCGAGAGCCTGTCCGTAGTCTCCTGAATACTGTCGAAAATCATATTGGTCATCTCTATGCGGCTGGAATGGGCGTAGTGAAAACAGTTCTCCGGCTGGTTCAGGTTGTTGTGTATGGCTACCGCCATTCGCTCGCATGATCCGTAGCCGCAGGCCCTGCAGTTGAGAAAATCTTTCTCCTCGTATTTGCGCATTCGCCGGTACAGTTCCTGAAACTCCCCCTTTGTGGGCTGGATAATCGTATCGTTTTCCGTTCTGTCGAGGTAGGCCCTGGCGTATAGTCCCTCTTTCCAGTATTTGCCTACATCCCGGCGAATCCGCCTTCGAGCCGCTCTTGTAGAGTGGAGCATACTCTTTTTCCGGTACCTCTCCTGCATCTCTCTATTGCGCTTCTCTATATGAAACTCTATCTCGTCGGGAGATTTTTCCTGATTTAGTGTACCCGGGCCGCCGTTACACCCCATTTCGCAGTTCAAACAATCAATAAGAAGGGGGGCCATCTCCTTTTCTATCATCTCCGGCAATTTATCGAGATACTCGTACACTATATCGGGCCCCTCTATTTTACGGGTACGAGCGGCGGCCTCCGGATTTTCCCGCTCAACCGTTCTCTGCAAACCTCCGGGAGAAGAGAACGCCACCGCCCGCTCGGCACGGTCGACGGTGTAGCTTACTTCGGGAAAAGTTTTGGGATTTATATTTTCCCTTTGCAGATGTTTTAGGAGGCTACCGTAGGTGAGGTTGTAATCGCCTAGTCCTGTTGCGTCAAACTCCCTGCGCTTAGCCAGACAGGGAGAGAGCACGAGGATCTTGTGGTTCCTGTATTCCGGGTAGTATTCACGTATCATCTTTATGGTGTGGAGCATGGGGCTGTCTGCCGGTGCAAGATAGGGCAGCAGTTCTCTCCTGTGCAACTCTATGTAAGATACAATGGCTGGACAGGGCTGAGCAATTACCAGTTTGGGTTTTTTACTGCGAATATATTCGAGGTAGGATTTTACGGTAAGCTCGGCACCAAATCCTACATCAAAAAAATCTTCGACACCGATGCTCTTGAGCCAGCCGTGAATATTTTTATATGTATCCGGAAAGTTGGACGCGATAGCCGGCGCCGATATTGCTATCATCTTCTCGTTTGAGCGGATGTCCTCTATCCATTTGGAATAATCGTCTATCCCCTTTCGCGCGTCGTGGGTGCAGGCGGTAATGCAGTTCCCGCATCCGATGCATAAATTCTCATTAACCGTTACGTGGTCCCCAGAACCGTCGTTACAGTATTTTACAGGACAAGCTGCAATGCATGCATGGCAGTTAATGCATTTTTCCGGGTCTACCTCGATAACTTTGCTTAATTCTTTCATGTTGAGTCCTTGTCAAAGATGTACCTGCATCGACAGGTTTATATAAAGAATAAGATAAACAACGGGGGGTGTGCAAGGTCTCAATCCAACACGATTCGAACCAAAAAAACGGCGTACGCCCCTTTAGAGGCAACGCCGTGTGCAGCGGAAATAGCTTCTCCTAAGTAGCATCTCCTAGGGGAGTCGAACCCCTGTTGCCGGGATGAAAACCCGGTGTCCTAACCACTAGACGAAGGAGACGTGTTCGGTTCCAGATATTAGTCGGATACCGAGCTTATGTCAATAACCTTATATAAAAGATTAATGAGCCGCACTGGGTTCGAACCAGTGACCCACGCCTTAAAAGGGCGTTGCTCTACCAGCTGAGCTAGCGGCCCGAAATCGAATGCTCCGGCACTATAGCAATTTAGGGAAAAAATGTCAACTCAGTGCAGCAATTCTAAATCTGAAGTGTATGTACATACACTTCAAATTTAGAATGCTCACAACCCTTTAGAGAAAGGAAAAATGGCTAAAGCTTTGGAGGTAATTCCTGAACTCAGTGGTTTTTATTTGTCGCACTGCCGAACACGCTTTTCGGCAAGGGTATGCGACAAAAGATATAACTTTGTGGTATAATGGCTCGAGGAAACCCCATTCCGAGAAGGGGGTTTTTCACAAAGCAGGAGGGATACCGTCGAGATGAATGTGTTCGACGAATTTTTTGATATAGTACGGGCTCTTGAAAGCGAAGATATAAAATACGCTCTCGTCGGAGGAGTCGCAATGGCTTTTTACACCGAGCCCCGCTTCACCCGTGATATCGACATTTTAACTGTTGCCGACCAGTTCATTAAAATCGAAAAAGTGCTGCGCCGTTTCGGGTATTTTGAATCAATTACACCATGGGAGTTTAAGAATATCCACGTCACCCTCCATCGATTTTTCAAATCCGTCGAAAAAGAGGAGATGCTCATTGATATCTTAGAGGGAGACAGCAACGAGGTAAAAGGAATTCTCAAAAGGGCGGTAGTTGCCGAGTCCAACGAGGGTCGGGTTCACTTGGTAAAAAAAGATGATCTTATTGGGCTAAAACGCCTACGAAATTCTACACAGGACAGAGCCGACATAGAGAGGTTGGAGAGTGAAGAAGATTGAAGAGGTTCTGAGTGAGTTGAGTCGCTTGTACGAATTCGGGAAAAAACTTCAGGCCTATACGATTGAGAGCAGTGAACCTTCCTACGGAGCACAAGAAAAAAGAACAAATAAAAGGTTTTCTGACTGTTTTTGTAATAGATTTCATCCTGATTGTTGATTGGAAGAGATCCTTTTCCAGGGTACTCGTGAGCTGTGCGCCCTATTTGGTAAACTGAAAACCGAACTGCAAATTATACACCGGACTCATTCCGGGCTCTGTAGACCGCTCCGTCCCAAAAATTGCCGCATTTAGGGTAAAAAAGTGCAGGTCCAGGCCGAGACCGGCAGTGGGAAGACCCTGTGAAAAACCAAGACGAAGATCGAGTATCTGCAGAATGGTAACTTCAGCTCCCAGTCCCACGTGCAGTACAGGATTAATCATCTGACGCGGGTAGAGCCAGAAATCGAGAATATCGCTGTAGTCGAAGAGTGCCTTAACTTCGCTAATAAATATGTTTCTCTCCTCCAAATCCCATCTGTACATGCCCCCGAGGTTGAGGGTAAAGGGTACTACTCCAAACTCCTCCTTTGAGGCGTCCACACCGTCGAGAAACTCGCTTATGTTGTTGTATTTGGATCTGAGGGTCGGGGTAAACACATCCTTCCCCGTGAGCCCGGCATACCACTTGTCTTTGTACGAATAGAGCAGCCCGACGTCGGCCCCTATAAGCGAGGTAAAGTAGAAAGGTCTTCCCAGGAGCAAGTCGAGAGAGGGGCTAAGGAGCTCGGTAGCCGCTACTCCCCCCTCTATTTTACCGCGAAACCCGCCTTTGAGCAGTACACCGCCGTCGAGCCTGTGGTCCGCCCCTTCATCAGCCTCCCCTATAATCGGGAATGCGTATCCTCCGGTAAAGAGTATATCCTGAGCAATCCTCTCCTTTGCCGAGAGGGGATTGTTGCTCTTTATTTCTGTGGTAGTAGTTGTAAAGACTCCAAGCCCAAGACCTTCTCCCACGTATCCAAAGGAGAGGGGCCCGGTAAGATCAAGACCGGTGTAGAGACCATCGAGGAGATCTGAAATATCTTCCAGCTCCGCCCCTCCCAGAAAGGTATCTGCAATAGTAAATACCGGACCCTTTAGGCCGAAGGTGAGCTCGGCAAAGCTTATCTCCTCTTCGGTCATCAATAATCCGGCGGGGTTCTGAAACAGGGAGGAGAAACCGTCGTGCATCGCAGTATGGCTCCCCCCCATAGCGGAGAAACGTGGGTTAATAGGCTCCATAGGAGCTTCGTAGTAGTCCACTGCAGGGAGTAACAGGGGAGAGCTGAAAATAAAAAACACCAGAAACAGTCTGTATTTACCTTTTAT
>JBKHFZ010000023.1:0-23262 GCA_046539925.1 Spirochaetaceae bacterium
GTTTTCTTAATAGTGTAGTATTTTTTTGTCTTTTAGCAAGGGCTATGCGCTTTCTAAAATAGAAGATTTCTGAAAGCGCCTTAAATCCTGAAATTCTTGTGGATATTTCTCGACTGAACGATTATACTACGCGGATATGAAGAAGAGTAAAGATACGGTTGACGATAATTATTCCAATGGTTCCGAGGAGTTTGATCTGGTAAGGCGTATACGAGTACAGCTTGCCCTCGTTGTATTTGTAGTGTTGGGTCTTTTCCTCTTCTCGAGTGAGTTTATGAATGCGGTCTTCAACAACTCCCTCGACAGAGCCGGGGCCGGACTTGTTGAGAGACTTATCTTTGCTTTCAAGCCTACGGTAATCGCCATATATCTTCTTTTTTCCGCTATTCTGTATGCAATTATCATAAAATATCTCAGGCCTCTTTTTGTCTACCTCACCGACGGAAAGGAGTACGATCAAGCGAGGAAAGCGGCAATAAATATTCCCCGACTCATTATACTGTTTCAGTTTATTGCCTGGACAGTAGGTACTACCCTTTATTACATGCTCAAGGGCTGGGAGGCGGAGAGTGGAATTCCCTTCTCCTTCGGCTTGCCCCTCAAGATGGCGGTAGGCCTTCCCAGCGGAGTCTACACTTCAATTCTTTTTAACCTTATCCTGATTCCCGCAAAGGAAAAGCTCAATATTGTCGCCATGAGGGAGGGAGAGAACGACACATTCTCCCGTCAGCGTGACTATTACGTTGTGTGTGCAATTATTCTATTTTTAATAGTAAATTTCTCTTATATAAACTATTACTACAGTATAGCACGGTTCGATGCCGGCTTTGCCAACTTCTATTTGCCCATGCTTCTTACCGCGCTGTTCTATGGACTAGTCTCCTTTGGCCTTATGTATCTTTCCAAGAAAGAGTATTTTATTCAGATCGACTCAATTAAAGGGGTGCTGGGCAAAATGGCCGAAGGAAGCACCAGGTTGGATCGGCGTATACATATTATAAATTACAACGAACTCGGCGAGACAGCCGCCTATGTAAATAGTATTCTCAACAACTTTTACACCCTCCTTAAAAAGATCAGCGAGACATCCTCTCTTCTTTCGGAGTCTTCCAGTACTCTTGCCGGTACAAGCCAGGAGAATGCGGCTCACTCCAACGAACAGGCATCCAGTACCGCGGAGATTGTCTCTACAATGGAGGGGCTCGACAAGCTATCCAAAAACATCGGCGAGCAGGCAGGAAAGGTAGAAGAGTCCGCGGGACGTATGAAGAACTCGGTAACCGACGGCTCCAGAATAACTCAAAAAAATATAGAAAAAATGCAGGAAGTGAGGGAGTCCTATCAGAATACCATAGAGGGGATGAGAAACCTTGGGGAACACATAGGCGGTATATGGGAGATCGTAAAGATAATTAACGGGATAGCCGGTCAGATAAAAATAATTGCCTTTAACGCCGCGCTGGAAGCCTCTTCCGCGGGAGAAGAGGGAAAGAACTTCGAAATAGTTGCCTCGGAAATTCGCCGGCTCGCCGACAACACCGTTAATTCCACAAACGAAATCAAGACAAAAATAGGCGATATACAACACGCCTCAGATCAACTAATAAGTTCCTCGGAAGAGGATACCCTTAAGATACACGATGCCTGGGAAATGTCGCACCGCCTGGAGGAGGTTTTTACCCAAATACTGGAACTCTCGGAAAACTCTCTCGCTTCCGCTGCAAGTATGAACCAGTCTGTATCCCAGCAGATAAACGCCTTTGAAGAGATCCTGCTTACGGTAAAACAAATTTCCGAAGGGGTCCACGAGTTTACCGAATCTATAGAAGAGACAAAGCGTACCGCTGCAACTTTGGAAGAGACCGTGGAGAATCTCAACGCAATTGTGGAGAGCTCTTCCGAGAATCAGCTTTTAAGGGAGAACAGAGCTGAAAAGAATATTAAAGAGAAACACCCCCAACACGCAGGGCAATAAAAAAGAGGAGCTGTATACCCACGTAGTAGAGGCCGAGTTGCGAGGAGCTCTTGAGCTTAAATGCGCCGAAGGCGAAGGAACAGATAAAGGCGATCACAAACCAGGCAAGATAGTTTTGCAGGGGGATTTCTCCGCCGGCCCACCTCCAATAATCCATGGCGATTGCCGCCGGTTCCATAACCCAGTCGAAAAGTGTGGCCCCGGCGGCGGTAATTAATCCTCCCGCAAGGGGATTTTTTACACGCCGGAAGACATATACAGAGAGGGCCAGAACAATGATCATCCAGTTAAAACCGATTACCACGGGCACCTCTAAAAGCATTAGACCGAGGGTCTCTCCATAGATATAGGAGCCGAACACGAGCCCCGTTGCTACTCCCAGGGCTTCCATGGAGAAGGTAAAGAGATAGGTAACAAGAGCCCAGAGCAGAAGCCCTTTGTTTCCTCTGAGGTATATCTGCAGGAAAACCAGCAGCCCGAAGATAAGAAGTACCCAAAAAGTAAGCGATACCATTAAGGGAAAAGTCGGTCTGTAGATATGTCCGGCTATGCCGACGGCATAGAAAATCAATAGGATGAACGCTGCCGCCCGGTCCCGAAAGAATACCGTCCTTGCTTTACCAAGAATGCTGTTCATATTTTTTCTCCCTATATATCTCCTGTATATTTTGAATAAATCCTACAGTTCCTCGAGCACGGAGAGAGCGAGTTGTTTTACCGATCGGGCTGTATTCTTTTCGGTAATTTTTTCCACCTCCCCCGAAAGCGAGGAGAAACCGTTGAGTCGTATCCCCCTTAGGCCGTAAATAATGAGGTTAATCCGCTCCGGATGGGTAAGCATACGCGCGAAAAGCGGTTCGAGAGCTTTGTGCTTGGCCGTGGAGAGCTGTTTGCAGGTGTAGTCCAGTATTTTGGAGTCCTCATTTTCCCACTCCTCCACGAGGACCGCTTCTATTGTGTCTATACTTTCTGGAAGATTGTGCTCCACGAGAACTTCAATGGCCGTTCCTCTGATTTCTGCCGGAGTCTTGGAGCTCTTATACAGTTCCAAGAGAAACTCATGGGCCTCGTCGTCGTCAATTTCTCCGAGTGCGCGGACGGCGGCGGTACGGACATTCCGGGTATCCGGATCGTGTTCGGCCTTAAACGTGAGTATATCCACCCCTTCTTTGGAGTTAAGCTTACCGAGGCTGCGGGCACCCTCAACCCTTACACGCCAGTTGTCGTCCCTCATGGCCTGGATGAGCGCCCTGGTAATCTCCTTCGATTCCGGGAATTTGCTCAAGGCCTCAACTGCGTACTCCCTTAGACGGGCATCCTGCTCGCCCATAGCTTTCAATATCGTCTCCAGGGCTTCGTCGGTACCGATATTTCCAAGGGCGGTAACCGCCTTCCACCGCAATCCGCTCTCCTCATCCTCATCCAGGGCTACCCTCGAAAAAAGGGGCACCGACTCCTCGGATTTTATCTCGCCGAGAGCGTCCATGGCAGCGGCCTTTCGAGGGCGGGTCTCTGCCTGTTCGTAAATAGTTTTAAGCTCCTCCACATACTCTTTTCTCTCTGCCCCGCCTAAAGCCTTTATCGCCTCCAGGGCAACCTCTCTTGTGGGGCTTTCGCTTATCTCGAGAAAAAGCTCGCTAATCTCCTCGTCTTGATGCTTCTTCAGGTACTTTATATAAGAGACTGCTATTTTTGTGTCCAACTCTACCCACTCATCGGAGAGTATGCCTTTTACCTCATCTACGAGCATATCCTCTTCTACCGTGCGGTAAAAGTCGACAATGGCCTTGCGAATAGAGTTGTTGGGAGTGGAATCGAATACCTCCGCGAGTTTGTCGTTGTATCGAGTGTTCTCCTCCTCCTCCAGGCTGGAGATAAGACCCAGCACTTGAGAATCGATACCGTAGGTGAGGGTCTGTTCACGCTCTTCTCTAAGACTCTGCTGTCTCTCCTCCTCCTCCTCCTCATCCTTCTCTGATTCCTCCTCCTCCTTTTCTGACCCCTCCGAGGAGTTTTTGTCTCCGGATTCTTCCTGGGCTGTTACCGATAAGGGTAATAATATGAGGAGAAGCAGGAAAAAAATCTTTCTAATAGAGAACACGATCATATCTATCTCCCTTTTCTTTTTGTCGGTTTACGGTTACCGCTTTGCGGCACCGTAACTGCGCAAGTAGCTGTATCCCGCTATTTACGTAATAGATGTTCCACCATCTCTACCTTTAGTATTTTGTACATAATGTAATAAATAAGTCCAGCCGCCGCCAGCTGCAGCAGAAGAAGCCCCAGGCCGATAAAACTCGACCCTGCGCTCCAGTAGTCGCCGAAGGCGCGTTGAAGCACTTTGAGGACAGTGTAGGCCGGTACCGAGGCTAGAAGAGTTTTCCCAAGGGTAAGAATAATTCCCCTAAAGGAGAGCCCATCGAGTAGTCTAAAAGCCGCAGCGAGGAGGGCTGCAAAACCGAGGCTGAAGGAGACAGAGTTGGCGATAGAAAGACCGGCAACCCGTAAAGAGGTCTCCTTGAGGATTAGGGAAAGAACAATGTCCAATACCGCTACTGAAAAAGCTATGTAGAAGGGCAATTTGTAGTTTTTCGCGGAATAGAAGAAACGCTGAAGAAAATTAAAAGCCCCCACGCTAAAGAGACCGTAGCAGTAGCCTCTCAGCACAAAAGCGGTAAGAGCCGTGTTTTCGCCGGTAAACATGCCCCTCTGAATGGCGATGGAAATAATCTCCCTGCCCAGGGTACCCAAGACTATCGCAGAGGGAATGAGCAGGGCCAGGAGAAAACGAACACCGTACTGCACGCTGTAGCGCAGCCCCTCCAGATCTCCTCTGCCGAATTGCCTGCTCATTTTCGGAAAGAGTACCGTGGTAATCGAGGCGGAGAAGATACCGAAGGGCAGCTGGAAGAAGACCAGAGCATAGGCGAGGGAGGAGGCGCTGCCGGTCTCCAGTCCCGAGGCAAGAAGAAAAGCGACCTGCTGGTTAACAGTAAACACCGAGGAGGTGGCCAGAACGGGAAGCCAGTGCTTCATTACACGTTTAAAATCCGGATTGGAAAAACCGAAATGGGGAACCAGAGAGTAGCCGAGTTTTCTAAACAGCGGCAGCTGGAAGAGCACCTGCGCCGCACCCCCCGCAAATACACCCACGGCCATGGAGTAGACCCCAAGACTGCGGTGCAGCAGCAGAATTGAGGAGATTACCGCAATGGAAAACAGTATGGGTGTAATTGCCGGGATAAAAAAACGGCTATGGCTGTTGAGCACTCCAATAAGAACCGAACTTACAGCAATAAAGAGTAGATAGTTTATAAAAAACCGAAAAAGAGAGGATGCCAGCTCTATCTGCTCAGGATCCTTGAACTGGGTAAGTACATTCTCTATAAGCTGCCTGCTCAGGAGTATGGATATAAGACAAATCGGTATAATAATGAGAAGCTGAAAAGTGATTATGTTGCGAGCCAGAGTTCCCGATCTGCTCCTCTCTTCCCCCTCCTCCACTACCGCCTCGGATATAACCGGAATAAAGGCGGAGGAGAGCGCCCCCTCGGCGAGAAGTTTACGCAGGTTGTTGGGGACCGCAAAAACAATATTGATAATGTCCGCCTGACCGGTGGCTCCGAATATTGCAGTAATTACCGCGGTTCGGAGAAAGCCGAGGATACGGGAGAGAAAGGTGCTCGAGGCGACAATAAAGGTGGAGACTGTACTCTGCCGTGTGCTCTGCTCTTTCATTATTCTTTTTCTATTATTCCTTTTTCCCGAAAAACCTCGAGAGGAACTCCTTTTTATAAGCGAGAAACCTGTCTTCCCGTATACTCGCCCTTATCTGTTCGACAAAATCGTAGAGAAACTGTAGATTATGTTCGGTTGCCAGCATAGAGCCTAAAATCTCGTTTGTTTTGAAGAGATGCCGCATATAACCCCGGGAGTAGCGCGTACAGGCTCTGCAGCTGCAGCCCTCCTGAATAGGAGAAGTGTCAAAGGCATGGCGTATTTTTTTCAGGGCCACCGACCCGTCAAGGGTAAAAACGGTCCCCGTTCGAGCGGTACGGGTGGCAAACACACAGTCGAACATGTCTATACCGTTTTCTACGGCGGCGAGAATATAGTCCGGTGTTCCTATGCCCATAAGGTAGCGCGGTTTTTCTGGGGGTAAAAACTGCGAAGTGTACGCGAGGGTCTCCTCATAGAGGGGAAACTCCTCTCCGACGGAAAGGCCTCCGACGGCTACTCCCGGCAGGTCGAGCTCGAGTATCTCTTCGCAGCTTCTTTTACGAAGGTCTTTGTAAAAATTTCCCTGAATTATTCCAAAAAGGCTTCCCCTATAGGTCTCGTTTATCTTTTCAACCTCTTTGCGTCGTTCCTTGCTTCTTCTTGCCCACTCCGTGGTCAATTCCAGAGCCTCGGAAGCCTCCTTACGGGAGATGTCCGGGGGAGTACATACATCGAGGCACATAGCAATATCGCTGCCGAAACCTGCCTGGAGGTCTACCACGTCTTCCGGACTAAGATGATGGTAAGAGCCGTCTATGTGGCTTCTAAACCGCACTCCTTCCCTCTTTATCTTTCGAAACGGAGCAAGAGAGAAGATCTGGTACCCTCCGCTGTCGGTGAGGATGTTTCCTTCCCAGCCGCTAAAGGCATGGAGTCCCCCATAGTGCTGTATCACCTCTATCCCCGGCCGCAGAAACAGATGGTAGGTGTTCCCAAGGATAAGGGAGTAACCTGTGCGTTCGAGAGTTTCGTGGTGGATAGCCTTAACCGTTGCGTTGGTCCCTACAGGCATGTAGGCGGGAGTTTCTACCTCTCCATGGGGGAGAAACAGTCTTCCCGTTCTTCCCCTGCAGTGAGCGTCCTTGTGTTCGGTCTGGAAAATCATACATGTACCTCTTTTAAGTTCGTGCGCAGCGCAAAAGTAGTAATCCGGCAAGAGAGAAGAAGATAACCGCACCCCAAGCGCCCATGGCGGGCACAATAATACCCTGTTTTGCAAAAAGTCCCAAGACCATCTCCGCCACGTAATAGATTACCGAGAGAACAAGACTGAAAAGAAGACTCATAAGAACAATGTTTTTTCTCAACCTGTTTCCTATCCCGCAGGAGATAAGAGAGACGATAAAAGGGGTGAGGGCGAAGGAAAAACGGGAGTAATACTCGGTAAGGGCTCCCGCGTAGGCAGGCCTGCCGGATCTGCGCATGGACTCTATCATCTCCCGCGCTTCTGCGAGGGTAAGTTCGTCTACATCCTTGTCCCTTCTCTGAAAATAGGAGGGATCGGAATCGAAATCCGGATCTCTATACGTCGAAACGTTTCGGGAGGTTATGTTTATGGGGGAGGATGTACCGTTTTGAGACACCTCTTCTTCCTGGGTGGTCTCCTCTTCCCGTGAATAAATAACCGTATTATGGAGTATCCAACTCTTCTCCTCCTCACTGTACTCTGCCCAGTCGCTCTCTATGCGAGAGGAGAACTTCCCTTCGGCGTCTCTGTGGACGATGGTAAGATCGGTAAGGGTCTTCTTGTCGTCGTTGTAGTATTGGGTATGAAACACGGAGCTCCCGTTATCTCCTATAACAGTGACGTTGGGGTTGCTTAGACTCTCTTTTCGGCCCAGTAAAGTATTCTGAAGAGCGTTTTTATACGCGTAGGAGTCTATTACTACCGTCTCATGGAAAAAGAAATATCCTCCGCTCAAAAAAATCCCAAAAACAAGAAAAGGTACAATCAGCTTGCTAAAGGGTATGCCCACCCCCAAGATTGCGATAAGCTCGTTTGAAGCGTAGAGGGAGCCGAGGGTATAGGAGATTGCAAAAAGCAGGGCCGGAGGCAGGGAGTACCCCACGCATTTGGGCAGATAATACCAGAGGACTCCTAGAATTTCATCTATGGATGCATCGTTCTGTATGTACTGCCATATATGAGAAAAGAGGTCTACCAGTTCCAGGGTAACGACAAAAAAGAGAAGAGCCGCTGTAAATACCGGAAAAAAGCTTTTTATGAGCATCCGGTAGAGAATAATCATGTACGGCTCCTTATACGATAAAGGACGAGGCCCGTGAGCACTATAAGGATATTGGGGATCCACATAGCCAGTGCGGGGTCTATATACATTCTAAGACCCAGAGTCTGTCCGGCAAAGAGCATGGCCCAGTATATTACCGAGACAAAAAGACCGAGGCCGAACCCGACGGCTCTCCCGCTTTTTTTGGTAATTCCGGCAAGGGGGAAAGCAAAAAAGACGAAGGCAAGGGAGCCGAAGGGGATGGCGATTTTTTTGTGGAACTCGAGAATATGGTTATTCAGAGAACGGTCGTACAGGGGCCGATTTTCAAGCTCCTCTATTGAGGCAAGTCTTTCGGAGAGAGCGGTGAGCGCGGGAGGTGGTGTCCCTTCTCCCGAAGAGAGAAACCTGTAGTACTCTTTTTCCAAAGAAAAACCGCGCTCCGCCGCCTCCTTTTTTCTCGCGGCTTTTTTCTCTTCGAGGTCTTCCCGCTTTTGCACTATTTCATGATACACATCGAGACTGCCCATTTCTCGTGGAGTGAGGGAGGAAATGGAAAAGCTCATACTTCTGAGGAGTATGTTGTAGTGCATGCGTTCAGCTTCAAAATAGTCGTAGTCGTCTCTTCTCTTCGGCGGTACCGAGTGGCCGGTAACGGAATTGAGGGTAAGACTCACAACCCCCTGCTGCTCTTCGCTTTCTCCGATAGTTGCCTCATCGGTTACGATAACTCTTCTCTCTCCTCCCTCGGCGGAATCGATAATAACCATATTTTCTACGCTCCTCTCGTGGACGCTTCCTGTAATAAAGGTGGTGCCGCCGTAGGAGTGAACAGAGTGGGGTTCGAATTCGAGAGCGGGGTTTGCAAAGAGAATCTCCCTGTACAGCCTGCCGAAGGCTATTGTTCCCCGGGGGAGGAAATAGTCCCCGGCAATAAAAGAGAATATGGAGAAGAGAAGGCCGGCGGCAATAAAGGGTATAAAAAGATGCCTGTAGGATATACCGGCTGCGCGGAATGCAAGAATCTCGTTATCCGCCGAAAGCCGGCCGACGGCCATGAGTGCGCCAACCAGGGATGAGAAGGGGAAGGTAAAGGTGATAATTGCGGGCATCGAATATACAATAAGGAGTGCCACATCTGTAAATGCAACATTTTTTGTGAGTATCTCCTCCGCCAGCAGCAACAGTTGGTTGATAAAAAAAATAGAGAAGAAAAAAAGAAAAGAGACGGTAAAGGAGATCAGATATTCACCGGCTATATAGCGATATACTATTCCGTAGGAAGGTCGGCTGCGGCGCAAAGCGTCCATACCGGTGTTACACGGAGTCGGTAGATCCGAACCCGCCCTCACCTCTTATTGTCTCAGAGAGAGAATCCGAGGGATAAAATTCCGCCTGGATAACAGGAGAGAACACTATTTGGGCTATTTTCATTTTGTTGGAGACGGTAAACACCTCGTCGCCGAGGTTTATGAGTATAATTTTGATTTCTCCGCGGTAATCCGCGTCTATTGTACCGGGGGTGTTGAGTACGGTAATTCCGTTTTTCTGGGCCAACCCGGACCTCGGTCGTATTTGTGCTTCGAAGCCCTGGGGTATCTGGAGCCGTATGCCCGTTGGTATGGTTGCCCTTTCTCCAGGAGGTATCTCTATATCCTCCTGGAGAAGAGCTTTGATGTCGGCACCGGAAGCCTGAGGAGAGGAGTATTCGGGCACTCCTTCGGAGTCAAAACTTCCATGAACGATCATCTTCTGCATTTTCAGTCTCTCCGTCGGTTACGGTCGCCGCCGGGTTTGCGGTCTCCTCGAGGGGGACCGCCTCCGCGGTCGTGTCCGCCCCTGTTGTCCCGGGGTCCCGGTCTTCGGCCTCCGCGGTTCTCTCCGCTCTCCCTGTTTCCGGAGCCCCTCCCCGAGTCGGATGAGTCGGAGCTGCCGCCGCCGTCTACCGCGTCGATATAGCTGAGGTTGAGTCGTCCCATACGGTCCACCTCCATCAGCTTGACCGGTATCTTCTGGCCCAGTTCCAGAACGTCTTCTACCGACTCCACCCTGTGGCGGGCGAGCTTGGAAATGTGACAAAGCCCCTCTTTTCCGGGAAGAATCTCTACGAACGCGCCGAAGTCGACTATTCTCTTAACTGTTCCCTCGTATATTTTGCCGGGCTCCGGCTCTTCTACGAGCTGTTTGATGAGTTCTTCCGCTTTATTGGCCTGTTCCTGGGTTTTACCGTAAATCGTAATCCGCCCATAGTCGTCGATATTTACATCGGCCCCGCTCTGTTCGCTGAGGGATTTGATAGTTTTACCCCCCGGCCCTATTATCATGCCTATCTGGTCCTCTTCCACTTTTATGGTGGCAATTTTGGGGGCGTATTCGGAAAGAGATTCCTTGGGCACCTCTAATGTCTTATTCATAATACCGAGAATGTGGAGCCTTCCAGCCCTCGCCTGCTCTAACGCCCTGGACATGAGTTCGCTGCTTACTCCGGCGATCTTTATATCCATCTGGAATGCGGTAATACCGTCTTCGGTTCCCGCTACCTTAAAGTCCATGTCCCCGAGATGGTCCTCTTCTCCGAGAATGTCGCTCAAAATAACCGATCTGTCCCCGTCGCTCACAAGACCCATGGCTATTCCCGCAACCGGTTTTTTTATCTGAACACCCGCATGCAGGAGCGAGAGAGAGCTGCCGCAGACGGTGGCCATGGAGGATGAGCCGTTGGATTCCAGTACCTCCGAGACTATGCGGATAGTATAGGGGAAGTCGTCCTTTTCCGGCAGAACAGCCTCTACCGCGCGGAGTGCGAGGTGGCCGTGACCAATTTCCCGGCGTCCGGTAAAGAGTCTTCCCGTCTCTCCTACGGAGAAGGGAGGAAAATTGTAGTGGAGCATAAAGTGCTCGTGGCTCATCTCTCCGTCGATGTTGTCCACCATCTGCTCGTCTCTGGTAGTTCCAAGGGTGGTAATTGCAAGCGCCTGGGTCTCACCTCGGGTAAAAAGAGCGCTCCCGTGGGTACGAGGCAGAAGCCCTACTTCGCAGGTTATCGATCTTATATCCTCGGGACCTCTCCCGTCGGTTCTCTTTTTATTCTCCAGGATGGAGGTGCGTACAACTTCCGTCTCAATATCCTCCATAAGATGGGAGAAAAGTTTCTCCTTCTCCTCCGGAATGGTCTCGGCAAAGGCCTCCTTTGTTTCGGTTTTTACAGCCTTGATTGCCGCGCTCCGCTCCATTTTACCGAGTACAAAGCATGCCTCCTCCATTTTCGGGTAGGCAAAGTCTTTGATCTCTTTCTCGTTTTCCAGACCCTCCTCCGCCTCGGCGAGGGGGAGCTTCTCTTTTCCCGCTTTCTCGGCGAGTTCTTTCTGAGCCCGGCAGATCTCTCCGATTATCGGCTCGGCATGGGTAATTGCCTTGAGCATCAGCTCTTCGGGAACCTCTTTGCCTCCCCCCTCTACCATGGTAATGCCGTCTTCGGTACCGGCAACTACTATGTCGAGTTCGCTCTCTTCGATTTGAATAAATGTGGGGTTCACAAAAATTTCGTTGTCTATTGAGGCAACCCTGAGCGCGGCGACAGGCCCGGAAAAGGGTATATCCGATATGGTAACCGCCGCCGAAGATGCCACCATTGCAACTACATCCGGGGGATTAATCTGATCTGCGGAAATGACGGTAGGCACGATTTGGATGTCCCTCTTGAACTGTTTGGAAAAGAGAGGACGCATCGGTCTGTCTATAAGCCTGCTTACAAGTATCTCCTTGTCCTTGGGTCTTCCCTCTCTTTTAAGAAATCCACCGGGTATTTTCCCGGCGGCGTAGTATTTTTCGTTATATTCGACCATGAGGGGGACGTAGTCGAGCCCCTCCACATCCGAGCTGCCGCAGCTGGCGGTTGCCAGCACAGCGGTACCGGCGTAACGCGCAAATACCGATCCGTTTGCCTGCTTGGCCATTTTTCCCGTTTCGAGAATGAGTTCTTCTTCGCCTAGTTTAATTCTCACTTCGTGAGGCATAGTGTATGTTCCTTTTTATTTTCTTAAGTTTAGTTTCTTCAATATTTCTCTGTATTTATCGAGGTCTTTTTGTTTGAGGTATTTGAGAAGATTTCTCCTGTGTCCGACAAGTTTAAGGAGGCCGCGGCGGCTGCTGTGGTCCTTCTTGAATTTCTTCAGGTGCTCGGTAAGCTCCTGAATGCGCTCCGTGAGCAGGGCGATTTGCACTTCCGTAGACCCGGTATCCTTCTCATTTTGCCCGTAGGCGCGGACAATCTCGTCTTTTTTTTCCCTGGTAAGTCCCATTTCTTATGCTCCTTCTTCTAATTTCCTGATAAATTTGATGGCCTTTGTCTCGTCTTTTTTTTCGCAGCTCCACACTATTTCTTGATGGTCGATAAAAAGTTCACCTTCAAATGTGCTTCTATGCGTCTCGATATCTACAAGGTATCTGCCCGGAGGCGGCAGAACCTGGTGTAAACTTGTCTTCTCTACCCGTCTTCTCCCGTTGTCTCTTTTGAGAGGGGCGGAAGCAACGTCAAGAACAAACGGGCGATTCATCATTCTCGAGGCTTCTTCCACCTCGCCTTCGCGTAGTGCCGCACGTATACGGGTACTGCTTAGGGTTGCCCCTTTAAAGGTTACCGCCGGGACTATGTCCACATCAACTTGATGTCCCGAAAGGGTGTCTCGGGCGTCGTAAGCGCTGGTGTCTCCCTCGTAACCGCATCGAAAATTATCCCCGAGCACAAGCAACTTGAGCCTGCATCCGTGATATATCGACATAAGAAAATCTCTCCCCGACAGTTTACTAAAATTGTTGGAAAAGTCAATGAGTACCACGGTATCTACGCCTAAATCGTCGAGGAGGGTGATTTTCTGCTCCATTGTGGTAATATCGCCGGGAAAGAGGTGGGGTTTGAGAAAACGGCGCGGGTTGTAACGGAAGGTAAGTACGGCGGATTCCTCCGTTCTAGAGGAGAGAACCCTGTCGAGCAGACGTCTATGTCCGGAATGAATTCCATCGAAGACGCCGATCGTAAGGGATACTGTGGTGTCTCTTAAAGGTCTGCCGCCGGTAAAGTCGTCCCAGGAAAGCACTCTCATCTCTTCTCTCCAGGCATGACGAATTTGTAGAGAAGTCTGTTATCCACTATTTCCACGAAAGCGGCAAGAGAACCGCCGCTGTCCAAAACGGCGGCGTATTTGCCGGCGCCGTTCGGAAACGACACTTCACCTGGAATTGAATCCGCGAGCCACTCTTTTTGCAGGTGTGCACCGTTTTTCACCCTGTCGAGAAAGGCATCCTTTAGTGTAAGCAGGAAAAGGCCGGGTATTCCCTCGAGGGCTTCACGGTCGGAGAGAAAGTGTCTCTGCGGATCGAAGGCATCCGGGGAGACCGCATCGGATACTTTAAAAGAGCCGATATGTGTTCGTCGCAGACGCGAGAGATAGGCCGAGCTGTTGCAATATACCCCTATGTCCCTTGCAAGGGCCCTGATATAGGTTCCCTTAGAGCAGGTAACCCTGAAATCGAGCTCCGGAGGGTCCCACCTCTCTGTCTCGAGGGAGTATATGTGTACTCTTCTCGACGGGATTTTAACATCCTCGCCGGAGAGTGCTCTTTGGTATGCACGCTTGCCCTCTATATGAACGGCTGAAAATTGCGGAGGGACCTGATCGATTGTCCCGATAAAACGGGAGATCGAAGCTTCAACTGTATCGAATTCGGGAACAGGTTTTTTATCTGTTATCTCACCCTCCGGATCGAGGGTTGTAGTGCTTGTGCCGAAATGAAGGGTCCCTTCGTACCTTTTGTCGAGTCCCGTAAAATAGGAGTTGAGTTTGGTGTAGGAGCCTATAAGGACAATAAGAAGACCGGAGGCGAACTTGTCTAGAGTGCCCGCGTGACCCACTTTCCCGTGGCCGACTTTTTTTTTAAGCGCCGAGAGAGCCTGAAAAGAGGTAACCCCTTCCGGTTTATCTATTAAGGCGATTCCGGAGGCGGTTGGGTTTTGGGAGGAGTTCAATGTTCAAGGTTCCTCATTTTTTCTATTATCTCCGTGCCGTCCCGTATTGAGTGGTCGTCCACAAATGTGAGTCTGGGGGTGTTTCGGGTTTTTAAGACTTTCGCAATTCGTGACTGTATAAATCCGGCTGCATGGTTAAGCCCGCTTACCCCTTCGGTAAGATCCTCTTCGCTGTAACTCGAGACGTATACCTTGGCACTGCTCGTATCTTTGGACACATGCACCGCCGTGATTATCAGCGATTCGTGTACCCTGGGGTCTTTTATAATACCGCGCAGAATCAAAGCGGCAATTTCGTCTCTAAGCTGTGATTCCACGCGTTTTAATCGAAGTTCAGACATTTTACTCAGTATCCGCTCTATTTGAGTTTTTTGGCGACTTCTTTGGTTTCGAATACCTCGAACTGGTCGCCTACCTTCACATCGTTAAAATTCTCTATACCGATACCGCACTCGTATCCGGCTTCCACTTCTCTTGCATCGTCTTTAAACCGTTTGAGAGACACCAGTTTGCCGGTGTGTATCTGTATACCGTCCCGTATTACGTGGGCGGTCGAATTTCTCTTTACTTTTCCGTCTGTTACGTAACAGCCGGCGATAGTACCGATCTTCGGCACCTTGAAGGTCTCCCTTACCTCGGCGGTCCCTATAACTTCCTCTTTTATGTCGGGGTGGAGCATACCTTCCATTGCGTCTCTTATATCGTCTACCGCTTCGTAGATAACATTGTACTTCCTTATCTCCACCTTCTCCTCTTCGGCGAGGGTGAGTGCGTTGGGGGTAGGTCGTACATGAAAGCCGACGATAATTGCGTTGGAGGCGGAGGCCATGTGTACATCGCTCTCTATAATGGCTCCGGCGTTAGCGTGTATTACGTTGAGCTTTATCTCCGAGGTAGAGAGTTTCTCCAGAGCTGTCTGCAGGGCCTCTACAGAGCCGTGGACGTCTCCCTTTATAATAACCTTGAGTTCCTGTACTTCTCCCTGTTGAATGGAATCGTAGAGGTTGTCCAGGGTTACCCGATTTACGTTTTGGGCCTCCCCCTGTTTCTCCAGCTCCTGCCGTTTTGAGCCTACCTGTCGAGCCTGTCTTTCGTTTTCGGTTACTTGAAAGGGAGATCCGGCATCGGGAATTCCGGTAAAGCCCAGTACCTCGACGGGTGTTGCCGGTGGAGCTTCGTTGACTTTTTCTCCTATGTCGTTAAACATAGCCCTCACTTTACCCGAATAGACTCCCGCGACAAAGGCATCTCCCACTCGGAGGATACCGCGCTCTACAATTACCGTAGAGACAATACCGCGGCCGTGGTCTACCTTGGACTCTATTACCTTGCCCTCGGCTCTGCAGGAGTAGTTGGCCTTCAGCTCGAGCATTTCCGCCTGAAGCAGGATGCTCTCGAGAAGCTCTTCTATTCCAGTATGGTTAAGAGCGGAAATTTCTGCAAAGAGTGTTGACCCGCCCCAGTCTTCCGGGAGGAGATTGTAGTCTGCAAGCTGCTGTTTTACCCTGTCGGGATTTGCCTCGGGAAGATCTATTTTGTTTACCGCCACGATAATGGGCACTCCGGCCTCCTTCGCGTGGTTAATCGCCTCGACGGTTTGAGGCATTACTCCGTCGTTTGCAGCGACAACGAGAATGACAAGGTCGGTTATTTGAGCGCCCCTGGCTCGCATAAGGGTAAAAGCTTCGTGGCCGGGTGTATCGAGAAAGACTATCTCCCCGTCCGGAACACGTACTTTATACGCACCTATATGCTGGGTAATTCCTCCGTGTTCTCCGGTTACTACGTCTGTAGTGCGAATCGAATCGAGCAGTTTGGTTTTTCCGTGGTCCACGTGTCCCATTACCGTAACAATGGGGGGCCGGGGCCTGAGATCTTTCTCGTTGTCCTTTTCGGTCTCGATAATGGTCTCGTCGTAAAGACTTACCACATTAACCTTGCAGCCGTATTCGGAGGCGATAAGTTCCGCGGTTTCCGAGTCGAGCTGCTGGTTTATGGTAACCATCATACCCATGTTCATAAGCTTTCCTATAAGCTCCGAAGCCTTGAGGTTCATCTTTTTCGCGAGTTCCGATACTGTTATAACTTCGGTAATATCTATCTCCTTGGGTACGGGGTTAACCATTTTCTGAGGTTTTTTCTTGAGTTGAAAATCCTTTTCCGGAGCTTCCTCTTTTTTCTTGGTATATGCCTCTTTTTTCTTGCTTTTGTAGAATTTTTTTCCGGCGTTCTTCTTCGCTTGCAGCTCCGTCTCTTGCGGAGTGGGAGACTTGGAAGCTCCGGTGCCGGCTTCTTTGGTATGCCTTGGCGGACCTCCTCCTTGAGCCGTACCCGGCCGTTGCCGGTTCTGGGGGGGTCTGCTCCTGTTGCTCCTGTCTGCCGGTCTATCGTCTCTTCGGCCTGCGGGTGCGGGCCGCTCCGGTCTTCCCTGCTGGGGGGGACGCGAGGGCCCTCGAGAATCTGAACGGGGGGTTCCCCTTCCCTGGGATGGGGGCCTTCTGTCGCCGGAAGGTTCCGGACGCCTGGAGGGCTGTCTCTCTCCTGAACCAGTTTCTCTACGGGCAGATCTCTCTTCCCGGCCTGCTTCCGTTTTTCCGGAAGCAGGTGTATGTGTTTTCGAAGCTGGAGTTTCGGTCTCCTTCGCCGGTCTCTGTTCTCCCGGGGCGGTCTTCTCTGCCCCTTGTTCGCCCCTTTGTTCGGCAGCTTTTCCGGCTTCGGGGGGGTGTTGCTCTTTTGCTTCCGTCGGCTGTTCGGATGTATCTTTACCGGAAGTATCTTTTTTGACGGTAACCTTGGGGGTGGGTTTTTTCGCCTTCTTCCTCACCACCACTACCTTCTTTTTTTCGGGTTTCTTCTCAGAGTTCTGCTCTCCGTTATTCTCCCGTGCCTCCGCAGCAGCCGGTTTTTTTGGAGAATCGGCTCCCTGTGAAGCAGCCGGTTTTTTGTGTTTTATGAGGGTAGCTTTCGGTTTTTCCGGTTTTTTCTCTTGATCTTCAGCCATATGTTTCCTTTGTATTCCTCTTCTCTCGGTCTTTGTCGAATCCTACTCGGCGGATTCGGTCTCTTCTTCGGCCTCCTCGCCGTTCTCTTCTACTTCAAAACTCAAGCCTACACCGCAATTGGGGCAGGAGGTCATGTGTACGGTTATAGGAGCGCCGCACTCGGGGCATTCGTATTCCTCTTCCTCGCCTTCCGACTCGGTACCCTCGTACTCTTCTTCCGTCTCTTCCTCTTCCGTCTCCTCGATTATATCAAGGTTTTCAGAAATAATCGACTGGATAGCCTCTACATCTTCGTCGGTTATTCCCTCTAAAGAGGAAAGTTCCTCCGGTTGGAGAGATATAAGCGTCTCTATAAGCTCTATACCGTTGCGTGCGAGTATTTCGGAGAGCCTGTCGGAGATCTCCGGAAGTTCCGCAATTGTGGTAATTTCTTCCTGTTCGCTTTCGTCGTAGTCGCCGAACAGAGCGTCGAGTTCTTTTTTGCTGTCCACGGCAATATCCATTTCCGCAAACTGCTCTTCCGTCTTTACGTCGATATTCCAGTCGACAAGTCTGTTTGCAAGGCGTACATTGAGCCCCTGCTTGCCTATTGCCAGAGAGAGTTGACTGTCCTTTACCACAGCCAGTGCCTGGCGTTTCGACTCGTCGATAATATATATATTGTCCACCTCCGCGGGGGAGAGTGCATTTTTAATAAAGAGGTGGGGATCGCTCTCGTATTTGAGGATATCGATCTTCTCGCCCTCGAGTTCTCTCACAATGGACTGAATTCTCACACCCTTCATCCCGACACAGGCGCCCACCGGGTCTATATCGTCCCGGTTGGAGAATACTGCCAATTTTGTTCGATAACCCGGCTCACGTACAATTTTGAAAATTTCTACGGTATTGTCGTATACTTCCGGCACTTCGAGTTCGAAAATTCTCTTTACGAACTCCGCATGGGTTCGGGAGAGAACAATCTGCAATCCCGTCTGCCCCTTCTCCACTTCGTAGATTAGTGCCTTTATACGGTCGTTTGGCCTGTATACTTCCCGTGGAGACTGATAGCGCTTGGGGAGTATCCCCTCGATTTTACCAAGGTCCACAAAGATATTGCCGTTGCGTTCCCGTTGGTAGTAGCCGATTATCATCTCCCCCTCTTTTTCCTTGTATTCGGAATAGAGGGTATCCTTCTGGATTTCGCGAATTGTCTGCTTTGCCTTCTGTTTTGCACTCTGCACGGCCAAGCGGTCGAAGCTTTTCGGATCGACTTCTATAAGAAGTTCGTCTCCTATTTCGCACTCTTCGTTGTACTCTATAGCTTCGTCGAGGGATATCTCGAAGGCAGGATCTTCAACCTCCTCGACAATCTCTTTTTGGGAAAAGAGTGAAACCTCGCTGCCGTCCTCGCTAAAACGGACAACCGCGTTATCGGTGCTTCCGTACTTTTTCTTGTAAGCTGCATAAAGGAAATCTTCTATAGTTTTACGTACGAGTTCCTCGGATATTCCCTTGTCCTGTACAAGGCCGCGTATTGCATCGGCCAATCCTGACGTCATGACGCTCTTTTTCCTCCTGTGTAAATAGCTTCGTATGTCCCTATGGGGCAACCGAAACGACGAAGACAGCCGGATACGACTATCTTCTCAATAGCCGTTAAGTAACCGTTAATTTTGCCTTTCGTATATCCTCGACGGATATCTCCATCATATTCTCTTCTGTATAAAGGGTGACGGTGTCGGGATTCGCTCCGACAATGGTACCCTCTATCCACTCTTCGTTCTCCAGGAGTATGCGGACGGGTCTGTCAATAAAAACGGAAAACTCCACCGCGTTTTTTATGTTCCTCGTTATTCCCGGAGACGTTACTTCGAGGTTTACATTTTCCGTCTCTTCGAGCATCTCTATTCGGGGCATAATAGCCCTGTACACGGTTTCGCAGTCCTTTACCCCTACTCCGCTGTAGTGGTAGATAACCGCCCTCACCTGAAGGCCGTGCTTAGTCTCTTTTCTCGCGAGCTCTACAATGGAGTATCCCATACCTCTTACGATCGGTTCGAGATCGCGGTACAGTGTGCTGTCGTCTTTTGTCCATTTCATATTCTATTAAGAAAATAGCCTATTCGGCTATTTTCGCCGTTTCGGTTGCCGCGTAGCGGCATGCGAAAACTATATCATTAAAAAAGGAGTCGGCACACGACTCCTTTTTGCCCTACATTTATTCTGTATCAATACTATACCAGTAATACCTGTAAAAGTCAATAAGAAGAGACTCCTAATCCATGGCAATACTTAATCCGTCGACACGGTGTATACCGATCTCCTTGAGCTTGATCGCGCACTCATGACAAGTAGCCCCCGTGGTAAACACATCATCGAAAAATAGAACCCTCTCCGGAGGGTCCGATATCTTCCTGCTTGAAATACTGCCCCGTATGTTCTCGATCCTGCCGTTAAAGTCGAAATTTTTCTGCTCTCCTCCTCTCTCCTTCTCTAACAGATGAAGAATTGTAAAACCGTATTTTCTCTTTAGAATCCGGCATATCTCGTGAACGTGCTCCCATCCCTTTCTCCTCATCTTCCGTTTTCCCGGAGGAGATGGAACAATAGGCACTCCTTCAAAACCGAATTCGAGGGCGCTCAGGGCCGCGTATTCGGCAAACAGCGGCGCAAGGCTGCGATTACCGTGGAATTTGTAGGCCCGTATAAGGGTTTGTACCGCATCTCTGTAGAAGAAGACGGATAGGTGGGAGTCGAAGGCGTAGGTTCTCTCGCGGCACCTGAGACATATATCGTGTTCGGAAATGAGGGGGGTACCGCACACCCGGCATCTCCTATCCGTTTTTGAGAGCCTGAGATCTTCAATTTTCTTTACGCAGGCCGCGCAGAGGGTGGACCTCTGGGGAGTAATTCCTATAAGCGGCTCACCACAGAGCCCGCAGCGCGGAGGAGACAGAAGATCGTAGAGTAAAACCATGGAATTCTTCATACCCATTAATAGTGGGCGTATGGCTTCTCTGCTTTTGGATTATTCAGTTTTTTCGATTTTCTCGCGCTGCCACCGCTCGAGGATAGTAAGAGCTTCTAAAGGGGTAAGGCGGTTTATATCGATGTGTCTGAGCTCCTGTAGAATCAGGTCCGCGGATGAGAAAAGGGACTGTTGGGTATCCCTCTTCCGGTTACCCTTCCTGTCAAAGAGGATCTCTTCCCCTTCTTGCCCCTCTCCGGCTTTTACGACTTCTCCACTTTCCCTTTTTGCGCTTATTCCGCCGTGTCCGAGTTCTCTCTCTCTGGTCTCTATACTTACAAGCAGCTCTTCGGCTCTGCGCAGCACCTCCTCCGGCAGTCCGGCGAGTTTTGCCACATGCAGGCCGTAACTCTTTCCGGCGCTTCCCTCTCTTACCCGCTTGAGGAAGATTATCTCTCCGTTTTCCTCTTTTACCTGAAGGTGAAGCTTCTTTATCCGGCTGTTTTCGAGGGCGGTAATTTCGTGGTAGTGGGTTGCAAAAAGCGTTTTGATCTGCCGGTCCAGGAGGAATTCGCTTACGGCCCACGCTATAGAGAGTCCGTCTCCGGTACTCGTTCCACGTCCCACCTCGTCCATTATCACAAGGCTACTCGGACCGGCGGTGTTCAAAATGTACGCGGTCTCATTCATCTCCACTAAAAAAGTGGATTCCCCCCTTGCAAGATTATCCGAAGCCCCTACTCTGCAGAATATTCGGTCCACCGTGCCTATATCCGCCTCATCGGCGGGAACAAAGGAGCCGGACTGGCCGAGGAGGACAATAAGCGCCGCCTGCCTGAGGTAGGTGGACTTACCCGACATATTGGGGCCCGTTATAAGGGCAAAGGAGGCGCTGCTTGAGTCGAGTTCTATCGAATTGGGTATAAAAGAACCCGCCTCGCTGTGGGCTTCTACAACCGGATGCCGCCCTTCGTGTATGGCGATACCGCTTCCGTCGTGAATATTGGGCTTGAGCCACCCGTAGACGGTGGCGGTATGGGCAAAACTCTGTAGAGAATCCAGGGCCGCCACGGCAAAGGAGGCTTCCATTAGATAATCCAGATACTCCTTGACGCTGTCCCTAAGTTCTACAAAGAGCCGTTTTTCCAGCTCGACTATACTCTCGGAGGCGTTGTTCAGCTCTTCTTCCAGGCGGTTCAATTTTTCCGTGGAGTATCTTTCGCTTCCCACCAGAGACTGTTTGCGGATAAAATGTCCCGGAACCCTGTCTGTGTGGGATTTGGTTACCTCGAGAAAGTAGCCTATTATCCTGTTGTATTTTATCTTGAGATTGGGTATTCCCGATGAGTTCTTCTCCTCTTCCAGGTACTCGTTGAGAAAATTCTTGCTGTTATTTTTGAGGTTCCTCAAAGAGTCGAGCTCACCGTTGTATCCTTCTCGTATAAGCCGTCCTTCGGACAGAGTAATTGGAGGGTCCTCGTGTACAGCGTTTTCGAGAAGGGAGTGCAGCTCTTTAAGGGGAGGATGAAAATCCTCCTCGAAATTGCGGGAAAATGTGCTGAGGGGTATATTGTGGGAGGAGAGCTGACGGGATACCTCGAATATCGTCTCCAGGCTGTGCGCGAGGGCCCGCAAGTCCTTCCCGTGGGCCTTATCCAGGGCAACCCTCGAGGCGAGGCGTTCTATGTCCCTTATGGAGGAGAGTTGGGACCGAATTGCGGAGAGCAGCAGCTGTTCCTTGTAGAGGCGTTCCACCTTTTCCTGACGGCTATGTATCGCATCCGTGTCCCGCAGGGGATAGAGAATCCAGCTGCGTATCATCCTGCCGCCCATAGGAGTTTTAGTGCTGTCTACTACCTCGAGAAGAGTATAGTGTTCGCTGCGGTCGGAAAGATTTTTTGTAAGCTCGAGGTTTTTTTGGGTAGCTTCATCCAAACCCATAAACATATCTTCCTCTATCCGTTTTAAGGAGGAGATATGGGAGAGTATGTGTTTTGAATTCTCTTCCAGGTAGTCCAAGAGCACACCACAGGAGAGGAGGTGGGGATCCTCTTCGGAAAAGCCGAAACCCTTCAGGTTGTGCACCGAGAACTGCCGAAGAAGCCGCCTGTAGGAGGATTCGACGTCAAAATACCAGTCGGGATACCTGTTCACCATTGTGCCGGAGAGACCGGAGAAATAACGGGCAATACCTCTCCTCTCCTCGAGAAGGGATTCCTGTATAAGTACCTCCGAAGGGTCAAGCCGGGACAGTTCTTCCCGCAGGGTTTCGTCGTGCTCTTCCGCTTCGAGCAGCCGCACTGTAAACTCGCCTGTGGTAATATCGAGGGCGGCCAGGGAGATGCCTCGGGGTCCTGCTCCAAGGGATACAATAAAATTGTTCCTGTTTCCGTCGAGGTACTCCTCTTCGGTTACGGTGCCGGGAGTTATCACTTCCACCACCTCCCGGTCTACAATACCTTTCCCCTTCTCCGGAAGGCTTGTCTGTTCGCATATTGCAATTTTTTTTCCGTGCTTGAGAAGCCTGGGGATATAGGTGCGGGAAGAGTGGTAGGGAATCCCGCACATGGGGAGCCCGTTGCGGTGGGTAAGCGTGAGGTTGAGAAGAGCGGAGACCATAACGGCGTCCCGGTCGAACATTTCGTAGAAATCACCGAGGCGAAAAAAGAGCACAGCGTCGCCGTGCTTCTCTTTTATTTTGCGGTACTGCCGCATCATTGGAGTGGTTTCGGCCATGGCCTCACCGCACTCTTTTAGTTTGATGAGGTTTCGCGAAGCCGCCGGAGCACCTTTTCGGTTATATCGACCTCCTGGTTGTAGTGGAGAATGTTGGGTTCCTTCTTTCTCAAGACTATGGAGTACCCTTCGGACTCCGCTACATATTGAACCGCCTTGAGAATTTCCCTGGAGAAGTCGGAAGAGGAGAGGAGGTTCTCCCTCCTGCTGTTGATCCGTTCGCTCATTATGCGGTTGTACTCTTTCAGGTACTCCTCCTGCTTGCGGATCTCCTCTTCGAGGGAGAGTTCGAGCTGTTCGTCGTCTTCGTCCATCGCCTCGAGTCTTTTTTCCTTTAACTTGGTTATCTCGTCTTTTCTCTCCTCGATATTCTCCTCGGTTTTCTCTCTGAGGTTCTCTATCTCCCGCCATGCCCCGGATTCCTGAAAGTAGTCCTCCACTATCCGAGTCAAGTCTATTACCGCTACCATGGTAAGTTGGGCGGCTGTTGCGGTAGAAGCTACCGCAAGAAGAAGAAGGATGGCAATTATCAGTTTTTTCACTCTGTTCCTCCGATTGTTACACAA
>JBKHFZ010000024.1:0-22398 GCA_046539925.1 Spirochaetaceae bacterium
TCTCCCCTCAAGGCGTGCGCGTTTTGTACCACATCCCCTCCCCCTCTGTCAACCGCTTCGGCTCACTTTTAAGAGAGGAGCCGACTACAATTCCTTGAAGCCGGACATGTATTATATCACCCAAGAAAAGAGCTGTCAATTTACCGACAGCCCTTTGTCGAGTATATTTTCAGTAGCTTTGATATAAGCTTCGGGGCTCTCTCAAGCACCGAATAGTAAAGTATAAGAAACGCACATAAAAGTCAATACGTTCCGTGAACTTTCTTAGCCTTTTCCCTCTAGGAACTCTCCTTGAGACTCGGGAGAGCTTTTACGATGTAAGAGAGAAAAGAGAGTACCGAAGCCAGCGCTCCAAGGACAAAAATTGTTACTACGGTTGTCCTTACTACTCCTTCAATAAGCTCCAGCTCGAGGGGCAGTGTTGTTATTACAAAATAGGCAACACCAAGAATACCTCCTGCCGCATAGGTAATCGCTTTCAGTTTTCCCCATATAGATGCTGCCATGGCCACACCTTTTCTTATCATCATCAACCTTAAAAAGGTAGCCCCCAACTCTCTATAAATAATAATAAGGAAAACCCATGACGGCATTAGACCCGACATCGTAAAACAGAAGAAGTAGGTCATTCTGCTCATTACGTCGGCAAAGGGGTCTATTACCTTTCCTATATCTGAAACCAGATTGAAACGCCGTGCGATGTATCCGTCAAGGGCGTCCGTAAGTTCTATTGCGATAAAAAGCACTACCACAATAACAACAGACACAACTTCTGCAGTACCGCTCCACTCCGGAAGGAAATAAAAGACAAAAAAGATTGGAGAAAGAATAATACGAAGTACGGTCAATCTATTCGGCCAATTCATAAACTTGCCTCCAGTGAATCACTATCTTGTCGCGATGAATTGCTAAATATTTTTCTATACTTGGGTGAACGGGAATAACTGTACAGAAGAGTGTAGCCGAGGGCAAATCTCCGCCTCACAATTTTTCGCAGACGGGTGTCCAACTCTTTTCGTGTCTCGAAGGTATAGACCTTCCTCCTACCCGTCTCTATGTAGGGGCCCCATATAACGGTAAGGGTATACTTACCGAACAAAGAACTCTGATAGTCGTGTAGAGTATAGTAGTACCTTCCGCTTTCCCTTGTTTTTATAAAAGTTACAACCATTACACCATCTCTATCGGCAGTGGGCTTCAAAATCTCGATATTAACCCTGTTTTTTTTTAAGAAAGGCTAATGATCTGATGAAGTTCTTACTGCAAGCTCTCCCTGTTCGGCAACTATACTGTATTTGGTAAACTCCTCAGGCTCTGTTATACGCACAACTTCCCGGGAAACATGTACAAAGGGAAGAGACTCTACAATGCTCTCGAGAATCGACATCCGCCGCTCCGGCTCTGTTATACCGCTCTCCGGCTCTTTATCGCCGCTTTCAGGACCGGTGCCGGCGGAGGACGGCTTGACCCGACCCGGTCCGCCTATATCTTCGATACGGTAGAGGCAGCGGTTTTTAGAGAAGAAAAACCATTGGGGAAACACTGTCCGTCTGTAGCCGACGGAAACTTCCAAGCCGTTTTCAAAACTCTTTATGCTGAGGTTCTCCTTCGCCTCATCCCCGTAGTTCACCACCTCTACCTCTATGCGGCTCTCCTCTACAGAGAGAACACGCAGGTATATAAGGGGTTCTCCGTCCTCTACACACTCCCGCTGACGGGCGTAGAAGGAGAATAGAGTAATAAAGGCAAGGAGCAGTACGAGCAGGGTTCCCCCGGCAATCTTCTTCCAGGCAGACGCAGCAGCCCCGCATAGTGCAGATACTCCTCCCGAAAGTGCCAGGCTGTGAGTGTACTCGAGGGACGGGATATCTATAAAAAACAGAGAGAGGAGAATAACGGTAAAAAAGGCGCTTAGGGAGAGATAGATACCCGCCGCCCTGCGGCTGCGTTTTTTTCCTATAGAGATCATGGTGAGCACGAAGAAACTTATTGCAGCTCCGAGAAAAAAACCCCCGGCGCTTGCGAAAAGATAGGGAGAGTGGATATCAAAACCGTAACATTCCATCTCGACTCTTACATCTCTTGTATTTGCGTGTATTTATCCCGCAGATACCGTATAAATGGTTCTGCCTTCAAAGCTTCTCCTGTTACGTCCTTTAACAGCTCCGCCGGTGTTTTTGCCTTCCCGTAACGGTGTATACGGGTGCGCATCCATTCGGTAATCCTGTAAAACTTTCCTTCCAGCACAAGAGTATCTACATCCCCCAGGTCATCCCACATGGTACTGTAAAACTGGGCAGCGTACAAATTTCCCAACGCATAGGTTGGAAAATACCCCACTGCACCCATAGACCAATGGACGTCCTGTAAAACACCTTCCCCGTCATTTTTCGGACGTATTCCCAGGAGCTCCTCCATACCTCTATTCCATTCTGCCGGTAGGTCTTTTACCGAAAGATCCCCCTTTACCAGGGCCTGTTCGAGTTGATACCGGAGGATAATATGCAGACTGTAGGTTACCTCATCCGCTTCTATCCGTATGCAGGATGGATGCACCTTATTAATCGCTTTTATAAAATTGCTGAGGGTAACATCCTCGAGCTGCGATGGAAAAAACTCCTTTACCACCGAGTAATACCTGCGCCAGAAAGGAATACTCCGGGCTATCATGTTTTCCCATGTCCTGGACCGGGACTCATGGATTCCAAGAGAACTCCCCTCCCCCAAAACAGATGTTTTATACTCATCGTCGATTCCCAACTCGTAGAGGGCGTGTCCCGCCTCGTGCACTGTACCGAAAAACGCCGAGGTAAATGTGTGTTCCTTGTAGCGCGTGGTAATGCGCACATCATCGCTCCCCACCGCGGTAGTAAAGGGATGGGCGGTTACATCGATACGACCCCTATCGAAGTCATACCCCATGTCGCTGAGGATTCTTCTGTTCAAGGCCTCCTGCTGAGGGAGGGGATATGAGGAGTGGAGGAAAGAGTCGTCCACGTGTGCAAACTCGTGGAGTTCCTGCACCAGCGTCACCAGCTCCTTTTTCAGGTTCCCGAAGACTTTATCCACTTTGGCTGTGGTCATCCACGGCTCATATTCATCCAGGAGAGCATCGTAGGGATGCTCCCCCAGCCCCAAAGCCCGGGACTTCTCCCTGTTGAGGGTAATCAATTTTTCCAGGTGGGGAGCGAAGGAGGGAAAATCGTCGTTCTCCCTCGCTTCTGCCCACACGGACTGAGCTGCACTTATCTCTCGGGCAAGCTCGGTAACGAGCCGTTTCGGTATCTTTACGGCCCTGTCGTACTCCCTGCGCAGAGCCCGCAGGAACACGTAGTCCCCATGGGGTATATCGTGCCCCCCTCCCGGATTCTCCGAAGTAGAGCCGGCCTCGCAGAGGAGATCTCCCATCTCTTTTGAAGCAAGTCTCTCGTGGGCTATTCCTTCCAGTAGGGAGAGTTGTTCCGACCGCTCGTGAAGAGCTTTTTTTGGCATCCCCGTCTCCTGATCCCACTGCAGCAGAGCAATTGAGTGGTAGATCAGCTGCAGATCCCTATCTCTTTCCCTCAGTTCCTCGAGAATTTTGTTTCTTTTTTGACTCATTGCTACAGCCTCACAACTCTTCTTTGTTTTCGATTTTTCTTTTGGTACGGGAGATAAACTCATCCAATGCAAGCACTTCCTGCTGTTTGCCCTTTCTCAACCTGAGGGCAACACTTCCCGAGTTCTCCTCCTTCTCGCCCACAACCAGCATATAGGGTATTTTCTCGTTCTGAGCGTTTCGTATCTTTGCGTTCATACGGTGCTCGCTCAGATCCGCATCTACCCTAAAACCTTCCGCGGCAAGCCGCTCTTTTACTTTTTGCGCGTAGTCGTTAAAGGGAGGAGCAACCGGAATGAGCCGCACCTGAACCGGAGAGAGCCACACGGGAAATGCCCCCGCGTAGTGCTCTACCAAAACGCCGAAAAACCGCTCTATCGAACCCAGAAGTGCTCTGTGCACCATATAGGGACGTTTCTCCTTGCCGTCGTGGTCGACAAAGGTCATGTCGAAACGTTCGGGCTCGTTAAAATCGAACTGCACGGTAGTCATCTGCCATTCCCGGCCAAGGGCGTCCTTTATCTTGAGATCTATCTTTGGACCGTAGAAGGCACCTCCCCCCTCGTCCACTTCGTAATCCATACCCTCCGCTTCCAGAGCTTTTCTGAGGGACTCGGTTGCCTGGGTCCAGGAAGCATCGTCCCCTACTGCTTTATCCCCCTCCGGTCTGGTAGCAAGATAGGCCTTTATCTCCTTGAATCCAAAATCCTTCCACACTTCCAGAGAGAAGCGCAGCACAGTGAGAATTTCATCCTCTATTTGATCGGGGGTACAGATAATGTGAGCGTCGTCCTGGGTAAACCCTCTTACTCGGAGAAGACCGTGGAGTACTCCCGAACGTTCGTACCTGTACACAGTCCCGAGCTCCGCCCACCTTAGCGGCAAATCCCTGTAGGAGTGAAGATTTGTGTTGTAGATCATAATATGGAAGGGACAGTTCATCGGTTTGAGGTAGTAGTCGTTCTCGTCCACTTCCATGGGGCTGTACATCCCCTCTTTGTAAAAACCGAGGTGGCCGGAGGTCTCCCAAAGCCAGCTTTTACCTATATGCGGCGTAAAGAGGAGTTCATAACCGTTTTGCATGTGTCGCGAACGCCAGTAGTCCTCTATAGCAAGCCTTATGCGCCCCCCCTTCGGATGCCAGTAGATAAGTCCGGGACCGGCCTCCTCGTGGGTCGAGAAGAGATCCAGCTCCTTGCCGAGCCTGCGGTGGTCCCGCTTCTCCACTTCTTCCAAATGGGCAAGGTACTGACGCAATTCCTTTGGGTTGTTCCACGCGGTGCCGTATATACGGGTAAGCATAGGGTTGTCCTCGCTCCCCCGCCAGTAAGCCCCCGCCACGGAGAGAAGCTTAAACGCCTTCGGATTGAGTTCTTTCGTACTCTCCACATGGGGCCCCCGGCACAAATCCGTAAAACCGCCCTGTGTATAGAGGGATACTTCCTCTCCCTCTTCTATTGCATCGAGGAGCTCGAGTTTATACTGCTGGTTCTGCTCTCGAAACAGCTTCTCCGCCTCTTCCCGGGAGACCACCGATCTCTTGAACTCCCTGTCCTCCTCGATTATCCTCTGCATCCGTTGGGAAATCTCTTCGATATCCTCCTCCGTCGGCTGCCTCGGAAGGTCGAAATCGTAGTAAAAACCGTTCTCTATTGCCGGTCCAATGGCTACTTGGGCATCGGGAAACTTCTCCAATACCGCTTCGGCCATTACATGGGCCATCGAGTGCCTGATTTTATGCAGCGTATCCTGTTCCGCCATCTTTAATACCTCCGTCTCTTTTTACGGGGACACAAAAAAGGCCTCCACGCCTTTCTTCCCCACACCTAAGTGTAAGGACGAAAAGCATAGAGGCCCTCCGCGGTTCCACCTTACTTCCGCCGCCGTTTTTTCTGAGGCCGCGGCTCTCAATTACTCCCGTTATCGCCGGGACACACGGCAAGGCCTACAAGGTACGTATACAACCCTTCGACCTGCAGCTCCGGAGTGGTGTTCAAAAGGGTCCGACGGGCGGCTTCCAGCCTCCACGGCCGCCCTCTCTGCCGACGGTTTTGCCTCTCTACTCGTCTCCATCAAAGCCTCACTAGTATCTATGTCAATAGTGCGTAAAAGTGTCGTCCATGTCAAGCCCAGGCCGACGCAACGCCCCCCTCGCTACTGCGGGAAATTCCAGCCGTTTCGGGAGATAACCTTCTCTTTTTCTGCTCTTACGCGCTTGGAGTTTTCGGATTCCAGGTGTTTTTCGCTGAGCGTCGACGGGTCACCGGGATACCCAATTACAACCACAGTAATAAGTATGTACTCATCGGGTATTCCGAAGGCCTTTTTTAATTCGACATCGTTAAAACCGGCAATAGGATGCGCCCTCAACCCTTCCTCTACTGCCTGAAGCTGCAGATTCATAACTGCCATTCCCACATCGAAAAGAGCGTATTCTCTTCTGTCCTTTAGATTGCAATCGAGATCCGGTTTTGTCACAGCCAGCACGTAGAGGGGCGCCTTCTCTGCCCAGTAATTGCCTCCAGGAAGAGTCTCCGCCACTTTGCGCCGGGCAGCGTCTTCATCCGCAAGAACAAACCGCCAGGGCTGCTTGTTCGAGCAGGAGGGAGCATACGTTGCCGCCTCCATCAGCCTCTCCTTTACTTCACTCTCCACCGGCTTCTCCGATAGAGCCCTGTAGGCTCTCCGTTTATCTATAGCCTCTAATAGTTGTGCCATTTTGCTCCTCCCCTACTCCAAGTCTCGTATATACTGCTCTACCTCGTCAATAATGCGATCGGGTGTTGATGCTCCCGCGGTTATCCCGATAACGGGGTATTTTTTTATCTCCTCGGGCAGATCTTCCGTAGTCTCTATGTGCCAGGCGGGTTTTCCAAAGGATAGGGCGAGTTGGTGCAGCCTTTTGGTATTAGAGCTGTTAAATCCCCCTATTACCACTACCGCGTCAACTCTACTGCACAGTTGCTTTAGAGCCTCCTGCCTTTCTCGGGTAGCTGGGCAGATGCTGTTGACAACTTGAAGCTCCGCCTCTTTTGACTCGAGTATTTCCACTATTCGCGCATACTCCTCTGCAGAGGTGGTAGTTTGGGCAATTACAAGAGAGGGGCCTTTTAATTGAAGCTTCTCCGCCTCTTCTTGTGTGCTAATTACCAGAACATTGTCGGCATACCCGGCAATCGCTTTTACCTCTCCGTGGTTCGGGTCTCCCACAAGAATAATGTTCCGGTTTTTCTTGCCGCTCTTCTCCACCAGCTTCATAGAGCGGGTTACTCTTGGGCAGGTGCCGTCCACTATTTTTGCACCCCCCCTCTCCAGCCCTTCTCTTGTCTGAGGGGGAACGCCGTGGGCGCGTATTACGACCGTACCCTTTGTAAACTCGTCGGGAGAATCTATCCTTTGTACCCCCCGCTTCGACAGTTCATCGAGCACTTGGGGGTTATGTATAAGGGGGCCGTAGGTATGTATTTTGTCCCGGGATTTCCTGGAGAGGGCCATTTCCACCCTCTCCATCGCCCGGCGCACACCCATGCAGAAACCGAGAACCTCAGCTCTTACAACCGAATGTTTCATTATCTACTCTCCGTACGCCGGGCCGAATTCAGCTCTTCTTTTTCTTCTTTTTCCTCTTCCCTTTCTGTTTTCTTTCCACCGCGGGTATTTCATCGGGATTGGATACGCGCGAAGCGGCAGCAGAAGGTGTCCGGGTTCCCGGTCCCTGAGCACCCGCCGTCTTCCCCTCTGCCCCTTCCGCGGCTGCAGGTATATCCTCTATCTTTTTCTCAAGCTCCTTCTCTGTGGGCTTGGGAGGGAGACCCTGCTTTTTGCGCTGCTTTCTGTGCCTCGAATTCCACCATCCGAGCAGGGCAGGTGATGCAATGTAGATAGACGAGTAGGTACCAACAATAATTCCCGCTATCAGTACAAGGGCAAAATCTTTTATAGGCCCTGAACCGAAAAAGTAGAGGGCAAGCACCGCCAACATGGTGGTAAGAGATGTAATAAGCGTTCTGCTGAGGGACTGGGTTATACTGGTATTTATAATCTCCCTATAGCTGCGCCCCTGCAACAGACCTTCGTTCTCTCTTACCCGGTCGAACACAACAATTGTATCGTTAAGGGAGTATCCGATTATGGTAAGCACCGCCGCAATAGTTGTAGTAGAGACCTCGAGCCGGGTTACACCTATAAATCCCAACACAATAAAAACATCGTGGATGAGCGCCATAATAGCCGATATTGCGTATCCGAATTTAAATCGAAACCAGATATAGACAAGTATCAGCACAAGCGCCAGAAGAACCAGTGATATCGACTGCTGCGCCAGTGTTTCCGCAAACTGCGGCCCCACATAGTCGGACCTTTTGATAACAACAGTATTTTCGCCGCCTATATCTTCGAGAAGCCCTACAACTTCTTCCTCCAGTCGATTCTTCTCCTCTCCCGAAGGGTCCGCCACCATTATCTGGAATTCCTGGTTCGCCTCGTCGCCGATTACCTGTACCTGCGGAGAACCAAGGTCGGAGAGCGCCTCGCGCACACGGTCTATCTTGATATAATTCTCCTGGTCCTGGTTGCGGTAATTGACAGACACGGGTTCGGAACCAAGACTTCCGGGATAGTTGAGTCCGGCAATTAAAGCGGAACTTTCCAGAGAGCCGTCGGCTTCCATTTGCGCCTCTACCCCGGCTCTCGAGTCGAGCTGCTCTGCTATCTCCCCCATTGTAGGGTATTCGTCAAAGGAATAGACAATCTCCTCTACCCCCTCTTCTTCTCTTAACTCGAGAATAAGCGAGGAGCTCTCTATATCCAGAGAGGCGGATCGATCGCCGGTGTAGGACACTCTCATACCCACGGGGGCAATCTGAATGCGCTGGTTAAGCCCGGATTCGAAATCGATCCCGAAATTGAGACCGCCCTGGGAGACTGTACCCGCTATACCGCCTATAATAACCGCTGCGGACAGGGCGATCATGACAAATCGGAGTTTTGTAAAATTAAATACTCTCTGCATCAAATCCTCCAACCTAAGCTCAGTTTTTTCACCCGCAGCTGCTCGATATTAAAGTCGAAGACGAGCCGAGAGACAAAGAGAGCGGTAAACATCGAGGACACGATACCTACGGCCAACGTATTGGCAAATCCCTGTACCGGCCCGGTCCCGAGCTGCGACAGCACGAGAGCGGCTATAAAAGTAGTTATATTTGCATCCATTATTGTCCAGAACGCCTTTCTGAATCCCGCGCGAACCGAGGCCTCCGGGGTTTTGCCCAGACGGTACTCCTCCTTGATTCGCTCGAAGATAATAACATTGGCGTCCACCGCCATACCGACGGTTAAGATAATACCGGCGATACTGGTGAGTGTGAGTGTAAGGTTAAACCCCGAAAGAATGGCGACAATCAGTATAAGGTTGAGGATAAGCGCCATATCGGCAACGAGCCCCGCTCCCAGATAGTAGATAGCCATAAAGACTATTACAAGGATAAAACCGAGGGTAATAGCCCTCAGCCCTTCCATTACCGAATCCTCTCCAAGGGAGGCACCTACGGACTGTTGGCTGTTTACCAGTAAATCTACGGGCATCGCGGCGGTTCTCAGCACGGTGGAGAGGTTTTGCGCCTCCTCCCTGTCAAAGCCGGTCATCTGGACCCTGTCGCGAATAGGCTCGGAGATACGGGCCATGGATTTGACCTTGTCGTCCATAAGGATCGACAGGGTTTCGCCCTGATTTGAGGAGGTAAACTTGTAAAAGATGTCTCCCCCCTGTCTGTCCAGGGTAAAGTTGATTACCGGTTTACCCGTTATGGGGTGATCTCCTACAGTCGCGTCTTCGATATGCGACCCGTCCAACCCCACCTCTTCTTCTACAACTACATACCGTTGCAGTCTGTCTATGCCGTATTCGTCGCGCTCGTATAAACCGCGTACCATGAGGCCCGCCGGTACAAAATCGGGGCGTTTGATCTCGCCTTGAGCGTTATAGACCTCCGTCGGGCGCTGGGAAAAATACTCCTCCACCCGCTGGCTCATCTCCTGGTCGGCAATATGGAAGTTAAGTGATCCCCTTCCCATTAGGAAATTGTCGACTCGCTCCGGGTCTGCAGCTCCGGGGATTTCCACGGCTATTTGGCTGTCCCCCTGCCGGCGGATCTCCGGTTCGGTCACGCCGAACCTGTCTATTCTGTTGTTGAGTATCTCCATGGCGTTATTAATCGCCTGCTCCTGATCCTCTTCGGTCGGTTCCCGCTCGAGTCTGCGCTCCAGACTCTCGAGGTCTGCCTCCAGGAGTATACTCATCCCCCCGGAGAGGTCCAGCCCCAACTGCAATACACTGTTACCCTGATCCTTGAGAGTCATTATCCGTTCCCGATGGTGCGCTTCTATCGCGTCAAAGGCCTCTCTTTCCGACTGAAAGGCAGCCAGTGCCTCCTTTACGCTCCATTGACCGGGTACTTCCTGTCCTCTGCTCTCGTATTTATCTTCTGCCGCATCGATAAAAAAATCGTAGCCTTCGGGTATCCTGGCTTCCGGATCCTCCTCCGCAAGCTGCATGAGCTCTTCGAGCTGTGTCGCCGCCTGCCCTCTGGAGTACTCCCTGATCTGTGTGCTCGACCCCGCGGCAAGCTGCTTCATATCCTCGGGGACCATAAAATACCATTTAAAAGTGGGATAGAGAAATAATCCGCTCACCACTAGTACCAGTATTACTACCAGTAACCGTCCACGTTTGCTCATACGTTAACTCCACTCGTGGGATTGTGTAATAAGTTTCGCGGGCCGCTGCGCGACGGGCGAAACGACAAAAATAGCCGAACACGGCTATTTTTGCAATAGTCTACAAAAGACCTGTAAATTTCATTAAATTGAGTGGTCCTTCGCCGGCATTGGAACCGTTTGTCTATTCTTCTTCAGCCTCTTCTTTTTCTTTTCCCTTCTCAATAACGCTTCCGATGGCGTTTTTGTTGAACTCGAGCTTTGTGTTGTCGTCAACTTTTACCACCACCGTCTGCTCTCTTACCGATGTAACGGTTCCCCGAATCCCTCCGATACTTGCCACTCGGTCACCCTTTTTAAGCGCCGAAAGCATTCTTTGGGTCTCCTTCTGTTTTTTGTTCTGCGGTCTGATTATTAAAAAGTAGAAAATAAGAATGACGAGTCCGAATGTTATTAATGTTGTCGTCATTTGTCCAGCTCCACCGGCGCCGCCTTCAGGTGCGCCCATTAGTATCGAAAGATGAGAAAAAGCATCCATCATATATTTACATCCTCTCTGTTAAGGGTTTTAAAGTAGTTTTCGGATGCCGCTTTACTGCATCCGAAACAATGGATATTGCCTAAACGGCAATTCCATATTAGCAAAAACTTACCATGGATATAAACCATAGTCAAGGAATCAAAGGACCTTTACCTTCTCCAATTCGCTGGGCACCTGATATACCCCGAGCATTCTTTTCATATCTTCTATCGTCTCGAGCTTGGCGCCGCTGCGCTCCTTAAAATTATCCACAACCATCTTCATCTTCTCTTCATCCCCCTCGTAGAGAGCGGAACAGAAGGCGGCTCGAAAAAGCCCCTTCTCCATAAGCTCCTCGGTTGTGAGTTTGGCATACTCTTTTTTAGCCCTGCCGTCAACCAGAGTTACATCCCCCTGATATCCGATGGTAAATACAAAATCTTCCCGTTTCACACATCAACCCCTCAAAAAAAGGCTCCCATGCGAATGCCGCACAGGAGCCGTGTACTTCCGATAAGCTAAGAAAAGCCTTGGGCTCCGATATAATCCAAGATTACATCATTCCGCCCATGCCTCCCATTCCGCCCATGCCTCCCATTCCGGCACCGGCTGCAGCACCTCCGCCGTCGTTATCGTTCTCCGGCAGATCGGTTATTGCACACTCGGTGGTAAGCAACAGGCTTGCTATCGAAGCTGCATTCTGCAATGCACTCCTGGTAACCATTACCGGGTCGATTATACCGGCTTTGATCATGTCGGTCCACTCCATAGCGGCCGCATCGAAGCCGATTCCCTTCTTCTCTTTTTTGGCGCGGTCGGCAATTATGGCTCCGTCTAGACCGGAGTTTATTGCGATCTGGCGAATAGGCTCTTCGAGGGCACGGCGAACAATCTTGAAACCCACCTTCTCCTCTTCTTCCATGCCTTCCATGTCGATCTTCTCGAGAACATGTACCGCCTGAATAAGGGTAATGCCGCCGCCGGGGATAATCCCCTCTTCTACAGCCGCACGGGTGGCGGAGAGGGCGTCTTCGACTCGGTGTTTCTTCTCTTTGAGCTCCGTTTCGGTAGCGGCACCAACGTTAATTACCGCGACGCCTCCTGCGAGCTTTGCGAGCCTCTCCTGGAGTTTTTCGCGATCGTAGTCGCTGGTGGTCTCTTCGATTTGCGCCTTTATCTGACCGATCCGGTCTTTTATCTCGCTCTCTTTACCCTCGCCGTTAATAACGGTGGTGTTTTCCTTGTCCACCTTTACTGTCTTGGCGCGTCCGAGCTGTTCGAGTTCGGTATTCTCGAGCTTCATTCCAAGCTCTTCGCTTATTACCTGACCGCCGGTGAGGATTGCTATATCCTCGAGCATTGCCTTTCTTCTGTCGCCGAAACCCGGGGCCTTTACGGCAACCGCGTTAAGGGATCCACGAATACTGTTTACTACCAGCGTGGCCAGGGCTTCGCCCTCAACATCCTCTGCAATAATAAGGATAGGTTTGTTAGCCTGGGCTACCTTCTCGAGTATGGGAAGAAGATCCTTCATTCCGGAGATCTTCTTGTCGTGGATAAGGATGTAGGGATCTTCCAATACCGCCGTCATCGAATCTCTGTTGTTGGCAAAATAGGGAGAGAGGTAGCCTCTGTCGAACTGCATACCCTCTACAAAATCCGTGTGGGATTCGATATTTTTCGACTCCTCAACAGTAATTACGCCGTCTTTACCAACTTTCTCCATTGCATTGGCAATCTCTTCGCCGATTTCGTGGTCGTTGTTTGCGGAAATGGATGCTACCTGGGAGATCTCCTCTTTATCCTTGATCTCCTTGGCGCTCTTTTTGATGTCCTCTACCGCGATTTCAACCGCTTTGTCGATCCCCCGTTTAATTCCCATGGGGCTAATGCCCGCTGCGACGCTCTTCATCCCCTCTTTAATAATGGAATGAGCAAGCACGGTTGCGGTAGTGGTACCGTCTCCGGCAACGTCGTTGGTCTTGGTTGCCACTTCCTTGAGAAGCTGTGCACCCATATTTTCGTAGGGATCCTCAAGCTCGATCTCTTTGGCAACCGATACTCCGTCCTTGGTGACCGTAGGGGCACCATACTTTTTATCAAGCAGTACATTCCTACCCTTTGGCCCAAGGGTAACTTTTACCGCGTTGGACAGCTTTGTTACGCCGTCCGTAAGTGCTCGTCTGGCTGATTCGTCAAACTTCAATTGTTTAGCCATGGTTTTACCTCGCTCTTCATTTTGTGTAGTGGTTTAGATGATTTATATTGTTCTGGATGAAAAATACTAATCTTTTACGCAGGTATCAACAGAAAAATTAATTTTTTTTTCCGAGTCCTCCGTGCACCTCGCTCTCCTCCTCTATTCCGCCTCCTCGGGGTTCCCTTTTAAGCCTATTTTATCCGCAACTTCCCTCATTCCCATAATGGTATCGTTTATGAGTTCGCTCAGCTCTACATTAAGCTTCTCGGCTCCTTTTTCTATGAGCTCCCTGTCCACATTGGCGGAGAAGCGGCGGTCCTTCCACTTTTTCTTTACCGACTTGGCCTTGAGATCCATTACACTCTTCGAAGGCCGCACTAAAGCGGTGGCGGTAATAAGCCCGGTAAGCTCGTCGACTGCAAAAAGAGAGCGCTCCATAAGGCTTACAGGCTCTACATCCGTTACCCTTATCCAACCGTGGCTTTCCACTGCCCGTATATACTCCTCCGGATATCCCCTCGGCTCCAATATCTCGCGGGCCCTCTTGGGATGTTCCTCGGGATACTTTTCGTAATCTACGTCGTGAACAAGGCCCACTACTCTCCACTTCTCCTCATCCTCCCCGTGTTTACGGGCAAGATACCCCATTACTCCCTCCACCGCGATGCAGTGACTAATGAGACTCTCGGATTCGATAAACTCATTCATCAAGTTCCACGCATCTTCTCTACTTACCTCAGCCATTATTCCTCCTCGTATGTAACTCTGTGTTTTTATGAGCCCTTCTACTGCCGGCAGGCAGCTCTACTGCCGCGGCCTAAAGGAAAACTCGCCGCTTACTAAACTGTGCACATCACCGTTCCGAGTGCGCAGGAGCAGAGCGCCGCTTTCGGACAATCCTTCCAGCCGCCCCTCGAGTACTCTCCCCCCTTCGGGAAGCCCCTCAACCAAACTCACCCGCTCTCCCCGCCGGTAGAGTATTTTTTCCGCCTCTCCTACGGGATCGCCCCCCCGCGCAGACTGCTCTAAAACCGCTTTTATATAGTACAGCAAATGGGGCACCTCTTCCACCGGGTCTACAGCCGCCGGGTCTACAGCCCACCCCGTCTCCCTGCGTACAGAGGTAACGGATTCCCCGAGCTCCTCAGATCCCTCGAGTTCCTCAGATCCCCCGTGCTTCGTGGCGAAACTCCTCTGAAGACAGTTTATACCTATCCCCGCGTACACAAAATGTGCCGAGACCTCGCAGAGGATACCGGAAATTTTACGCCCCCCCACCATAACATCATTCGGCCATTTAATCTCCGCTTCCAGACCGTACCTTCCCTGCAGATACCGGACAACGGAAAGAGCGAGTATAATCGAGAAGACCGGCAGAAGGGTCTCCACATTATACGTTTCCTGCTTACCGCTTTCCGGCTTACCGCTTTCCAGGCTCGGCGGGCGGTCGCTTGCATAGTTGCCCCCAGTTTTCCCTCGATTAAAAACGAGAGTAGTCAGAATACTCTGTCCAGGGGGAGATTCCCAGCTTCGAGAGCTTATACGCCCCCTCCCCCGGCTCTGAAAACCCGTTACTATAGCGGTACCGTCGCAAACCCCTGTTTCATCCTGCCCCGCTGCACAGCGGCTCACATATTCCCTGGCCTCTTCCATAGTGGATCGAGTCTCCGGAATATAGAGGATGGGAGCCCGGAAAGGATTGGAAAGATCGAGCTGCTCCATAAAATCCTTAGACTTCATACAGTGTGCATTAAATCAGCTCTCCCGATTCTGTTCAACGGATCAAGATCGAAAACTGCCTGTCCGGCTGTTTTAACGGTTTTGGCTGCTGTCTCGGGGATCCGAAACTGCTAAAAAACTCCTTTTTTGAAAGAGGCCCGCTTGAAAAAAATCGGTTTAAAGTGTAAATTTATTCAGGAATAAAGTATAAATATTCATATTAAAACTGCCGTGAGTAAGGGACGGAAGGTAAAAAAATGAAAGAGCGCTCGGTACGCCTAAAAAAAATTCAGGATTTAATACGGTCCAATAGAATAGAGAGTCAGGAAAAGCTGCTCGACTATCTGCACCGGGAAAATTTTCACGTTACCCAGGCTACTTTGTCCAGGGATCTTAAATACCTGAGGGTGGGGAAAGTATCCGACGGGTGGTCCGGCTACTACTACGCTCTCCCCGAAGACGACCAGCCTCCCGAACACGAAGACGGCTATATACAGGATGTACGCAGGGGTATTGTATCTATAGAGTTTTCCTACAATATCGGGGTAATAAAGACCCTCGCGGGTCATGCAAACAGCGTAGCCCTTGCCCTTGACAAGATCAACCTTCCGGAGATTCTGGGAACAGTTGCCGGAGACGATACCATTTTTATCATCCTCCGCGAAGGTATTACCAAGGAGGACCTCAACCGCTCTTTTCATAAAAAAATTCCCGAGGTGGAAACCCGGGGATCATAATATTACGCTTTACCCATAATTATTTTTACAGGAGTCTGCCATGAACAAACAGGACATAAAGAAGATCGTTCTCGCCTACTCGGGAGGTCTGGATACCTCGATTATCATCCCCTGGCTGCAGGAAAACTACCCGGGCAGCGAAATAGTGGGAGTGTGCACCAACGTAGGACAGGATGAGGATTGGGAAGGGATGGAGGAGAAGGCAAAGGCCTCCGGAGCCTCAAAACTCTACATAAAGGATGTGCGGGATGAGTTCTGCGAAGATTACCTCTTTCCAATGATCCGTTCCGGGGCGGTGTACGAAAACAAGTACCTCTTGGGTACCTCCATTGCCAGGCCGCTTCAGGCCAAACACATTGCGGAAGTAGCGCTTAAGGAGGGAGCCCAGGCGGTTTCACACGGCTGTACGGGAAAAGGAAACGACCAGGTCCGCTTCGAGCTTACCTTTAAGGCGCTGGCACCGCATCTTAAGGTAATTGCCCCATGGCGAGAGTGGGACATAACAAGCCGTGAAGAGGCCATTGACTACGCAAAATCTCACAACATCCCCCTCGGGGACATATCCAAGAAAAACATCTATTCCAGAGACTGGAATATATGGCACATGAGCCACGAAGGAGGAGATCTTGAAGATCCGTGGAACCGCCCGCAGGAGCAGATGTTCAAACTCTCCAACAGCCCCGCCGAAGCGCCGGACAGGGAAACCCAGATAACCATCGATTTCGAAAAGAGCTATCCCGTCTCCTTGAACGGAGAGAAGATGAGTTTCAGGGAAATTCTGGAAAAACTCAACGAGATCGGAAGCACCAACGGTATAGGAAGGGCCGACACGGTAGAGACAAGAACAGTCGGCATGAAGAGCCGCGGTGTGTACGAGACCCCGGGGGGAACAATTCTCCACTCGGCTCTAAGGGAATTGGAAATGATTACCCTGGACGGGGAGACTCTAAGCTACAAAACAACCCTCGGCCAGAAATATTCCGAACTGATATATGTAGGCAAGTGGTTTACCACCCTCAGGGAGTCGATCGATGCCTTTATGGAAAATGCCGCCGAGTATGTAACCGGTACGGTTAAACTCGCCCTGTACAAGGGAAATATTATTCTTGCCGGCAGAAAGTCTCCCTACAGTCTCTACCTCGAGGATCTGGCCTCCTTCGGCGCTACCAGCTACAACCACAAGGACGCCACCGGTTTTATCAACCTCTACGGGCTCTCTACCGGCGTATCCGCTATGGCACACTCGGATGTTGAAACCGGAAAGGGACAGGTAGACGAAATGAAAAAGACCGCCGCCACGTATCACGATAAATAGGATCTACAGGTATATATCATGAGACAAATAGAGTACAAAAACCTTGACACAGGAAACGCCTACAGCTCGCTCCTCAAAAGAACACCTCCTCTCCTTTCATCTCTACAGGATGAGAAGCGGATAGAGGAGTGCGAAACCCCTGCCGGGGCCGGCCTCGCCTTTAACTGGGCGGCCCAGCCGGTGGGTAAGGAGGAGCTTTCCCTCCTCTGCGAAATTGCCCAGGAGCAGCAGCTCCTCGAAAAATACCGTGCCCTCGCTGCGGGAGAGAGGATGAACACGGGAGAGGACCGTAGGGTGCTCCATCACCTTACCCGCGGCATAGTGGAAGACAGGGTTGTAGAGCACGGCACGGACCTCGGCGCGTTCTACGCCGAACAAAAGGAGAAAATCGCCGACTTTGCAGAGAAAGTACACAGCGGAAAAATTACCGGATCGACGGGAAAACCCTTCCATACCGTGGTGCAGATAGGAATAGGCGGTTCGGATCTCGGTCCGAGAGCGCTCTACCTCGCCCTCGAGGGCCTCTACACTCCCCGGGATCATACAGATCCGAAAGGGGAAACAGGGAAATTGAAGGCCCGCTTTATCTCCAATGTGGATCCGGACGACGCCGCGGCTGTGCTCAAAGAGATCGATGTAGAGAGAACCCTCTTTATCCTGGTAAGCAAGAGCGGTACCACCCAGGAGACCCTTACCAACCATCGGCTTGTAGCCCGTTTTATGCAGGAACAGGGGGGAGCCTCCATTAATCCTTCCAGGCACATAGCCGTGGTAACCGGTTCGGCAAGCCCCCTCGCAACCTCCGGGGAATATCTGGAGAGTTTTTTTATCGACGACTATATAGGAGGAAGATACTCCTCCACCAGTGCGGTAGGCGGCGCCGTGCTGAGTCTTGCCTACGGCCCTGAAACATTTCAACAACTTCTCGAAGGCGCCCACGAGGCGGATATGGCGGCAACGGAGCAGCATGTTTCTCAAAACGCCGCTCTCCTGGACGCGCTTATTGGAATTTATCAGCGAAATGTCCTCGGATACCCGGTTACAGCGGTCCTTCCCTACAGCCAGCCGCTCCACCGTTTTCCCGCGCACCTGCAGCAGCTGGATATGGAGAGCAACGGCAAACGGGTAAACCGCCGTGGAGAACCCCTTGCCTACTCAACCGGCCCGATAGTATTCGGAGAACCCGGAACAAACGGCCAGCACTCCTTCTATCAGCTGCTCCACCAAGGGACGGAACCGGTTCCCCTTCAGTTTATCGGCTTTAAGGAGAACCAGATGGGCATGGACACCGAGTTCGACGGCTCTACGAGCAGGGCCAAGCTCAATGCAAACCTGGCGGCGCAAATTGTCGCGCTTTCCGAGGGCAAGGATGACGAGGACCCGAACAAGCGGTTTCCCGGAGGCCGCTCCTCTTCGCTTATCTACGGAGACAAGCTTACACCCCGCAGCCTCGGAGCCCTGCTTGCCCACTACGAGAATAAAGTAATGTTCCAGGGATTGTGCTGGAATATAAACTCCTTCGACCAGGAGGGTGTACAGCTCGGTAAAAAACTTACCAACCGGCTTCTCTCCGGCGACAGGTCAAACCCGCGCCTTACAGCCTATGCCCATAAGCTCGGCATCTCTTGATCCCACAAAAAATCATCCCTCAAAAAAAACGGCGGCGCCCCCTTAAAAAAAGGGAGACCGCCGCCGCAAAAGACAAAAAAGCCCTCAGGGAAAAGGAGGTACAAAACCCTGAGGGACTAAAAAAAATAAAAGGAGGTCGATGAAAAAAGATTGATTGTCTTTTCTTCGTCTCTTGATGCTCTTCTATATGCTAAACCACTATGGCTGGTAATGGTTACATAGAAGAAACAATTTTTTCTCGTTTCTTGGTTGATAAATTAATAAATTGATAAAAAAATGTCAATAGGAATGTTTTAAATATTTGAATGAATATTTGAATAATACACAAAATAACAAGACAAAATTACCGATATTGTGATAACTTCGAGCTATTACTCTCTATATTGGGCTATTACTCTCTTATTTCCAAGTAAGAACTTATTTCGAAGTAAGAACTTCCATACCCTTCCAGTCTGCCGGTGGAGGATCGGCAATATATTTGCGGCACCTTTCAATATAGATATCCGCAAGTTTATCCCCCGGAATGAGCTTTTTTACGCCCTCAAAATAGCGCCGGGCCCGTTCAAAATTGCGTTTATAGTACATCTTCAGGCCGAGATGGTAGAAGTCCCATCCCTTTCTCTCACATGGGGTGAGGGTCTTTTTCGCAGTGTAAATATTCTCTCCCTTTGTCTTTCCCTTTACCACAACCTTGTCGACCATTCGGCACTTCAAATCTCCCTTTACCTTTCTGTACACGCTTTCCGAGAAGATAATCCCCTGACCGTAGGGTTTGGTGAGTCCCTCCAGTCTCGAGCCCAGGTTTACCATATCCCCGATTATGGTATAATCCATCTTCTTTTCCGACCCGATGTTTCCCACGGTTACCACTCCGTAGTTTATACCTATACCGGTCAAAAACTTGGGTTTTCCCTGCTGCTCCTGCTGTGTGTTAAAGTCTACCAGGGCTTCCTGCATCTCTACGGCCGCCAGTACAGCCTGCAGGGCATCGTCCTCGTGTTTAACAGGAGCTCCGAAAAAGGCCATAATGGCATCTCCAATGTACTTGTCTATTACACCCCCGTGACTCATGATAATATCTACCATAATCTCGAAATAGCGGTTGAGGGATTTTACCAGTTCGTCGGGCATAAATCCTTCGGAGATAGTGGTAAAACTGCGGATATCGGAGAAGAGAATAGCCACAACCCGGTTGTCTCCCGTGAGCATCTGCTCCGGATTGATAAAAATCGCATCGATTACATCTTTCGGTACATACTTCTGGAATATGTTGCGCACTTTGTGTTCGTTCTTTTGAGCCAGTACCGCCTTAAAAGCATACTCTTTTATCTGGCTGTACGCTTTTTCCAGCTCCGCACTCATTATATTAAAAGTATTTGCCAGACTCCCTATCTCGTCCTTATACTCCACCGGCACACGTGTGAAGAGATCGTTTGTCCGTATTACATAATGCATACCCTGCACCACCGAACGAAGCGGTCTGGTAAGATAGCTGGAGAAAACAAGAAGCAGAATAAGGGAGACCAGAATAGAACCGGCAAGCACATATCCCGTCTGAATTATGATATTCTCCGCATCCCGGTAAAAAGAGTCTGCCTGTTCGGTTACCAGCACATACCAGCCGAAGGGCTCAAAGAGAAAGGTCTGCCCGACCCGCACTTTATTGCCTATCTCGCTCCTGATCCAGCCTGTCTCTCCCCGATGGATATTGCGGTAGAGTCTCGACCTCTCCGCCACCTGGAGCTCGATATCACCCGTGGACATCGCCACTTGGGCATTTTCGTTGAGGGCAAATATCAGTTCGGTTCCGCTCTTGATAATGGAACGGGCGTAGGAGGTAACCGCCCCCTGGGCAACTTCTATATATTGGGGTTGATCCTCCAGGTTGTTGTCTGTCAGCAGGTTTCACTGACTCTGCATGTAGTTTTCCAGCTCTTCTGCCTTAAAACCGAGAAACTCTATGGCAATACGGGTTATTCCATTACGCGCGGAAAAGGAGGAGACCACTCCTGTTATTAAGAGAGCGCTTATCAGAACAGGAACAACTACAAAAAAAATTTTGAGTCGAATTCGCACGTATGTATACTCCTATACCGCCGAGTTGAAGGAGGTCTCTCTTCTCCATCGGTGTACTTACTTCTCCACTTAAGCGCAAGAACAACTAAATTTTCAAGCCTCCTTTGACGACAATAAAACGTACAGCTGGACCCTCTGCCCTAAGGGGCTAGAGCAAAAGGAGTAACAGCCGGTGAGTGATTCCGAATCCCCCTCGATTTCCCCGAATATCAAAACCGATCTGCCCCCGGAAGCGACCAACCTCACGGAGGAGGAGAGGCAGGAGATATTCTCCTAGATAGATAAAGCGGCTCTGGGCAGACGAGTAGAGACACACAGGGACATCTTCAACTTTACTCCGGAAAAGCGGGGAGGGGTCTTTCCTCTTGTTGTGAACATATTGGCTCTTATTCTGGTTGCGGGGGGCATCTTCTACGCAGACCGGTTTTTCAGCCGTCAGGAGGAGCAGCTCAACGTTGCATCCGAGGAATACCTCTCTACAGAGGGGAAAATAATCGAAGAGTTCAAGAAAGAATCGGAGAGGCGCCTTCAGGAAAAAGAGGGGGAGATCGAGGATATTCAAAAAAACCTTGAACAGATCGAAAAAGAACGGGAAGCACTTGCCCTTAATATGGAAGAACGGATTGATCAGAGAGAAAAGCAGCTCAGGTCTGCGATGGAGGAAGAACTGGAAGCTGAGCGCCGACGGCTGGAAGCCCGCGGAGTAAACGAAGAGGAGCGGCAAAACCGCCTCGAAGAGTTCGAGCGAGAACGGAGAGAGGAGTTTGAAGAGTCCCTCGCGGAGTACCGCAGCGCGATGCAGAGGGATCTTCAGGAAAAAGAGCAGGAACTGGCGGAGGCGAGGGAGACTGCGGAGCAGATCCTGGCAGAGGCGCGCCGAGAGAGAGAGGAGCTTATCGAGGAGACCGAGCAGCGCGAGCAGGAGCTTCTCTCCGAGTTCGAAGCAGAGAGGGAACGCCTGAGCGAAGAGTCCGAGATGATCCAGTCGGAACTCGAAAGGCTCAGCGAGCTCCGCCAAAACGAACAGCTTATCCTCGATCAAATACAATCCATGTATCTAAATGTGAAAACAGCTCTTGAAAAGGGAGATGCCCAGGCAGCCCTTGACCACATTGACGGAGTTCGGGAGATAATAAACAGCCCCTCGGTAAGGGGGCTGTCCAATTTTTCCAAACGCAGAGAGGTGGACAATTTTTTGCTCAACACCCTCGAAGAGTATGTAAACAAAACTCAGCGATCCTCCGGAGAGGCCTCACTTCTCGATTCGGCAAAACTGCTCTCTTCGGCAAAAGCGGCGGTTGAGTCCGCCGTCGAGGCCCGGAAAGAGGGGGATATTTATACCGCCCAGCGCTACTTTACCCAGGCTATCTCCACTATTCCGGAACTGAAAACGGCTCACGAGGAGGTTTCGAGAATAGACGGGCTAAACAGAGGAGAGAGAATAGAAGAGCTTTTCTCTCTGGCCGAAGAGTAGATCGAGGAAGGAAACCTGGAAAAAGCGGTAGAAAGGCTCTCTTCTGCAGCAGCGGAGGCTTCCGTACACAACTCCGCCAAAGCCCGGGAGGCCGCCGAAAGAATAGAGGAACTGCTAAGAACCTCCTACGAAACTCGGATAGACGAGATGGCCGCAGAGATAGACACTACTGAAGACGAGCTCGAAGTTGTAGAAGCCGAGTTAGCGGAAAAAGAGAAGGCGAAGAGCACGATAGAAGAACTGGAAAGCGAGAAAGCCGAGCTGCAGCAGCGATACGCCGAATCGACTAATAGAATAGATAATTTGGAACAGGAACTCGACAAAGCAGCCGGCGAAATTGCTTCTCTTGTCTCAGAGACAACGGGGAGCACCATGCTAAACGAAGCGGTAAACAGCTATACAGATTTCAGGGAAGA
>JBKHFZ010000025.1:0-22060 GCA_046539925.1 Spirochaetaceae bacterium
TGTTTTTTCGAAAAAAAGATAATCTGGAAAAATACAGGAGAAAAAGAAAGGTCTTCGCGTTCCGGCTGTTTATCCTCTTCGCTCTCTTGGCATACCTGCTCTTTGCTCCCTCTTCTATAGAAAAGGTGCCGGTTTTCAGCCGGATATGGAGCGAAGATATAACGGAATCGGGGGTTGAGGATTCAGTCGAGGGCTACTCCTCATGGTTACCTTTCCTGGGGGAATCGGAGCTTGGGTATCTATCGCCGGAGGGGAAACTCCTCTATCGGGAAGAACTTCTTTTCCATGCCGCTGTCGACGAGGGGACTCATGTAAACTATACAAGAACGGGAGAGACCCCTGGAGTGTATAGGGCGAAGGAGGACTCTTTAGTTGATATTGAACCGGAGGGGTTTCCTGTCTTTAGAGACCGGTCGCTTTATCTCGTTTCCCCAGACCGTATGAGTATTATCTCCATCGATGAGAACGGCAAAGAGAAGTTTCGTTTCGACTTCTCATCCCTTATAACAGGCTTTGATGTTCGCAGTGATTTGATGGTGATAGGTCTTCTGAACGGAAAGGCGGAACTCTTTAGCAGAGAGGGAGAGAGGAGAGCCGTCCTTACTCCACGGAAGAACAGCAGACCGGTGTACGGAGCGGCTGTTTCCCCTGGCGGAGACAAAGTCTCTCTTCTCTGGGGGGATGGTCCTCAGTACGTATCTATTTTCGATGTGGATGCCCAGGAGCTTTCCGAGGGAGAAGCTCCTGCCGAGAGGGGAAGAGTTACACGGGATAAGGCTGTTCTTTCGGAGGCGCTTATGCGGTTTTCCGGTGATGGTACACTGCTCTACTACGAGACCCCTTCCGGCTGTGCCGTCCTGGATATTGCAGAGTTGGAGGAGAGGGAGATTCCCTTCTCCGGATCTCTGTTTGATATAACCTCGAAGGGTAGAGGAGCTCCGCTGTATGTCTTGGGAAACAGAGAAGAAGAGGGTTTTATCCGTGTCTATAGCCAGACTGGAACACCGATAACATCGGAGACCCTGCAGGGGCGGCTGAGTTATTTTTATCCCTACGGCTCCGGAGGCGTATATACCGCCGGAGGTACGGCCGTATTTTTTGAAGGGGGCAGTTTGTAATGAGATTTCGTATGCCCCTTCGGGGCGACCAAAACAGGGATAATAGCCGGGCAGGGCTATTTGGTACCAGGAAATACTCGGCTTTTTTTCTGGTTTTAACGCTTTTACCGGCCATAGAGGTTCCCCTCTATCCGTTTGAGTGGCCCGTAAAGCCGGAGGGCGTTGTTGCAACCTTTGGAGAGTATCGAGGGGGCTTCTTTTTCAAGGGGATTGAAATCGAGACGATGGATGAAGATGTGAGGGCTATAGAGGCGGGAGAAATTATCTTTTCTGCGAAGGAGACTCCACGGCACAACGGCGCCCTTCCCAGCGGGAGCGGCAACAGCGTGGTAATAGAACACGAAAGGGGTATTCGTTCGGTATACGGACATCTCCCCGGTATACCGGGGAGGCTCGACAAAAGGACCCTCGATAAGAATGAGAGACTGCCCCTCCCCGGTGGGCATAACGGAGGCAGAGGTCCAATAGCAGAGGATGAATCAAAACTGCTCTATCTTAAAATTTTGGATAGCGAGCTCGAGCAGGCGGTTAACCCTCTACTCTCTCTCCCGTCCGTGGAGGACACCCGGGGAGTGAGTATCGAGTCGGTGGTCCTGGTCCCTCCAGAGGAGTCATCCGGAAGTTCGGCGGAAAGCAGGGAAGACGCTTCTGTGAGCCTCGGTGAAAGCAGCACCGCAGCAGCGGGGGACTACGAAATTCATATAGAAGCATTCGATTCCTCCGTTCTCGGAGACAGTACCATTTCTCTTGCCCCCTTCTCTTTCAGGGTCTCTGTAAACGGAGAGGAGGAGCTTAACATTCGGTTTGAATATATCAGGACCGAAGAGATGACCCACACTCTATCCGGAACAGGGGGTAGAGGGGCTTCAGAGTTCTACAGAGATAAGTGGCGCTTTTGCCCCGGAACACTCAGACTTAATTCCGGAGATGCTGTTATAGAGGTCGTGGTAAGTGATATTGCCGGTAATGAGACCGCGGAGACCTACAGGTTGAGTATCCGTTAAAAATGGAATGTAAAACCTTCTCAATAAAGCCTAAAGACGAAGAGGCGGAACGCGTGCCCTGCGCTCTCTGCGGTTACGAGCCGCCGGTGCTTCTTTGGGATAATCGGGACTATTCTTTTTCCAAATGTCCACGCTGCGGTCTTATATACCAATACCCTCTTCCCAAACAGGAGGAGCTGCTCGACAGATACGACAGGGAGTATTTTACCTACGAACTGGAGAACGAGAGGGCTTTTTTCGATTTAATGGAGAAGACCCTCGAGGATGTTCATTTTTACCGAGACCTCGAGCCCGCCGAGAGTCCTGGGAAGAACGGGAGACCGGAAGAGAAGGGGGTTTTTCTCGATATCGGATGCGCGACGGGGATGCTGCTCGAGAGAATGAAGAGGCGAGGGTGGAAGGAGAAGGGAGTCGAGGTATGTGCTCCTTCCGCCGAATACGGGATAGAGAAACGGGGTGTGAATATCCATATCGGAACTCTCGAGTCTGCAGCATTCCCCTCGGAAATCTTCGATGTAGTACACGCGAGCCACCTGATAGAGCATCTCTGCGACCCTGTAACATTTTTGTCGGAACTTGCCAGAGTCCTGCGGCCCGGAGGAAGAGCGCTTATTACCACCCCTAATGCAGCGGGGCTGCAGGCACGGCTGCTGGGAAAAAAGTGGAGGTCCGCCATCGCAGACCACATGCACCTTTTTACCCGTAGAACTTTAAAAGAGATGCTTGAAAAACAGGGGTTTGAGGGAGAATACTGGAAAAGCTGGGGCGGTATTGCCGCCGGTTTGGCACCCGAGCCCCTTAAAAAGATTATGGATCTCTCGGCAAAACAGTTCGGCTGGGGAGACGTTATGGTGTTCCGAGCACGGAAACCCGGTGCATAAGGTCGTCTGCGTAGATCCCCATGGCATTACAGATGCCGATTACTCTGTACAGCTCTTCCCGTTCATCTTTGCCGAGGCTTTCTGTCTCTTCCAGCTTTTTCCTCCAGCTTCGGGCATGGGAGAATACATGTTTCTGGGGGATGGTTAAATCCGGTTCGATGCCTCCGCGCCTTAGAGCTCCCAGGATCCTTATCAGGATATCGCAATCCGGTCCGCAGCTTCCTTTTTTCATCTTTTCCGAATACCACCAGAGGTATTCGCTTATCTCTGCAGCAATCTGTTCGGTTTCCAGCTCTATACCGTAGGTAGCGGCAAAATCAAAGAGTTTTTCCAGTTCTTCCGCCGTCTTTCCCGTAAGGGGAGTGTGCCTGTCGGGGAGAGCGGCAAAAATAAGGGAGTGAAGTGAGATCTCCGCCGTTTTTGTAATAATGGAAGAGGGTTTCATCTTCAGTTCCGAAGTTCTTATAATTGCATTACCCGCCTCCTCGAAGAGAGAAGAGGCGATATCGGCAAAGGATTTTTCCGTAGAATTTACGAGAAAGGAGCGTATCTTGCTTCTCAAATCCACCGGGAGTTTTGAAAGATCAAGAGAAAATGGTGCCTCCCGCTCCAGGAGATCCTCTACTTGTATTGTCAAGGTTTGAGAGTTATCCTGCTCGGCGGAAAACCTGAAGGAGAATTTTTTCTCCCTCGTAGTGTCTGTAAGGGTAATAACTGCGTCCGTGTGTCTATCGGTTCTCCTCTCTTTTTTTATGGAGAGCAAAGAGAAAAAACCGTAACCGCACTCTTCGGGAACCTCCTTGGAGACAAGATATATAACAAAAAAGTACGTGGCCGCCTCAACACCGTCGGGCAGCTCCCCGGATACAGTATCCATAATATCCGCACCGCTGCCGTAGGAGGGGATGTTGCTTTTTGCCTCCTCGAGGTGAGAGCGGAGCAGGCTGTAAAGGTCCTTATTGGTAAAAGGCTCGTAGAGGGCTATAGCTTTTAATGCGTAGAGGATATTCTGCACAGGCTCGAGACCGGAAATATCCGCAAAAAACCAGCCGCAGGAGGTGAACATGTACATACGGTATACATTTCCCTCCAGCAGGGTAAACAGTTCTTCTCTCTTCTCTGCCGAAATTGTATCTTTATCCAGAATCTCTTTGGCAAAGTCCTCTCTCCGCACCAGCCCTGCCTTAACCTCGATGTACCGGTCCAGAATGTGCTCCGGATCAACGGAGCTGAGGGCGGCGCAGCGGCTGCGGTATATCTCCCGCAACTCTCCGCTTACAGCGGTAAAACCGGTTCTTAGAGGAGTCCTCCACTTCTGGTTCCACCCCTCCTTTCCGCCAGTGGAACAGCCGCAGTTTTTATACCACCGGGACACACCGTGGAAGCAGCTCCAGCTTGTTCCCCTTTTTCCTTCACCCTCGGCAAGAACAGCGGTATAGGCGGGGCTGTTTTTTTCCAGGTAGGCCCCGTAGTTGGTAAAAACAAACTTGTCCCCGTTTTCCACATGACGTCTAAGTGCGGCTAAACACATGTCTCCGAAGGGTTCGTGGTGGCCGTACACCTCCCCATCCGTGGCGGTATGGACCAAATGCCCCGGATCCGCATCGTTATGATATCCGAGAAGGCGTGTATAGAGGGAGTCGGCGCTCCGCAGGTAGTGTTCGAAGCTTATCCCGGAGGCCAGCTCGTGGTTGTAAAAAAAAGCGGCTATACTGCCCCGCTTGCGCTCTATTCGGTAGGGTCTCCAGGAAGGGGCCGGTTTACCCTCCAGCAGTGTCTTCTCCCTGGATCCGTCGGCTTTTATGCTTTTTGCCTGCCAGGGGGAGAGGATGACGTATTTCAGCCCCTCCTCTATAAGTATGTCGAGGACGCTACCGTCTACCGCGGTTTCGGGGAGCCACATTCCCTCGGCCTCCCGGCCGAAATGAGAGTAAAAATCACGGAGCCCCCAGCGAATCTGTAGACGCGCATCCTCTTTTGCATCGAGGGGAAGGATGGTATGGTTGTAAGACTGGGCTATAGCGTTCCCGTGGCCGTTGTTATACTCGACACTTCGTCTGTCCGCCTCTACAATTGCCTCGTGAATATGGGGAGCGTGCCTGTGGAGCCATCCAAGAAGTGTGGGACCGAAGTTAAAAGAGAGTATTTCATAGTTATTGATTATATCTTCGATTCTACCGTCGTACCTGAGAAATCTGGAGGCGGTGTTTGCAGCATAACACTCTTTGTTAATCCTCCTGTTCCAGTCGTGAAACGGTGCGGCGGAGTCCTGATAGGGTATGAGCCCTGTCCAGGGATGTTCCCTGGGGGGCTGATAAAAATGACCGTGTAAAATAAGAGCGTTTTTCATACGTGTATTGTGGTAGAAGGGGGATTATTTGTAAAGCCGCCGGCAGTGCCGATTCGGCGGAGATTGTCGATCCCCCGTCTTAACAAAGTCTTGACGCGGGGTTGACACAGTCTTGCTAATTTTCCTAGGATAACTTCAGCATTAACGGAGGTTGTATGACAAAAGAGAAGCTCCGGACTCTTTCGCAGGAAGCATTAAAAACGGTAGCCCGAAGAGAAGGTATTGTTAACCAGGATCATGTTTCCAGGGAGCAACTGATAGATCTGATTGTAGAAGCCCTGGAGGAGGACAAAATAGAGAGCCACCGGACAAACAACTGCGCCATGAGGCTCGAGAACAAGAAGTACGATATTCTTAAGGATGAGGAGCTGGAAGTGCTTCAATTCGAAGACTTCAAGCTGCCCGAAAGGTACAACAGCACAAGAATCGTGCTTCTATTGAGGGATCCGGAGTGGGCTTATGTCTACTGGGACTTAAACAGCTCCAAACTGGAAGAGCTGAAAAATCAGCCTAACTACGGAGGACTGTTTTTAAGGGTATACGAGTACAGAGGAGTTTTTCCCTCCAAGTCCAACCTGGTGGATTTTTTTGATATAGAAGTGGAAGAGGAGGACGACAGCAGATATATCTCCCTTAATAAGCCTGGAAACGACTACAGAGTCGAACTCTATGCTTCCGTGCTTCACAAAGAGGAGTCGCTTGCCGTTTCCAACCCGGTTCACAGCCCCTTGGGATATATTGTGCGGAATAAGGAGGATTTCTACAGTAATCCAAATACGATGATGCTTATGCTCTCGGGTCTGTGGGACTATGGGAGCGAAGAAGAGGAAGATTCTCTCATCCCGCAGCGTATAATTTCAATTCTCGATTCCCACGACTTTGATATAATCAAGGAAAGGTAGCAAAAACGGCATGAAAGGCAATATAGGATTTGTTCTGCACGCTCATCTCCCCTTTGTACGGCACCCGGAATACGAGTGTTTTTTAGAGGAGGATTGGCTCTACGAAGCCATATCGGAGACATATTTACCCTTTCTAAGGATGTGTAATCGTCTTGTGGAGGAGAAAGTCGGCTTTCGCTTTACCCTGTCCATTTCTCCCACCCTCTCTGCGATGCTTTCGGACCAGCTCTTGCAGAAGCGATATATCCGGCATCTTAAAAAGCTCATCGACCTCGGAGAGAAGGAGATAGAGCGTACAAAGAACAAGCCGGAACTCCAGCATCTTGCACGAATGTACAAGAGTCTGTTTGAGCAGAATTTATATGATTTTACCGAGGTGTACAGGAAAAAGATACTCTGGGGGTTTAAGGCTCTGGAGAAAGAGGGGCATCTCGAAATTATTACCACCTCCGCTACCCATGCGTTTTTGCCGCTATATCAGCAGCATCCGGAATCGGTGGAAGCTCAGGTCCAGACAGCGGTTATAGACCACTGCCGAAACTTTGGAAAAAAGCCGGCGGGGTTCTGGCTTCCGGAGTTCGGTTTTTATCCGGGTATAGAGAAAGTTCTCAAGCACAACAATATAGACTACTTTTTTACCTCCGCCCACGGAATACTCTTTGCGGAAAAAAAACCTCCCTATGGGGTGTATGCTCCCCTCGAATGCGAGGGGGGGATACACGCTTTTGGAAGGGACTATCCCACCTCGGATTCCGTGTGGTCGGAGGACCGCGGGTACCCGAGCGATGTAGATTACCGAGAGTTTTACAGGGATATCGGATACGACCTTCCCCTCTCCTATATACAACCCTATATACACGAACCGGAAGTAAGGGTGTGTACCGGATATAAGTACTACTCGATTACAGGAGAGACCGAGGAGAAGAAACTGTACAACCGGGAGAGGGCTCTAAAAAAAGTTGAAGAGCACGCGGACAATTTTATCTACAACAGGCGTATGCAGCTGCAGAAATTCGAAGGAATAATTGACCGTACACCCTATATAATTGCTCCCTTCGATGCGGAGCTCTTCGGTCACTGGTGGTTCGAGGGAATATCCTGGCTGGAGGCTGTAGTAAGAAGGATAGATGTGAGCGAAGACCTCGACCTTATTACCCCTTCGGAGTATTTGAAGCAGTACCCTTCCGCCCAAAAGGGCACCCCCAGTTTTTCGAGCTGGGGTAACAAGGGCTACGCGGAGGTGTGGCTCAGCGGGAAAAACGACTGGATATACCGCCACATTCACAAGGCAATAGAGCGAATGGTGGAGCTGGTAGACAGGTACCCGGACGAGACCGGACTTAAGCTGAGAGTTCTGGACCAGGCCGCAAGAGAGGTTATGCTTGCAATGGCCTCGGACTGGCCCTTTATAATGAACACAGGTACGACAGTGCCGTACGCCGAGCGCCGGATAAAGGAGCATCTCTACAATTTTAATTACATCTACGAGCGCCTCTGCAGGAACACGGTGGACACCGAATGGCTCACGACAATAGAGAAAAAGCAAAATCTTTTCTCCGATATCGACTACAGGGTCTTCAAAAGGACCGGCTCTTTATCTGCCGACGGCAACTAAAATAAAAACCCTAATCCGCGAGCGAGCGCAGTTCCTCCCCCGTAACAAGCTCCAGATGGTAATAGGTGAGGGTCTCTCCCTTTTTCTCCCTCCGGGACACCTTATACACTCTGTACACAATTGTCTTCGCACTGGGCAGGGGTAGTTGGACGGGTACGCCGTTGAGCCCTACAAGCTGATTAAAACGCAGAGGCGTGTCTATCTCCTGTTCATCCCCCTCGGGATATACAAGCAGGTGTTCCTCGAGCTGCATCTCTATTACCTCCATACTACTTTACATATGTAAAGCTAATATTATCGGCTTTCTCGGGTTTTTTCTTTAACAAAAAAAATGAGAGTTGACAATAAGTGGAAATCAGTTAGTATTGTTAGGGTAATGAGTGGGGGAAAGTGGGAAAAAATAGTAATTAGTGGTAACTCCTTATGTTAATGGGGGAATATAAGAACTCCATTGACGATAAAGGCAGACTGCTGCTGCCGTCCCGCCTCAGGGGAGAGATAGCGGGAAACACGCTCATCCTCACCCGGGGGGTCGACCGCTGTCTCTGGCTTTTCCCGCAGGAGGAGTGGAGAAGGATCTCCCAGAATATTATGGAGTCGAGTTCCATGTTCAAATCCAGGACTCGGCTTCTTCAACGGAGAATTATTGCTCCTGCCCAGGAGTGTGAGATCGACAAGACCGGCAGGATCTCCATACCCCTGACCCTGAGGGAGACGGCGGGTCTTAAAGTTAAGAATGATGCGATTATTCTCGGTATCGACTCCTACGTGGAGATCTGGGATACCGGAATCTATAATGAATATCTGTCGGAGAGTGAGGAGGAGTTCCAGGAAGCTGCCGAACAGCTTGGGGAACTTCTCTCGCATTAGTCTCGCCTGCCGTTGTGGGGCAAGCGAAACGGGGAAAATAGCGATTCGTAAAATTAGGGAGGATTCCTATCGGGCTGCTCATGGATACTGTGCACTATTCGGTTATGACAGAAGAAGTACTCGAATATCTTGCACCGAAGACGGAAAATGCGCTTCTTATCGACGCAACACTGGGCGAGGGAGGACACAGCGAGAAGTTTCTCTCCACCTTTCCCGGACTCAGGGTTGTGGGGATAGACGCGGATGAGCAGATCCTGGAGAAGGCGAAGCAGCGTCTGACCCCCTACGGGGACCGATTTCGCGGATACAACAGCTGGTTCAATGTCTTCTTTAGGGAGTATCCACTGGGAGGAGAGCAGCCCGATTTGATCCTTTTTGATCTGGGAATATCCATGTATCATTACGAAAGGGGGGAGAGAGGGTTTACCTTTCAAAAGGACGAACCCCTCGATATGAGGCTTAACGGTAATCTGGAAATTGCCGCTATGGATATTGTAAATACCTACCCCCAGGAGGAGCTGCGGGAGATTGTATCCGAATACGGTGAAGAACGGTACGCCGGATCTATCGCGAGAGCGATATGCCGTGAGAGAGAAAAGGGAGAGATTCGTACAAGCGCCGCTCTGGCATCTGTTATACGGTCAACGGTCCCGCCTAAATACAGATACGGGAGTATACACCCGGCCACGAGAACCTTTCAGGCGATACGAATTATGGTAAACGGGGAGCTGGTCCGGCTGGAAGCGGCTCTGAGTAACTCCCTGCAGGTACTCAAGGTAGGCGGTAGAATAGGGGTTATCTCTTTTCACTCCCTCGAGGACAGAATTGTAAAGCGGTTTTTTAGAGAGAAAAACAAAGATTGCACTTGTCCTCCGGATTGGCCGATATGTAAATGTGGGGGAAAGCGAGTGGTGGATATCCTGACTAAAAAACCGCTCAGACCGACGGAAGAAGAGGTCAATAAAAATCCCCCCTCCCGGAGCGCCAAGTTCCGGGTTGTAGAAAAACTGCGAGATGAGGAGAGGTAGAGGTGCGAAAAATTATAGTAGGACTAATGATTTTGTCGATACCTTTCTCCATTTCTCTCTCTGTCTACCGGGTCTATGCCTATCAGACCCTCGAGAGGGAAGTGGAAAGGCTCAAAGAGGAGCAGTCCGACCTTTTTGAGGGTAACAAGCGTATGATAGCCAATATTGCAATTGTGAGTTCTCCCGCGCGTATAGAGGAGATTGCCGAAAAAGAGTTAAACCTCTCGCGCACGACCTCCGAGAGGGGAATGCGTATTCTTATAGACGAGAAAACCGGGAGGGCAGAGCCCTATGACGGATAAGGCCGCCGGATCCCCCGCAGCAGGTGTTCTTACCGCCAAAAGAGCCTCTGAAACACAGGGGATTACTCTCGAGAAGTCCTTTGCCGGAAGTTCTTCGCATAATGCGGAATTGGAACTGAGGGGTGCCGAGGTTGATTCGAGAAAGGTGGCAGGTGGAGAGCTGTTTGTAGCGCTTAAGGGAGAGAGAACGGACGGTCACCGGTTTTTGACGGAGGCGGTAAAGCGGGGAGCCCTGGCGGTGCTGGTTTCCAAAAGTTTTGCCGATAGTGAGGAGGGCAAGAGCGTCCTCGATGAGACGGGTGTTCCTGTCCTTACGGCAGCGAATACTCTCGAGGCGCTGCAGAGTCTGGGAAAAAAATGGGTCTCCGGAATTACAGGTCTAAAAAGAATAGGTATTACCGGGAGCAATGGAAAGACTACAACCAAAGAGCTTATTGCATCCGCCCTATCCCGGGCGGGGAATACGGTTAAGAACACCGGTAATCTCAATTCGGAGATAGGACTCCCCCTTGCGGTATTGTCTGCCCGTCTCGGCCATGAGTACGGGGTTTTCGAGATGGGAATAAACCACCCGGGGGAGATGGATGTGCTGGCGGATGTGTTAAAGCCGGAGTATATGGTTATTACCAACATCGGCACGGCTCATATAGGGTATATGGGCAGCCGCGAGGCCATCGCCAGGGAGAAGTCCAAGGCTCTGTCTGCGCTTTCTTCTCAGGGCAGGGGGTTTATCCCGGAAGACAGCGAGTGGGAGGAGTATATGCGTTCGGTCTCTCAAGCTCCCCTCGAAAAATACGGGGAAACGAGTACCCCCGGCATAGAAGAGATAGAGGACCTCGGTTTTGAGGGATGGAGAATACGGTATGAAGGCAGAGATATCTTTTTCTCGCTAATGGGCAGATATAACCTGGGTAATGCGCTCGCCGCTGTATCCGTGGGGCGTTATTTCGGCCTGAAAGCCGGGCAGATAGCCGAGGGTATAGAGACGGCTGTGGTGCCGGAGGGAAGAAGCAGCATTCATACAGGCAGGGTTACAATATTTGAGGATTCCTACAATGCAAATATCGATTCCATGAGAGCGGTAATAGGGGAGGCTTCCCGTCAGGTGCCCCCCGGCCGTCTTATCCTGGTACTCGGTTCGATGAAGGAGCTCGGCGAGAAAGCGGAAGAGACCCACAAAGAGCTCGGCAGAATATGCGCACGTTCCGGGGCAAAGGCAGTCTTGCTTCTCGGTGAGGAGACTCGATGGACGAAGGAAGAGTTGAAGGGGCAGGGCTTTGAAGGTGTTCTGATCCAGAGCAGCCGTTATGAGGAGATAGAGGGGGAGCTTCTAAGATGCCTGGAGACTGGAGATACGATTCTTCTTAAGGGGTCCCGAACAATGGAGTTGGAGCGGTTTGTAGAGCCGCTGGAGAGAAAAAGCGAAGCAATGAGTATAGAGGGGTAGGGGAGAGTGTTACCGGAAATTTTCTTGCCTTTGGTAAAATATTTTACCGCTTTTAATATTTTCCAGTATATAACATTCCGCGCCTCCTATGCGGCGATAACCGCGTTGCTTATCTCTTTTGTCTTCGGTAAGCCCCTCATCCGCACCCTGCGCAAAATGAAGGCGGGCCAGGAGGTGCGTTCCGACGGTCCCGAGTCTCATTTAAGCAAATCCGGAACACCTACAATGGGCGGGCTGCTCATACTTATCTCCGTTTCGGTCTCCATGCTGCTTTGGCAGGATCTGCGGAACTCCTATACCTGGCTGCTTCTCCTCTCCATGGTCGCCTTCGGGCTTATTGGATTTACCGACGATTATCTGAAGATTTTTCACAAAAATTCCGACGGAATGCATGCCTTGGTAAAATTTACCGGACAAACTCTTGTAGCTGCTGCAATTATGATTTTTCTGTACATGACCGGGTCGGAACATACCACCATGCTGTATCTGCCCTTCTTTAAGTATCCGGTACTGGACATGGGACTCTTTTACATACCCTTCGGAATGCTTCTCCTGGTGGGAACCTCTAACGCGGTAAATCTTACCGACGGTCTCGACGGTCTTGCTACAGGTTTGGTTATACTCGTGGGGGGGACTTTTGCTATTCTCACCTACGTAAGCGGAAGGGCGGACTACGCGGAATACCTGCAAATTCCCTTTGTCGCGGGCAGCGGAGAGTTGACCATAGCGTTGCTGTCTCTTACCGGCGGCAGTATCGGGTTTTTGTGGTACAACAGTCATCCCGCGGAAGTATTTATGGGAGATACGGGCAGTCTTGCCCTTGGAGGGGTTATAGGAGTTGTTGCCCTGATTCTGAAGAAGGAGATACTGCTGATAATTGTAGGAGGGGTATTTGTACTGGAAGCCGTCTCGGTAATTCTGCAGGTGCTGTCATGTAAATTTCGCAATCGGAGGGTCTTTAAAATGGCGCCTCTTCACCACCACTTCGAGCTAAAGGGGTGGGACGAGAGCAAAGTGGTAATACGCTTCTGGATTTTAGGCGTACTTTTTACCATTTTGAGTCTATCGACACTGAAGCTGCAATGAAAAAATATGAGATGAGAAAAATATGAGAGGTGAACGGTTTAACATTGAGCGCGTAGAGCGCGGTTCTGCGGATCCGGTGTTGGTTGCCCTGCTGGTACTGATCATAGGGATAGGACTGGCAACGCTGTTTTCCGCGAGCTACTATTACGGGGGAAAAAGGTTTAACGACCCATATTTCTTTGTGGGCAGGCAGGCGCTGTTTTTGGCCGCGGGTGCAGTTCTCGCAGCTGTTGCCGCACGCCTTCCCCGTTCTCTAGTTGTAAAGTATATACCCCACCTTTTTTTCGTCAATCTCCTGCTCTTGGGGGCTACTTATGTGCCGGGAATCGGAGAGACGATTATGGGTGCCAATAGATGGATTATAATAGGAGGGATTTCGTTCCAGCCTTCGGAGTTTGCAAAACTTACCCTTGTACTCTATTTGAGTTATATCCTGGCAAAAAAAAACAATGAGCTTGACGATGTAATAAATTCTCTGGTTCCTCCTCTTTTGATGGTGGGCGTATTTACCGCGCTGATATACTTTCAAAACGATTTTTCCACCGCCCTGTTTGTACTGCTGTTGTCTCTGCTTATATTTTTTGTGGCGGGTGTAAAGTTTCGCTACTTTGCGCTTCTTGTCCTGACGCTGGCTCCTCTGGCGACAATACTCATCCTTTCGAAGGAGCACCGGGTAAAGCGCCTAATAGCCTTTCTTGACCCGAACAGCGATCCGATCGGAACGGGGTATCAGGTAATTGCAGCTAAAACGGCCCTTGGAAACGGTAATTTCTGGGGTACCGGATTCGGAGACGGTACGGAGAAGCTCGGCGGCTTGCCGGAGGCTCATTCGGATTTTATTTTTGCGGTTTTCGCGGAGGAGGCCGGTTTTTTGGGTGTCCTCTTTATTATTGCCCTCTTTTTAGCGGTCGCGGTAAGAGGCTACGCTATCGCCCTCAGGGTCGAGAAGGAGGATGTCTTCGCTTTTCTCCTGGCATTCAGTCTTACAAGCTGTATTGTATACCAGGCCCTGGTCAACATGGCCGTGGTATCCGGTATGCTTCCGGCGACCGGACTTCCGCTGCCCTTTTTCTCCCACGGCGGCTCATCGATGGTAGTTGCACTGGTTATGAGCGGACTTCTTTTAAATATATCCCGAAGCGTACCGCAGCAAAGCGGAGGGTATGAATATGAGTAGTATTGCCCTTTTTCGGGATGCCGGAGCCGGATACAGCGGATTACGGGGCGAGAAGGTATCTCCACGGAGAAAACAGAAGAAAAAGACGCAGCTTGACGAGACGAAAACAAAACGGGTCTTTATCGCTATTGTACTGTTTCTCTCTTTTCTCCTGGTCCTTGAGATACTTTTTCACCTTGTTATTGCTCCGAGACTTGTTATCTCCAATATAACTATAGAAACGGCCGGAGATTTTCCTCTCTCTAACGAGGAGATCCTCAATATAGCAGGATTAGCCGGCGGCACAAGCACCTATTTTTCGACCAACACAAAGGCACTCGAGGAGAGGCTCGAAAATATACCGATGGTGAGAACTGCAAAGGTGGAAAAGAGTTTTCCCCGGGGGCTCTCGCTTAATCTTACCAAACGCACACCGATTGCCCTTCTTACGGTGCCCTTGAACGGCAGGCTCACTACGGCTTTTCTCGATGAGAACGGTGTAATATACAGCATAGGAGAGGCCGGCAATGCCGATTTTCCTGTTATCTCCGGAGTGGAGATACCCAGTGTCGAGGAGGGAATGAAGCTTCCCCAGGTGCTTCACTCCTTTTTAGAGGATCTGGAAGAGCTGAAAGGGGAATCGCCGTCGCTCTATCGCTTGATATCGGAGGTAAAATTCGTTAAGAATAATTCTACAGAGTACGATGTAATTCTCTACCCATCCCACTATCGAGTAAGGGTTCGGATCGGGCCTTCAATCGATAAAAAGCTGCTTACCTATGTTATGCTTGTTCTCGATGTCTTATCAGGAAGGGGGATGGAAGATGAAGTGGTGGAAGTTGATTTTCGTACCGACAACGTTGTGTATCGAGTTGAGGGGGACTAAGTGGCCGGAAAAGATATTCTCGTAGGACTCGACATAGGAACCACAAAGATATGTGCGATTATTGGAGAGTGGGACGAGAACGGGAATATACATATTACAGGAGTGGGAACCAGCAAATCCGAAGGGCTCAGGCGGGGAGTAGTGGTTAATATCGAATCTACCCTCCGTTCGGTTACCTCTGCAATTGAAGCTGCCGAGATGATGTCGGGAAGGGAAGTGCAGAATGTGGTAACCGGTATTGCCGGGGCGCATATAGAGGGAATAAATTCTCGGGGAGTTGTTGCCGTAACCGGAAAGGGAAGGGAGATAAACAACAACGATATAAGCAGGGTAATAGACGCGGCCAAGGCAGTGGTTATGCCGCCGGATCGAGAGGTTATCCATGTAATTCCCCAGGAGTTTATTGTAGACGACCAGGGAGGCATCAAGGATCCCCTGGATATGATAGGCATTAGGCTGGAGGCGGAGGTTCATATAATAACCGGCTCGGTAACAAGCGCTCAAAATCTCCTCAAGTGTGTAAACCGTGCGGGTTTTAAGGTGTACGACATAGTGTTGCAGTCTCTTGCAGCAGCTACCGCGGTTCTCTCCAGGGAGGAGAAAGAACTTGGAGTGCTTATGATCGATATAGGAGGAGGAACTACCGATGTGCTTGTCCATCTTGAGGGGGCTCCATACCACACAAATGTGCTGGCGGTTGGAGGCGGACAGGTTACAAGCGATCTATCGATAATGCTCAAAACTCCCTATGAATCGGCGGAACGTATTAAAAAGGAATCCGGCTGCTGTTACCTTCCCCTAATAGAGGAAGATGAACACGTAGTTATCCCCGGGGTGGGAGGATGGCCTTCTGCATCCATTCCCAAAAAGGAGATTGCCAAGATTATCCAGCCGAGAATGGCGGAGATTTTCGAGATGGTTCGGGACCACATGGTAAAGAAGGACTATCTGCAGCACCTCGGAGGAGGTGTAGTTATAACCGGGGGCGGGGCATTGATGCCCGGTACAATGGAGCTTGCCCGGGAGATTTTCGGAATACCTGCAAGAATAGGGTATCCGGCAAAAACCGGCGGTCTGTCCGACGTGTATCAGAGTCCTGCATATTCGACGGCAGCCGGCCTCGTGCTTTACGCGGCACGGCAGATGCAGGAAGAGGTCCAGCGTTCGAGCCCGATTAAAAGAAAAGACGGAGGAGTAGCCGGTAAGGTGAAAAACTGGTTTAAGGAATTTTTTTAACAGTCCTGTAGGCCGGAATACCGGTGTGCAGCGAGACTGTATATACAACAGAATACGATCCGGAAACCCTTGGGGTTAGGGGTAAGGGATCGGAGTTTTACACAAATTTATGCTCTGGGAGGGGGCGATGCAAATAGAAATAGTAGACGATCACATCCAGGACGAAGTTACGCCGACAACTATCAAGGTAATCGGTGTAGGCGGAGGCGGGAGTAACGCGGTAAACCGAATGATCTCCTACGGCCTTAAGAAGGTGGAGTTTATTGCGGTAAATACGGACCTTCAGGCCCTTAACCGCTCTCAAGCGGATACAAAGATTCCCGTGGGAAAAAAACTTACCGGAGGACTCGGCGCCGGGGGCGTACCGGAGACCGGTGAGCAGGCGGCAGAGGAGTCGAGGGAAGAGCTGGAGAATGTGCTTAGAGGGGCCGATATGGTCTTTATTACCGCCGGCATGGGAGGCGGCACCGGCACGGGAGCCGCACCCATAGTAGCGCAGATTGCAAAGGATATAGGCGCACTTACCGTAGCGGTGGTAACAAAACCCTTCGACTTTGAAGGGCGGCAGAAGATGAAGCTTGCAGAAAAGGGTATTGAGCGGCTGCGCTCGGAAGTGGACACCCTCATTACCATTCCCAATCAGTATCTCCTCAAAATTGTCGACCGAAAGACTCCGGTACGGGAGGCGTATCTTATTGCAGATGATGTACTGCGCCAGGGAGTTCAGGGGATCAGCGAGCTCATCACGGAGCCCGGAGAAATCAATATTGATTTTGCGGATGTCCGCACAATTATGAACGGTCGCGGAGACGCTCTTATGGGCATTGGTGTGGGCAGCGGAGATAACCGGGCGGTAGATGCGGCAACTAACGCAATAAATAATCCCCTTCTCGAGGACGCGCAGATAGAGGGAGCAAAGGGAATTCTGGTCAACGTTACCGGGGGAGACGATCTGTCTCTTAGCGAGTACGAAGAGGTGGTAAATATTATTACCGCAAACGCCGACGACGACGCGACCATAATTCCCGGACAGGCTATAAGGTCGGAGATGGAAGATGAGATCAAGGTAACCGTAGTTGCCACAGGTTTTAGAGCCCCCGAACCGAAGGACGAGGAGGAGCAGGAAGAAGAGCAGCCTGATGAGATTATAAAGTACCAGGACTGGCTGAATCTGCAAAAGGGCATCAATCGTGAGACTCCCGGGAGTTTCCTCACCGGCAGAAACGCGAGCGAGGACGATCTGGGAATTCCGACAATTTTAAGAGGCCGAAAAGTATCGGGGGACAATGAGGGTTAGGATGAAAACCGAAATTATCCTGCGGGAGTATGAAGATCATCTCCGGGCAACCGAAAGAGTTGCCACGCTCACACTGGAGACCTATTTAATCGAAATTAGGGCTCTTAAAAACTGGTGTGACGCGGCGGAGTGCTCCCTGATGCATATGAGACCCGTCGATATAGTTGCCTACCTCTCTTACAGGCAAATAAACGGAATCGAGGGAAGGACGCTCTCAAAATCGATAAGTGCTCTTCGCTCGTTTTACTCCTTTCTTGTCCGAGACGAGTACAGGCAGGATAATCCGGCTCAATTAATTGACCTTCCCAGGAGGGCCATCCCCCTTCCTGAGGTGCTCAGCAGGGAAGAGGTGGAGAGGTTTTTTTATTACATCGGTTCCGATTCGCTCTATGATCTGCGGGACAGAACCCTGTTTGAGGTAATATACTCCTGCGGATTGCGAATATCCGAAGTAGCGGAGCTTAAACTCTCCAATATTTTTCCAGAGGAGGGACTCCTTCGGGTCTACGGGAAGGGAGGACGGGAGAGAATTATACCCATAGGCGAGGAGGCTCTCGAACGTATAGAGACGTATATCTCCGAGGTCCGGCCGAGACTCCTGAAGCCGGGTAAAAAGACGGGCCATCTGTTTCTCAGCATGAGGGGAACAGGGCTGTCGAGAAAGGGAATATGGAAAAGGTTCAAAGAGATATGCACAAAAGCGGGTCTGGATGCGAAGGTTCACACCCTCCGCCACTCCTTTGCAACACATCTGCTCCAGGGCGGGGCGGATCTGCGCTCCGTGCAGGAGCTTCTCGGTCACGTGGACATCGGGACAACCCAGATTTATACGCACCTAGAGAACCGGGAGCTGGCGGGAATCCATGCCGATTTTCATCCCCGCGGGGCTGAAGCAGGAAGAGAGGAAAAGCCCTACTCTAATGCGGGAGGTGAAATATGAACAAATCCCGCGGGAGATCTGAAAAGGAAAGAACAGGTGCGGCCCTCCGCGCTGCCGCTGTAATAGGTGCACTTGTTCTTCTAGTGCTCTTTTCCGGATGCAGCGATAGGGGTAAACACATCCTGTCCAGGCTTATGGCCACCCAGGCGAGCCAATACGAAGATGAGGAGATTTCGGAAGAGAAGGTTAAAGAGCTCGAAAGACATGTAAAGCTCTTCTCCGAAGAGGTGGCGGAACTGGTAAAGAAAAAGGGAAAGTTGGGAATTTATTACCGGATGCTGGGAATGGAGTATATGAACAGAGAGATGTACGGGCCGGCCTTTGAAACGTTCTTAAAGGCTCTGGAGATATATCCGGCGAATCATATTATCCACTACTACACCGGGCTTGCCTCGAGCCGGCTGGCGGAGACCAAGCCGGAGGAACAGGAGCGTCGGGAAGTTTTGGAGAACTCCGCCCATTACTACGAGAAGGCGATAGAGCTAAAGGGGAACTATGTAGAGGCACTCTATGCTCTGTCGGTGCTCTATGTATTCGAGCTCGACAGACCCTACGATGCGGAGAAGCACCTGGAGAAAATTTTGTCCGTCAAGTCCGACCACTACCGGGCGATGTTTCTGTTGGCTCGAATACGTGTTGAGCAGAACAGAATAGAAGAGGCGGTGGAGATATATAACGAAATAGGAGAGAAGGCGAAAGAGCAGGAGATGGTAGACCGGGCGCGGGAGAATAGGGAACGCCTGATGAGGGGGGATTATGACCTCTGATCTTCTGTATACAGGTATATCACTGCTCGGCGGTATTTCCTGCAGGGAGAGAATTATTCTCTTTGACAGTCTGGGAAGCGGTAAAGAGCTTTTCGCCTTGAGTAAGAGCGGCGTTGAACATATCGTGGGCCGAAGGTTGAAGGGTGCTGTAATACCCCAGGAGTGGGAACGGAGGGCATCTGCAATTCTGCAGCTCAAATGCGAGGGCGGTTTTCGTATTGTCCGCTACTGGGACAGAGATTACCCCCCACAGTTAAGAGAGATTCATGATCCGCCTTTTCTCCTCTATGTGCGGGGAGAACTTCCCGATGCAGGGACACCCTCTGTGGCGGTTGTAGGGACAAGGCGGCCGACGGAGAAAGCCTTGCAGGCATCTTTTCTGCTGGGAGCGGAGCTTTCCCTTTCGGGGATACCCGTGGTATCGGGTTTGGCAAAAGGAGTAGATGCTGCAGCTCATTGGGGGGCGGTTAAAACCGGCGGGTCTACCGCCGCAGTGGAGGCAACGGGTATAGACAGAGTGTATCCCTCGGCTCACCGGGAGCTGGCCGGTAAAATTATAGAGAACGGCGGCTGTTTGATAAGCGAGTATCCCCCGGGAACCGAAGTCCGGCGTTATCGGTTTCCCGAAAGGAACCGCATTATAAGCGGTGTGGTGCGTTCGGTTGTAGTTGTACAGGCTCCGTCTAAATCCGGAGCGCTTATTACGGCCGACTACGCTATAGAGGAAGGCAGGGATCTTATGGTCCACAAGAGCGGATTGACGGGTACCGCCGGTTCCGGAGGACAAAAGCTGGCGGAAGAGGGGGCGCGGGTAATAGAGAGTATACGGGATATTACGGATGAGTGGAAAGGCGAACAGGGTGTGAACAGAAGACCCGAGGGGTCTCAAAAAAATGCCCCCTCGGGACCAGCTCTCAGGCCGCTGGACCCCTCATTCGAGACTCTCCACGACTCCTCCCTCGATGTGCTGGAAGAGGAGCTGGAGGGGAGAATTATCAGGTACTACGGAAAGAAATACAGGAGAGTCGGGTGAATCTTGAAACGGTAATAGAACGTTTTATCGAATACTCCTTTTCGGTACGAGGGCTTTCTCAGCGTACCATAGAGGCATACCGCACGGATTTGCTCAAGTTTGCCTCCTTCGCCGGGGAAGCTGGAGATGAAGGGCAAGAGGATGCTGTTAACTGGCAGGAGTTGTCTCCCTACGGTGTCCGCAGTTTTATCAGCACTCTTCTGCGGAGGGGGCTTAAGGAGAGTTCGGTTAACCGGGTTCTCTCGTCGGTAAAGGGTTTCTACTCCTTTTGTGTAAAATTTGAGTATGCCCCGGCAAATCCTTTCTCCTCGGTAAAGGGGGTAAAACGGGGAAAGAGCCTACCTGCTGTAATGAGTGAAGAGGAGATAGAGCGGTTGCTGGAGATGCCGAAGGATGATTACCTTGGAACAAGGGACCGGACACTTCTGGAACTGCTCTACTCAAGCGGTTGCAGGGTTTCCGAAGTAACGGCTATGAATATAGACGATATTGGAAGAGGTAAAAGGGCTGTTCGAGTGCTGGGAAAGGGAAATAAAGAGCGTTATGTATTTCTCGGTTCTCCCGCCAGGGAGGCCCTTTCCATGTATTTGGGTATGCGGAAAAAACATACCGCCGAGAACGATACCGATGCGGAGAAAGCGCTGTTTCTCAACGCATCCGGCAGGAGACTTACCCAGAGAGGAATAGCGGATATCCTCTCCCGCTACATACAAAGAAGCGGTTTGGGGGGAAGGAAGGTCTCTCCCCATACGTTTCGTCACAGCTTTGCCACCCATCTTCTCAACCGGGGAGTGGATATACGAGTTGTGCAGGAGCTTCTCGGCCATTCGAGTGTCTCTACAACCCAGGTGTATACCCATGTAGGGATGGAGCGTTTGAGGGAGGTCTACAACAGGGCACATCCCCACGCATCAAAAACCGGCGGGAAGGCGCATGCCCTGCCGTCACACAAAAAGGAGCCCAAGGATGAGTGAACAATTTTACGGAACAACTATATTGGCGGTGAGAAAAGAGGGCGCTGTTGCAATGGCGGGAGACGGCCAGGTAACCCTGGGAGAGACGGTTATGAAGGGCAATGCCCGCAAGGTTCGAACCATGTACGAGGGGAAGATTCTTGCCGGTTTTGCCGGTGCAACCGCCGATGCCTTTACTCTATTTGAACTGTTCGAAGGAAAGGTTAAGGAGTATAACGGAGATATTACACGATCGGCAGTAGAGCTGGCAAAAGAGTGGCGTACAGACAGAATGCTGAGGCGTTTGGAAGCGATGATGCTTATTGCCGATGCCCAAAAAACTCTGCTTATCTCCGGTACAGGAGATGTAATCGAACCCGAGAAAGGGGCAATTGCCATAGGCTCGGGGGGAAGCTACGCTTTTGCTTCCGCACTCTCCTACCTGGATGGGTCGGATTTTTCGGCACGAGAGGTAGTGGAGAGGGCAATGAAAATAGCCGCCCAGATATGCATCTATACCAACGACAACTTTACAGTGGAGGAAATCTCATGAAACTCGATTTGGATACTCTCACCCCCAAGGAGATAGTGAAGGAACTCGATAAATATATTGTAGGTCAGGAAAAGGCCAAAAAAGTCGTGGCTATAGCCCTGAGGAACAGAGTGCGTCGAAGGATGCTTCCCGAAGAGCTTCAGGAGGAGATAGCTCCGAAAAATATTATTATGATAGGTTCCACCGGTGTAGGTAAGACGGAAATTGCCCGACGATTGTCCAGGCTCAGCGGGGCGCCCTTTGTAAAGGTGGAGGCGACCAAGTATACGGAAGTGGGCTACGTGGGGCGCGATGTGGAGTCCATGGTGCGGGATCTAATGAGTACAGCCCTCGCTATGGTAAAAAAGGAGCTATTCGAGGGAGTACGGGAAGATGCCGAGAAGAGAAGCGAAGAGGTAATTCTTGATCTACTGCTGCCGGGGGTAAAACAACGGCAAGACTCTCCGGATTTTTCGGGGCAGACCACCCACGAGCCGGAAGTAAGTCCGGAGGAGAAAAAGGCTATACCCATGGATGAGGGAGACAGGCAGCAGACGAGTCCGACGAGAGAGAAGTTCAGGAAGATGCTTAAAGAGGGAAAGCTGGATGATAAAGAAGTTGAAGTAAGCGTGTCCCGCAAAAGCAGCCCCTCTATAG
>JBKHFZ010000026.1:0-21884 GCA_046539925.1 Spirochaetaceae bacterium
CCCTCTTCTCTTCCCTGTTCAATTAACCTGTCCATACTCTGCGCAAGCATCGGCCGCCTCCTTCTTTCAATATACTCCTCTATACTCTCGATTTCAACATTTCTGTAGCTCAGTAAGCCCCGAATATAACTGCCTAAAAGCTCAAAGGTATCCGGTTGCTCTTCCCATAATTCCCTGAATATATCAATAATCCTCTCCTCTGCTTCACTCTTGTCGCATAAATCGGTTTTATCGAGGAGAAAAAAGTAAGAGAGGGCATTCTTAAGCCGAGACAGGACCTCGTCGCTGTAGCTCCTCTCGTCGATTAACACATAACGAAAGCGGGGAATATAGGGCAGCAGGTCCTCAGGCATTCGAGAAAAACGGTCCAACAACTCCGGAGACTCCCCCCACCTCCGGGCTCCGTTGTATATTACAATCGGTACTACCGGATAAAGCACCTTACCTTCCTCGGACTGTCTTTCGTAGATTCTCGAAAGATATTCGAGCAGCCGTATCACCATAGGCTCCGGCGAACTCTGAAACTCCAGTAAAAGATAGAGATAAAACCCACCGGCACAAGCCTTATGCTTCAATGTTTCACGGTACTTAAAGGAGAGGAGCAGATCGCTCTCCCTTTTCGAGGACTCACTATTTTTGAAGCTTGAAGGCACTATACTCATGGAACCAATATCTATGAGCCTGGTCCACCCCTCACCAATAAAATCGTGTAGAAGAGCCTCTATTATACTCGGGTTGGTAAAGACCTCGAAAAATGCCTCGTCATAGTATTTTCGCTTTTCTCTCATATACACTATTAGGGGGACAGTGACCCGTGTGCTTTTCGGTTTATAAAAAAGTGAAAAACAATTTGCTAAAGACGCAAATTACGTACACAATATGGCCATGAAAAAACCATCTCTAACTGAGACGCCGACTGGAAAACAAAAACGCTACGGTATCTTTGTGGTTGCCGCATCATGGCTGGCGGTGTTTTCCCTTTTTGGAGTAAGGGCATCCTTCGCGATGCTTAAAGATCCTATCAGCCTGGAGCTGGGGTGGAGCCAGAGCAGGGTTACAATGGGGTACTCCCTGATGATGATCTGTTACGCGGTAACCGCATTCTTTAGCGGGGCCCTCCTCGACCGCAGGGGACCAAAACCGGTCTACGCCGCTGCAGGCATTTTGGGAAGCCTTGGTCTTTTTGCCGCTTCCAGAGTCTCTGTCTACCTCTTGTACATTCTCTTCTTCGGTATTTTTGCGGGTATATCTACAGGAATGCTCTGGGTCTCTTCCACCGTATCGGTGCGCAAATGGTATGTACAAGACAAATACGCCACCATGTGGGGATTCGCCTTTATGGGTGCCCCCATCGCACAGTTTCTAATGGCCTCCATAATGGGGCAGGTCTTATCGGAGGATAGACCTTCAACCTGGCGCACAGGGATGATGCTTCTCGCGGGAATAGTGGCGCTTGCCCTTATCGGAGCATTTCTGCTTACAAAGAAGAGCCCCGAGGCGTACGGATTTTCCGCCTTCGGCTCCATGAACAATAGAGGGGGAACCCTGGAAGATGACCGCCAAAAGACAAGCCGGACCCTCAAAGAAGCTTTTTCCATATACCCTATCTGGGGTGTTATGGCTGTCTTTCTGACAAACATGATGGGGGAGTTTTTGATCTGGACGCAGGTAGTCAGCTACTGGAGTGCCGATTTAGGATGGACCCACACGCAGGCGGTGCGCATGTACGGTACCATAGGAATGGTCGGAATTGTCTCTATGCCGTTAATGGGCAAATGCGCCGATCTTTTGGTGGGAAAAAGCGAAAACGAAGCCCACGGACGCACGCGAATTCTCTCTTTAGGTGCGCTGTTGGGCGTCACGGCTTCTCTGCTTCTTCTGATTTCTGGACGGGGAACGGGATTTGCCCTTGCTGCCTGTATTCTTTTCGCTTTCTACTGGGCGATAGTTCCGGGTGGAGTAGTGGGCTATGCCGGGGCTATCTACGGCAGGGCGGGACTGGGACGCATTTGGGGCTTGGCCACCCTTATCGTAATGGGAATAGGCCCCTTTACCGGCTCCTTTTTGGGAGGCTTTTTTAAGGACGCCACCGGTACCTACACCGCCTCGTTGATATTTGCTGCAGCAAGTTTTCTCGCGGCGTTTTTTTTGAGTCTCACTCTGCCGAAACGCGTAAAAAGGTAAAACCGGGGTGCATATTTATCGGGAGAGCACCTCATGGGCTTTTGCAAGTTCTTCGATAATTGAAATATTCTGAGGACACGCCTCTTCGCAGGTGCCGCATTCGGTACAATTGTCGGCTCGCTCGGAAGGCTCAAGCACATCCCAATATACCCTTTTCGGTTGATGCAGATCGCCGTATTTATGAACATCGTTGTAAATCTCGAGTATCCTTGGAATATTTACACCCTCGGGGCAGGGAAGGCAGTAGCCGCAGCCAGTGCAGCCTACGAGACTGAGGTCGTTATAGGCTTCCCTTACCTTTACGACAGTCCGCCGCTCATCTTCGCTCATATTGCCCGGAAAACCGAACTCGGCGCTTTCTATGTTTTCCTTCAGCTGCTCCAGTGTGCTCATACCGCTCAATACGGTACCGACATCTTCCTGATCCCAGAGCCAACGCAGGGCCGAACGCACGGGATCCGGGACAGCCTTGGACGCCTTGCCGGCCTCGGTCTCCCACACTTGTGCCACCGAAGGCGGGGGTGTGGCGGCAAGCTGCCCTCCCTTAAGCGGTTCCATAATCACCACACCCAGCCCCTTCTCGCGGGCACGCTTCATACCCTTCCTGCCGGCCTGGTAGTCTACATCCATGTAGTTGTACTGGATTTGACAGAACTCCCACGAGTCGTACTCTTCGAGTATTTTAACAAAAACAGGATATGCATCGTGGAAGGAGAAACCGATATGACCAATCAGGCCCTCCCGCTTCGCCTTCTCCAGCTCCTCCATAACTCCAAGCTGTTTGGTCTTTTCCCAGCGCTCCTCGGTAAGAGCATGTATTAAATAGAGATCGATAAACCCGGTCTGCAGCCGCTCCAACTGAATACCAAGAAATCTCCGTACATCTTTCCTGTCTTCCACTTTCCATATGGGAAGCTTGTCCGCAATGTATACTCTCTCCCGGTACCCCTCCTGCAACGCCTTCCCAATAATTGTCTCGCTCACTCCGCCGTGGTAGGGATACGCGGTGTCGACATAATTGACACCGTGGTCCACGGCGTAGCGTATCATCTCTATCGATTGAGCCTCGTCTACTTTCTTCGAATCTTCCGGGATCGTGGGCAGACGCATCGCCCCAAAGCCGAGGGCCGAAACCGGTTGTGTTAGTGGTGATAGTGTTCTGTATTTCATATCTCCATCATAATGGAATCGGGCCCTGCAAGGCAAGCGCGGCCCTCCCCCCCAGGTCCTTTTCATACCTGCAAAGCCCATGTAATATAGGGTCATGAGTATAGCCCGGCAGAAACGTGCGGAATTATTGACGTACTTTATTATTGTGGTTGCTTTTCTCGATACCATGGCTCAGCTTCCCATCCTCTCCCCATTTGTGGTCTCTCTGGGAGCCGGTGCAGTGTATACTGGAGTAATCCTCGGCTCTTACTCATTGGTGAACATGCTGGGTAATATAGCCGCAGGCCCTATAATAGATATCTATGGACGGAAAAAACCGATTGTCCTCGGAATGGCGGTTGCCGGGGCGGCGGTTGCCGGTTACTCCCTCGCTGTTCACCCATGGCAGCTTCTGGGGTTTCGGATTGTCCACGGCATGGGGGGTGCCCTCCTCATCCCCGCTATCTTTGCCTATGCGGGAGACAAAACCAAATCCGGCTCGGTAGGCCGTTCGATGGGTTTTACCGGAGCCGCTATTGCCGTTGCCGCCTTGATGGGGCCGGCCCTCGGTGGTATAGGCAGTGCAGCTTTCGGAACGAGATTCGTGTTTATAGCGACAGGAGTTCTTTTGTGTCTAACCGCCGGAGTTACCGCTTTTACCAGATTTCGGGAAGATAAGGCTTCCTCCACAACACGGCAGAAAGGGACAAGCCCGCCGGAAGAGGTACGCACAAAGCTCGCCTTTGCCCTCGGCAGCTCCGCACTAAGAGAGGCGTATTACTTTGTGTTTACTCTTACCTTTGCCATGGGAACACTTGCCTTCGGAATGCCCCTGACCCTGGGAAATGCCGGGTTTTCGGCGGCTCATACGGGTATGTTTATGGGAATATACGCAGGAACCGTTATTCTCGTCTTAGTCTTGCCGAGCAACCGTGTCTCCGACATCTTCGGCCGTGTCCGGGCGGCACTTTCCGGCTCGGCGTGTGTGTGTACAGCACTCCTCATGCTGAGCTTCTTCAGCAGCACTCTGCTCATAACCGTTGCCATGATACTATACGGTATCGGTTTCGGCACCATGTTTCCCGCTGTAAGCGCAATGATAGTAGACAACACCGACACGGAGAAGAGGGGCACCGCTTTCGGTATCTTTCACGCGGTTTTTTCCCTGGGCACTTTTACCGGTCCCATAGCGGCGGGTATTGTCGCACAAGCGGGAACACAGCCCTTCTGGGCAGCTATCGGTATTTTCCTACTCACCGGCATGGTCTATTCTGGAAAGTCTTTGTTAAATCGATTCTCCTCCGCCTCGGCATAAGCCTGTGGAGGCACGGTGTCCACGCAGCATTTTTTCTCACAGCCGTTTCCTCACAGCCGACCTGCCTCAAGAGTCCTTCTCTTTTAAATCCTCAATCTCGTCACGAACCACCGCCGCCTCTTCAAACTCGAGGTTCTTCGCGTGTTCGAGCATCTTCTCTTCGAGCTTTTTGATCAACTTTCGTCTGTCCTTCTGAACGAGGAGGTTGTACCCCTTCTTGAGAACTTCTATATCCTCCTTCTCCCCCTCCTGTGCTTCCTCCTTCTTCCGGATAAGGATATCCTGTACCGCCTTCATTATGGTGGTGGGAGTTATGCCGTGCTTTTCGTTGTACTCTTTTTGTATAGTCCGCCGCCTCTCGGTCTCCTGTATCGCCTCCTCCATGGCGTGGGACTGCCTGTCGGCGTACATAATTACCCGGCCGTGTTCGTTACGGGCGGCTCTGCCGATGGTCTGTATAAGACTGGTGGCCGAACGGAGAAAACCGATCTTGTCAGCATCGAGTATTGCAATAAGAGAGACCTCCGGGAGATCGAGTCCCTCCCGGAGCAGGTTAATTCCCACCAGTACGTCGAACTTTCCGCCCCGAAGGTCCCTGAGAATCTCCACCCTCTCGATAGTTTCCACCTCGGAGTGAAGATAGCGAACCTTCAAACCCAGGCCGGAGAGGTAATCGGTAAGATCCTCGGCCATCTTCTTTGTAAGAGTCGTTACGAGGGTTCTCTCGTTTACCGCCACTCTCTTTCGGATCTCCCCATACAGATCCTCTATCTGCCCCTCCGAAGGGCGCACCTCTATTTCCGGGTCCAGAAGACCGGTGGGGCGTATTATCTGTTCCACAAGTTTGCCGCTTTTGTTCACCTCTCTGGAATTGGGGGTTGCCGAGACGTACACAACGTAGTCGAGAAGCTCTTCGAACTCCGCAAATATAAGCGGACGGTTGTCCAGGGCCGAGGGAAGCCGGAAGCCGTGATTCACCAGATTCTGCTTCCGGGAACGGTCCCCCTCGTACATCGCTCCAACTTGCGGCAGGGTTACGTGGGATTCGTCGATAAAGGTAAGAAAACCCTCGGGAAAAAAGTCGATTAATACCGCGGGACGCTCTCCCTCTTTGCGCCCGCTCAAATGGCGGGAGTAGTTCTCTATACCCATGCAGTACCCCATCTCCTCGAGCATCTCCAGATCATACTCGGTTCGGGTCTTGAGCCTCTGGGCTTCCACTATTTTCCCCTGCCCGTTGAGCTCCTCATAGCGCTCCTCCAGTTCGTCGCGGATTGCCTGGAGAGCCTGCCGCACCTGCTCCTCGGGCATTACAAAGTGCTTTGCCGGATATACCACCACAGAATCGAGCTCCTCGAGGGTGTTGCCGGTAAGGGGATCTATCCTCCGGATCCTCTCCACCACGTCCCAATCGAACTCGATGCGGTAGGCCTCCTGCAGGTAAGCGGGAAACACTTCGAAGACATCTCCCCTCACCCTTATCGAACCCCGCTCGAGTATTGCATCGTTGCGCTCGTACTGCAGGCCGATAAACTCCCGCGCCAGAGCCCCCGTGTCTATCTCCTGCCCGAGGTCGACTCGCACCCGCATATCGTGAAAAGTTTTCGGACTCCCCAGCCCGTAGATGCAGGAGACCGTGGCTACCACAATTACATCCCCCCGGTCCATAAGAGAGCTGGTAGTGGAAAGCCGCAGCCGCTCTATCTCTTCGTTAATGGAGGCGTCCTTTTCTATATAGAGGTCCCTCGAAGGAACGTAGGCTTCCGGCTGATAGTAGTCGTAGTAACTGACAAAGTACTCCACCGCGTTGTCGGGAAAATAGCTCTTGAACTCCCTGTAGAGCTGCGCGGCGAGGGTTTTATTGTGGCTAATTACCAGGGTGGGCTTTTGCACCTTCTCTATAATTTTGGCCATGGTGTAGGTTTTGCCGGAACCGGTAACCCCCTTTAGGGTCTGTTCCCGGAGCCCATCCTCGATCCCGCCGGCGAGCTCTTCTATGGCTTTTCCCTGATCCCCGGCGGGTTCGTACTGCGAGACTGCTCTAAACCTTCTCATGTACTGTTTTCCTGCATCTCTATAGTTTTGAGAGTGGTTCCCAATGAACGTTCGGGATCTAATCCCACACAAGATCTTCCGGCCGCATAACAAGTTCCACTTCGAGAGTTATTCTCCGGCCGTCCCTGACTACTTCGACATCCACCTTCTCTCCAGGTTTGTTATTCTCCAGAGCGGCAAACAGATCCGACACAGTGGCGGTTCTCACTCCGTCTACCCGCACAATTATGTCTCCACCAAGATAGATAACCGAACGACCGTAGCGTACGGGATTGTCTCTGTCGCCTCCACGGATCCCTGCCTCGTCGGCGTTGCCCCCCTGTTTTACCCGGGAGACAAGTATGCCCCTGGACACTGGAAGATCGGCATACCGTACAATACTCGGCTCTAACTGTACCGGAAAAATTTCGATCCACCCTCTACGAACCCTGCCGTACTCAATAAGTTCCGGCACCACCCGTCTTGCCGTATTGACGGGGATAGCAAAACCTATACCTACGGAGCCTCCGCTTGGGCTGTATATCATCGTATTTATACCTATCATGTTTCCCTGAGTGTCGAGAAGAGGCCCCCCGGAGTTTCCAGGATTGATGGAGGCGTCCGTCTGGATCATCCCCCTGATTACTTTGTTCCTGGAGGCTTTTACCGGCCGTCCGAGCCCGGAGACAATGCCTGTAGTGAGGGTACGGTCGTAACCGAAGGGGTTCCCGATTGCCAAAACAGCCTGCCCTACTTTGAGGTTTTCGGAATTTCCCATGGGGATCGTTGTCAGATTTTTGTCGCCGGGATCAAACTTAATAACCGATAGATCGTTTTCCCCGTCGGTCCCTATTACCTCTCCTTCGTATTGACTCCCGTCGTAGAGGGTAATATGGACTTTGTAGGCGTCTTTTACCACGTGCTCGTTGGTAAGTACATACCCGCGCTCGTCTATAATCGAGCCCGATCCGGTCCCTCCCTCTTGGGGGACGGGTTCCAAAAACCAGTTGAGGCTGAGGGTTTCGGTGGTAATATTTACCACTCCCCGGTTTCTGTTCTCGTATACACTGATGTTGCGAATATCCGTGGAACTGTAATTTTCGTTGCCCCGATTCACTGTCTGGGCAGACTCGACAGATGATGAGTTTGTTCGCAGGCGGAAAGTCTCCGTCTCAATCCTGTCTATGTCTTCGGATACATCTTCGGATACATCTTCGGGCACTTCTTCAAGAGTCCCTTCGGGAGTGTCCCCGCCGGGGGTATCTCCGTTGCCGGATTCCCCTCCAGAGCTGCCGGGAACGCTAAGCAGACCGAAGCCTATCATCAGCGAGACCACCACCACCATCCCCGCAACAAAGAAAAACGCCTTCTGTCCCACTCCGCCTTTTTGCATGCCCTTAAGTATAAGAACTTTTTGGAGAGTTGCCAAGAACAAAAAGAGAGCTGTTCAGGACAGTGCCGCTATTCAGTCGACGGTCTAGGCGGCCTTCCAGAAGTAATCTCCGTCTCCGTACCGTCTGTACTCAACCGCCTCTGCAAGGTGCTCCTTGCACACTGGATCGCTCGCCTCCAAATCCGCTATTGTACGGGCTATTTTTACCACCGACTGGGCAGCCCTGGCGGAAAAACCGAGGCTCCTCGCAGACTTCTCGAGGAGAAGTGAAGCATCCCTGCTCATACCGGTACAGCGAAAAACCTCATCCGGCCCCAACTCTCCATTTTTGTAAAAGCGGAAAGCCGCATACCGCTCTCTCTGGATTCTCGACGCCTCCGCAACCCTGGCCGCAACTGCCCGGCTGCCCTCGGGTTGAGTTCCCTCGTTATGTGTTTCCGGGCCGCTGGATACCGTAAGACGGCTGCTCATGGAGCGGCGGTCGGCCTCTGCCGCCACCCGCATATCCACCCTGTCCAGGAGGGCGGCTCCCAACTTCTTCCAGTAACGGTGAATTTCCACGGTACTGCACATACAGATCCCCTCGGGCTGTCCGAGCTTCCCGCAGGGACAGGGGTTGGCGGCCAGGATAAGCTGAAACCTGCAGGGGTAACGGTAGTGTACCCCCGCCCTTGCAACCTCCACCTCCCCGCGTTCAATCGGCTCCCGCAAGCTCTGGAGGATTGTTTTCCTGAACTCGAGGGCCTCATCGAGAAAGAGTACCCCCCTGTGGGCAAGAGATATCTCTCCGGGACGTCCGTCGGCTCCCCCGATAAGCCCCTCCCTGGAGGCGGTGTGGTGGGGAGAACGGACAGGAGGGCGATAGATAAGGCCGCTTCTCGGTCCGAGCAGGCCGGCAATCGAATGGATCCTGGTAACCTCCATCGCCTCCTCTTCGGAAAGTTCAGGCATGAGGGGGGCCAGACGGCGTGCGGCCATGGTTTTCCCCACCCCGGGAGGACCGAAGAGCAGGAGATTGTGCCCCCCCGCCGCGGCTATCTCCACCGCCCTCTTCAGTCTCTCTCCCCCCAGCATATCGGCAAGATCGGGTTCCGGATTCGTGGGCCCTCCGGCTTCTCCGTCTGCGTTTTTTTCGGCGTTGAACTCCTCTTCGGTGCCGCGTGGAAGTTCCCCTTTCCCGTGGAGCAGCGCCGCGCCCAATGCGGGCAGCTCGGACAGGGAGCCCAGGCCGGCCGAGGAGACACAGCTTACGCTTTTTGCCTCCTGCAGATTCTCCGCCGGCACAAGGGCGCTCTCTATGCCGGAAGCGGCACCCGAAGCTACCGCCGCCAGCACTCCGTTTACAGCCCTTACCCGTCCGGAGAGCTCGAGCTCTCCCACCACCAGTAGAGAGTCGAAGGGGAGAGAGACCTGCCCGCTTTCATACAGAATTGCAACGGCTATAGGCAGGTCGAAGGAAGCCCCCTCCTTTTTTATCCCCGCCGGTGCGAGGTTTATAAGAATCCGCTCCCGGGGAACCGCAAAGCCGCTGTTGCGCAGGGCCACCCTCACTCGCTCCCGCGACTCGCGCACAGCCACATCGGGCAGCCCCACCACCTCCATTCCCGGTATACCCCTTCTGAGGTCCACTTCCACTTCTACAATTTCTCCGTCGAATCCCCGGCTTACAAAACTCTTTACTCTCATGTCGGCCTCCGTGTGTTTTATACCCCTTACTAGGGGCATACCGGTTCTCCTGCTTTCTCCATGAGATATCTATTTGTACTTTTTTATCTCCTCCTGAACCATGGAGTCGCACACTTCGTTGAGCTCGTTCCCCGCGTGGCCTCTTACCCAGTTCCATTGTATATCCAGGGAATCCGCCAGCTCCTTGAGCCTTTGCCAGTACTCCCTGTTCTTTACCGGTTTTTTTGCGCTGGTAAGCCAGCCGTTTCTCTCCCACGTGTGAATCCAGGTGCTTATTCCGTTCTTTACATACTGGCTGTCCGTATATACGTGTATTTTCCTCCCTCGAAGTTCAGCCTCTTTTTGTACCGTCTCGAGCGCCTTGGTAACCGCCGTAAGCTCCATCCTGTTATTGGTGGTCCGAGCCTCCCCTCCGGAGCGCTCACGCCTGCGGTCTCCATCCAAAAGCACAAAGGCCCAGCCGCCGGGTCCGGGGTTTCCGCTGCATCCGCCGTCGGTGTAAACGACAATCTCTCCCTGTGTCACTTCTCTCCTCCTCCAATAGGGCCCTATGGTAATCGGCAACGTAAAACATTTCAATCCAATTGACGAAGTGGTTCACCCACCCCTATACTAAAACCTGTCGGATACACTGGAGGGGATATGCCGGAACAGCTCATCTTAAAAAACATGGAGTTCATAAAGGTTCTTCCGTACTGGGCCCAGGAACTCTCGTACAAATACCTGTCCAAAACCACCAACCTCTACATCGTACACGGAAACATCAGGGATTTTCTGCCCAACAAGATGTACGAAGGGGAGTTTGTCTTTGTAAGAATCCAGGAGTTTGTCTCGGAAGTGCTCTTTGGAAACAGAGACATAATTGTCTACTACGACCGATCCTCGGGAATAAACTTCTGCACCTCAGAGATGCGGGACGCCTACCTCCGGGAGATGAAAAAAATGCTCCCCGAGGAATCACCGGAAGAATTGATGACAAAAAACCCGGTAAAGGCCTTCGACCTGCTGGAGAAATACTTTCTCATGAACATTCCCCACAAGAGGAGAATAGTCCTTATAGTGGATTACGCCGAGACAATTATTCCTCAAACCGAACTCTCCCGGATGGACGAGGAGGACCGTTACTGCATGGTTACCCTCAACCGCTGGTCCCACGATCCGATTTTTACCCAGGGGGATGTATCGGTCCTCCTCCTCACGGAGAACCTGGCGGATTTGAGCCCCCGCATAGTGAGCTCTCCCCACACGGTAAAAGTCAACATCCCCATCCCCGACGAGAAGGTAAGAACCAGTTTTTTGGAATTTCTCGACCGAAAGGGAGAGCTCATGCTCGAGTACAGGCTGAACCCCTCCAGGGTGGCAAAAATTACCAGCGGCCTCAACCTGATGAACCTCAACCAGCTGGCTGCGGAGAGCTTTCAGGAGGATAAACCTATATCCCTGGAGTATCTGCAGCAGAAAAAAAAGGAGATTATCGAGAACGAGGCTTCGGGACTGCTGGAGTTTATAGAGTCCGAACACGACCTCAGCATGGTTTCCGGGCACAACTTTGTAAAACAGCGTTTTCAGAACGCCTCCCGGGCGATAAAACAGGGCCGCCTCGACGTTCTGCCCATGGGCTACCTTATTGCCGGTCCCGTGGGAACGGGAAAATCCTTTATGGTAACCGCCTTTGCGGGGGAAATCGGCATACCTATTGTAAAATTCCGCAATTTCCGCTCCAAGTGGCAGGGAGTTACCGAATCGAACATGGAGAAGGCCCTGAACATACTCAAGGCGATGGCCCCGGTAGGGGTAATGATAGACGAGGCGGACGCCTTCCTGGGAGACCGCAATCAGGATGGAGATTCGGGTACCAGCAACCGGATTTTTGCCCAGATATCGAGCTTTATGGGGAACACCGACTACAGGGGAAAAATTATCTGGTTTCTCATTACCTGCCGTCCGGATCTACTGCCCATAGACCTCAAGCGGCAGGGCCGCGCCGAGGAGCACCTGGCTCTGTTCTATCCGGAAACCCAGGGCGAACGGGAGGAACTCGGCGAGACACTGGTTAAAAAACTCAAACTCAAACTGCAGAAGTTCTCCATAACCGACGTACTCAAAAAGCACAACTTCGAATCCTCCGGCGCCGATCTGGAGGCTATCCTTATACGCGCAAAGTTTAACGCGGCGATGAGGGGCCATGTAATGGTCCAGCGCGACGACCTCGAGGAGGCGGTGAGGGATTTTATCCCCCCCGCCTATCCCCACGAAATAGAGCTGCAGAACCTCGTGGCGGTACTCGAGTGCACGAGCCGGCAGATGGTGCCCAAACGGTTCAGGAACATGGATCGTACCCGCCTGGTTACCCAAATTCGAGAACTAAAAGAGCTCCTCGGGGAGAGAGAGTAGGAGACGTGCAGAGGGGAGGTGCACATGGAAGGTAACATACCGCTAAAAATGAATTTTGTAAAAATAGAGAGGGGCATCCAGTCAAAGGACGAGCTGCTCCATAAACTCGCCTCTTACGCAGCCCAGAGTGAGGCGCTTAAGAAGTTCAAGGAGAAAAAACTCTTTGAACTTCTTAAGCAGCGGGAAGAGCTCGGGAGTACCGGTTTCGGCGAGGGAATCTCGATACCCCACTGCTCTATAGAGGGGATTGAGGAGTTTGTAGTTGGCCTTATGCTTCTCCCGGAGGGGGTCGATTTTGATGCTATAGACGGGAACCCTGTCTCCATAGCATTTCTGATTATCGGCCCGAAGGAACAGAGAAACCGTCATATAAAAATCCTCTCCGCCATAAGCAAAATGCTAAAGACCCCCGGAGTAACGGAAAAGCTCCTCTCCATCTCCAGCGAAGAGGAGGCGGGAGAGTACCTGCGGAATAATCTTACTATCCGGGAGGACAAGCCCGATTCCGAGGGATACTCTCTTATTAGCGTATATGTACAAAAGGAGGAGGCCTTCGACGAGACCCTGGAGCTCCTCTCCTCGGAAGTAGAGGGTTCACTCACGGTAATAGAGACACAGAATGCGGGGAGCTATCTGAACCGTCTCCCCCTCTTCTCCTCCTACTGGACCGAGGGGAGTGCCTCCTTTAACAGGCTTATCCAGGCTATCGTACCCCGTTCCAAATCCAACGACCTGGTTAGACGCATTAATTTGATCGAAGACACATTTTCCGATAATCCGGGGATAATGGTAACGGTACAGGAGCTGCTCCACGCCTCCGGTTCCATAGATTTTTAGGTCGAAGGTAGAGAAGTAGTATGGAAGCAATCGAACAGCTGCAGCACTGGATTTATCAACAGCACATACCAATTCTTGTAATTGTCGGTTTGATGACCTGCGCAGGTCTTTTCTTCGGCAAGTTTACCAAGTACGTCCGGCTCCCTTCGATTATCGGCTTTATGGTGGTGGGAGTACTTTTAGGTCCCTCCCTCCTCGGACTGCTCTCCGAGGAGCTTCAGGGAAGACTCGGTTTTATTACCGAGATTGCCCTGGGCTTTGTGGCGGTGAGCATTGGACTGGAACTCAAGATGAGCATCCTCAAGCAGCAGGGATGGGGAATACTCGTTATCATCCTCGCAGAGATCCTCCTCGCCTTTGTACTTGTAACAGGGGCAATATATCTTCTTACCGGAGATTTAGCACTCGGCCTTATTTTGGGTGCAATTGCCCCGGCCAGCGCGCCGGCGGGAACGGTAGCCATTATCCAGGAGTACAAGGCCAGGGGCAGCCTTACAAAGGCCCTCTACACGGTTGTCGGCTTCGACGACGGCCTGGGAATTATCCTCTTCGGCTTTGCAGCAGCCTTCTCCAGAAGCATTGTAGAGCAGTCGGTAAGCGGTCACAGCGAAAGCTTCCTCTCTCTTATGACTCCTCCCCTTGTAGAAGTTCTTGTGAGCATTGCAGTGGGAGTTGCGGCGGCGGTGTTCTTCTCCGCCCTTGCCCGCAAGCTGAAAAGCTCGAGGGATATTTTTATTCTCCTCTTCTCGGTGGTACTGCTGAGTGTGGGGATAAGCGTCTCTCTTCACGCATCTCTGATTCTTGCCAATATGGTTCTCGGCTTTGTGGTGGTTAACACCCAGTCCAAAACTCTTTTAAAGAAGATGGAGGAGGAGCTCTCCTACGTAATGCCTCTGCTCTTTGTCCTCTTTTTTGTTTTGGCGGGGGCGAACCTGCATGTTGCCGCCCTGCCTTCACTGGGACTTATTGGGCTCGTCTACGTGCTCAGCAGAAGCGCCGGTTTAATCGGCGGAGCGGCCCTCGGGGCGGCAGTCGCCAGGGCGGAACCGAAGATACGCAAATACCTGGGAATGGGGATTTTGAGCCAGGCCGGTGTGGCTATCGGGCTGGCCCTTATTGTAAAGCATGAGTTCTCCTCCCTCGGAACGTGGGGGGCGGAGATAGGCTCTACGGTTATAACAACCGTAACCGGAACGTGTATATTCTTCGAACTGATTGGTCCGATTTTTACCAAGATCGGCCTGCAGAAGGCCGGAGAGATTCCTGAGGCCAAGGCCCAGGGGCGGCCCCGAAACGCCTCTTAAGCTGCTCGCGTAAGCAATTCGAATTCCTGTACTCGCGTATACGCTACTTGCGCAGGAGCCCCTGAATAATCATCTCCACAGACTCGTCCTCCGAAAGCCCCCTCGACATGAGGGTCTGCAGCTGTTTCGAGTCCACCGAGCCTATAGCCGCCTCGTGGGTTACATGGGCCTGGGGGTGGCGCACATCGACTATGGGAACGGCCTTTGCCCGCCCCCGGTCCTGCACAATTTCGTTGCAGTCCACGTGCCCTACCGCACCGGCGGCGGTTGCGGTAAGCTCATTGTACACCTCCGCGGAGGCATCCTCCCGAACCGCGATATTGCTGGTTAAAACACCGCGGGCGTTCTCGCCCCGGAGCCTGGCGGCTTCCCTGATCTTTATTACATCGTCCTCTCGGCCGCTTATTCTCGAGAGTATTTCCAGAGTGGAATCCGCTGCGCAGTCGGCCTCGTAGTCTATGTCTATAGTACCTACCCGTCCCTTAATCAGCTCGAATTCGGTGGAAAAGCGGGCCCCCTCCTCCAAAGTAACCTTTGCCTTGGGAACCACATAGGCCCCCGCCTTCGGGCTGTGAACATGCCGCTCGAAGTAGGAGTAATCCGAACCCGGCTCCAGATGAATACGGGCGTCCATCTCGTGGCGCACCTCGTCGGCGGTGGAAAAGGTACAATGGCTTATAAACCGGGCCTTCGCGTTGCGCTCAAACCGTACGTCCATCTCTATTCTCTGCAGCCCGTTCTCCAGCATACCGAAGCAGAAGTAGACCGGCTGTTCGATGTGAGAGTCCTCTTCCACCAGCACTTCTACATAGATACCGTCGGGGCGCTCCTGCGACTCTATCTTGAGACCGTTCACCAGATGGGTGCCCAACACCTTGTTCCCGTGGATCTCCACATGAGCCGCGTCGTCTGGAAAATCGTGGCTGTGCATATTTATAGTTGCCAGAAGTTTATCTATTGCCGCCTGCTTACTCACGCCGAAACCTCCTCGTCGGGTGCATTTTTGTGTGTGCAGGGTACACATTTCCCCTCAAAATAGTTTATGAGCCTCTCTACAGAACCTTTGTCCACCAGCGCACCGTTGCAGAGGAGGAAAGCGTGATCCGCCTGTTTGAGCACCTCCGCGGAGTGAGTTATAAGCACTATAGTCGTCCCCCGCTCCTTGAGGGTTTTGAAGACCTTGAAAATCGACTGTATCGCGTCTATATCCACCCCGGAATCCGGCTCGTCCATCAACACTACCTTCGGTTCCATGGCGATTATGGACGCAAGCTCTATTCGCTTACGCTCTCCTCCGCTGAGGGTAGCGTCCACGTCACGGGTCAAGTACCGTTCGGCGTCCATACCTACCAGCTCGAGCACTTCCGACGGCGTCTCGTTTGTACCGTTTGCCCCGGCCGCTTTCATAATAAACTCACGAACGGAGATGCCGTGAAACCTGGCCGGCTCCTGCCATGCGAGGGTTATGCCCCTCTTTGCTCTCTCGTCGATGGAGAGGCCGCTTATCTCTTCGCCGTTGCAGCGGATCTCTCCGCTGTGCCCCCTGTACGCGGGAAGGCCCATAATAGTATGGGCGAGGGTGGACTTTCCGGCACCGTTAGGGCCTACCACCGCGTGGATATGCCCATCCCATATATCCATTGTAATACTTTTTAAAACCTTAACTTCCCCCAGGGAGAGGGAGACATCCTTCAATTCTACAATACCCATCAGTCGTTACTCCTATCCATAGTGCGGAGCATATCTATATAGTAACGCTCTTCGATACACTCCTCCTCGATTCCAATCTGTTTAAGTATACTTCGTATATTACGCTTCGACCTCTCTACCGAGGCGGCGTCATTCCGCCCTGACTCGGAGTCCAGAATATCCTCAATTTCTATAAACCATCCCAGGAACTCTACAAAGGAGAGCTCCACGTTTACCCTGCCCCAGCTGAAAAGCTCTCCCTCTTTACGCTTGGTAATACAGGGGGTAAACCCGATCCCCTCTGCAAAGCTCTTAAACGCCCGCGAATCGGAGACGGTAAACTCATACTCCCGGTTTACCTCTACCCCCGCACTACGGCTCTTCTCCTTGTAGGTAACCAGGAAAACTCCCCCCTGCTCCCTGAGCCGGAAAAGAGCCTCTCTGTTTTTCTCCTCCCTTGCCTCAGAAGAAACATCAAAAGAGGCACGGCAGAAATAGGTATCCTCTTTTACATAGGAGCCCTCGAAACGTGAGTTCTCCCGCAGAAACCGACGCACCGCCTCCGGATTATCGACCCACGCCTTCAGTTCTACTTCGGTTCCCACGTCCGCCTCTCGGTTATACCTCGAATATTCAATTAATCCTTCCAGGGAAAAATCATGCCCTTGGCCGTGCGCGTGCCCATCTTCTCCTTCTCTTCCTCGAGGAGCGCTGTCCAGGGGATGCTCCTCTTCGGCACCCCGGGGTTCTGCTCCAGGTAATCGTATTTGTACATCCTCAGTTTGAGCGCTATTTGGCGGCTGTAATGTATTCCGCTAAAACCGGGTACAAGGAAGGCGGTAATAATAGAGAGAAAAAAGTTGACAAGAGTATAAAAGGCAAGAAATACGGTAAAACCGGTATTGTCGAGAAAGAGTATTAAGCTCTTCTTGAGCTGAAGCTTTACGGTACTCTCGAGTTGAATGCTCACCGGATAGACCCAGAGGGAGACGAGCCACCACAATACCGATCCCCAAAAGAGAATGGAGAGGGCGGCGGTTGCCAAAATCCCCCCCATGGAAAGGTAGAAGGGAAATCCGACAGCCAGCACAATTAACTGCACACTCGTAATTGCGGCAAGGGTGAGAGAGGTTTTCCAGGAATCCCGACAGCAGGTCAGGAAATCGCGAAACTCCGGCCGTCGGTCAAAGGCAATCTCTCCGAAAAACCGGGCTACCCCTCCGGAATAAAAGTAAAAGAGGAACACACAGAGGAGCGCAAGCACCAGCGAGGCGGGGAGCGAACGGGGAAAGGCCATGGGTGCGGCGAGGAAGGCAAGAATAATTACCACGTAGCCCAGATTAAAAAGGGCAACAGTAAGAAGATTATCCCAACCGTCGAAAAATGCTTTTTTTATAAAGAAGCCGATCATGCTTTCTCCGTTTTCGGTATACGGAGAAAAGGATAGAGGATAACTATCAATATGGCAAGGGCAAGCAAAGCCGCGGAAAGGCCGAAGTTGTCCGCCCCAAGGCCGAAGAGAGGAGCGAGCACTGCAACTATAAGGGTCTTCATCTGCGATTCAAGAGAGAGGCCGGTAGCCATAGCCCGTCCCTTTACAATATCCCCGAGAAAGCCCACCGTCATCGGGCGGCGGATATTCTCCAGCAGGTACAGGCCGATAAAGATAATAATACCCGCAATTGCAACGGGTGTTCCCACACACACCCCTACCACAGCCATTACAAAAGCAAAAACCAGATAGGTTACGTTGAGCGCCTTCTCCCGCCCGGAGAATTTCTCCTCCACCGAACCGGAGCGGGTACTTGCCGATGCGGTAAGCATATATAGCACAAAATAGGCAACCCCCGCGGCGACGGAAACCCGTTTCTCCTCGGAGAGGCCCGCAAAGAGGGGCAGAGCTACGGCAAAGTTCCGTATCATCGGCTGAATATAGTCTTTTACCGTCTTAAACGCCGCCGAGGAGAAGCTTGCGTGCAGAAAGACCCGCCGAGAAACCGGCTCCTTCATCAGCGAGCCGATCCCCTTCAAAATCTCGGCGCCACCTGCGGAGCGTGTGCTGCTTTCCCTCCCCTGCTTTCCATCATTCTCTACGCTAAAGTCGAGGTACTTCGGATAGCTCACCATAAGGAAAAAGCCGAGCACGTAGGGTACAAGGGTGTAGAGGAATACAGTACGGTAGGTGCCGGAAAAAAACACCAACAGACCGGCAATAAGAGCCGAGAGGGCGGAACCCCGCTGAGACCACGCCCTCGTTCCGCCGTAGTAATGAACCTTCTGTTCTTTCATTTTGTTACGGCTAAGGTAATCGAGTATCATCGACTTGTGGGTGCCTGTCCGAAAGGCCTCTCCCCCGGCAAAGAGAACCATCGCTGCTGCGTAGGGTCCGAACCCACGGGTAAAGTAAAAGACAAGAAAAGAGAGTATATAGATAAGGAAGGAGCTCATCATTACTCTGCGGCGGCCCATTAGATCCGCCGCAAAACCCGAGGGCACCTCTATTACATTTGTCGCTATTTCCCTTATGCTGAACAGGATCCCGATCTGAAAGTAGTCGAGCCCGCTTTCGAGAAAGAAGAGGAGAAGATAGGGATCGAAAAAGCGGAGATTTTTTATAAATCCGTAGAGAGAGAATTTAACAAACTGTATGTCCTTTGTAATCTTCTCCGCCATAGTGCCGGTATATCCCCTTGCGCTTGTATCCGCCGATAATAATAGGTCATCCGCCGATCGTTTATCCGCCGACAATACCCCCTAGTAAAACAGGCCTCGCCGCACCGATGTGCGGGAGGCCTTTATGTGCCGGTATTAGTGGCGAAGGGATTTGAACCCCTGACCAAACGGATATGAGCCGTTTGCTCTACCGACTGAGCTACGCCACCATGAAATCGAAGCTACTCTACCAATGAGCGGCTTTTATGTCAATAGAAGCGCTTTCAAAAATCTCGGGTTTTTGAAAGCGCCGAGGCCCTTATACCAATTTATACTCTTTGCTCATATGAAATAGCTTGGAGTTCCAGTAGTTCCCCGTCAAATAGGAGCGCCTGTCCGAAGGCTCGGTTATTCTTCCGGCAATTTTCTGCAGGTTCTGAAATGCCTTGCTCAAGTAGGTAGTCTTTGTAAGCTCCTCCCCCTCGTCGCCGTTGTCATGTGCCAGGGTACGGAAAAAATAGTAGAGATGCCTGTATGGATCCATCTTTACCTGCTTTTCCGCGGTCAAAATATAATCGAACTCGCTGTGTGCCTCGGCAGCCCTTCCAAGGCGAAAGAGAACAAAGCCCCGCAGCGACCGGATAAGCTGATACAGCACATCGTAACTGTGATTTTTTTTAAGTATTACATTTTCAAAGGATTCGAAGCCGTTCAGGCAGAGCAGTTTTATCGGATATATAAAATCCTCCTCCCCGACATCGAGCTCCAGAGCCCGGTTAAGTGCAGAGAGCGCCTCTTCGAAGTTACGGTTAAGGAGGTGCGCCTCGGCGGTAAAAAGAAGGTGCTCGGGGGTCTCCTCGAGTTCCGACAGACGCGCCAGGGAGGTATCTGTAAAACCCTGATACATCATGCAACGAGAAAACCACGCGATAAAACGTTCTTTTCTGTCGTTTCCAAAGTAGATGCGCTCAAGGAGGAGCAGAGACTCAAACTCCTGGGCCGCTTCGTCGTACCTTCCCAGTTCCCAAAGAAGCTTGCCGCGGACCATGCCCAGGTAGCGCTCCCACACTCTTCTTCCCCTCTCCCGCGCGCGGGTGCGGGCGGTTTGTGCATAGGAAAGAGCTAGGGAGTAGTCGCCAAGAATAACATGGGTAAGGGCGATAAAGGCGGAGCTCTCGCAGGTAAGACTGAAGAAGATGTCCCCCAGTTTCCTCTGGCTTGCGTTGTGAAAGTACTCAACCGCCTCCTCTACCCGCTGAAAAGAGAGCATTATCTTTCCAATAAGAAGCTGTGCACTCACCTCCCACTCGGGGAGCTTCAAGTCCTGGAACAAGAGAAGAGCCTCTTTTGTTCCCTCCAGAGCCTCCCTCGGCTTTCTCTTTCTCCATTGGTATTCACTCCGGATAAACAGCCCTTTTGCGTATCTCTCTTTCTCCGCATCTCCCCACGGTAATGAAGACTCTTCGGAGACGAGTTGAAAAAGCCCTTCGGCTTTTTTCACATCCCCCTCCTCCAGGGCGATACGGAGCTGAAGCTCCCTCAGCCTTTCAGAATACCCTTTGTCGGGATTATCCATCTCTCCAATAAGCTCTTCCAGTTTCCCCGCCGTTCCCCCAAGCTCCTCCGGGTTGTCGGAAAACAGGAACTCCTCGGCGGACCGGAAGTAGTACTCAACAGCATCCGTTTTGGAGTTCATCAATTCGCAGGCAAAACCTGCCTGGGCGGCGGAAATATCGGAATCCCCGCTCCTCCGTCTCCGGATGTAATCGGCGGCCCCCTTTTTTATCCGCTCTTCAGTTTCTCTCTCCCCCACGGCTTTTTCCCTGTACAGCTCCGGAAAGAGGGGCAAAAACCGGTTTTCCTCCTGTACAAGACGGTACATGGAAAGTGTATCCAGCCTGCGCTCTACATCTCCCTCTTCCATACCCGCATTGTAAAAAATTTCCACATACCCCTTTTTGTCCTGAATATGAGGAATAATGGACATACCGTAGAGAAGGCACTTATCCTCTATGGAGAGCTGCTCATACAGAACATCCGTGGGAGATTCACCTCTTTTTACCGACTTTTCGAAGGCCCTGCGGCATACTCCCTCATGGCATGGAGAGAAGAGAGGATACCTGGAGTAATCTCCATATCCCTCGAAGAGCTCGCTCCCCTTGAGCTCCTCTCTTCTCTCGCCGAGAAACTCCTCAATACAACAGGTTTCCCCGAGCAGCTCCTCCGGTATACATCCCGTATCCTCCTTTGCCGACGCTATCCACACGGGGCCGTACTGGGGAAACCTCCGCCTCATCAACCGGTGTAGTATAGCGGCTGTGTGCTCTTTCATGCTGTCGATATCGAAACAGAGGATAACCGGAGGGAAAAGCATGCTCTCCATATAACGCACGTAGCCGCCGATATAGAGATCGAGAAGCAGAACTCCATCGTTTTCTTCTATCGATTCCAGCCTCCCGTATAGAAGGGGAAGCACTTGCTCCCAAATCCTGCTCTCCCGGGGGTTGAGAAAGGAGGAGACCTTCCCGGCAAACTCTTTATCCAATCCTCTTAGCAGAGGCACTATCCCCCGGAAGGAGGTCGGTTCAGGGGAAAACTCAAGCCACGGCAGAAAAAAAGAGTCCCCCTGAATATCCCTGAGCATTCCATGGATAGCCGTATGTTTTCCCGCTCCCCTCGCTCCGTAGAGCAGAAATACTCCCTCTTTCTCTCCGTTCAAAAAAGGAGAAAATCGATCGAAGATCTCCTCCCTGGGGAGAAGTGTGTCAAAGAGATCCCTGAACTCACCCCGCTCTCTTCCGGCTTCTCTCGATTCCGGGACAAAAAGCCAAAAGTTGTCTTTTTTGTGCAAATTGTTCCGGGAAAAAATCGTCCCCGCCGCGGTTTCATCGCACCAGAGTCCCTCATCTTCCGGTACATCGTATACAAGCCGAGCCGCATCGGAGAGAAGGGGCTTCGGACCGAGTCTCTGGACATCTTCCCCTCCCCTTACCACAATACTGTAGCTTTCTACCGTCTCCGGTTGACCTTTAAGGAAGATCTCGATCTTTTTCAGCTGCTCGGCGATCCTGCCGATCTCTTTGTCCGTTTTTCGGGCGGTAAAAACAATAACTCCGCCGCGCCTGCCGGCACACTGAAAAAGGGGGGAAAAGAGAATTTTGGCGGTCTGGGAGACGATTTTTTCCGCCAAAGCCGGTTCTATTTTCTCTATTTGAGAAAGGCCATTAATTTCGACAATTATATACCA
>JBKHFZ010000027.1:0-21602 GCA_046539925.1 Spirochaetaceae bacterium
AGAAACAAAAAAGCAACTTGCCAACTACCCAAAAAATAAAGAGATCTTCCATGAGATAATAGAACGTAACGAGAAGACCTCCCGCCAGATCGTCGATTCGGAGGAACGTCCACTCGCGCTTGAAATTACACCCACCCTTATTGATAAAAAAGAGGGGCTCTACCTCCTTGAAATATGTCGTTTAAGTGGAGAATCCCTCTACGAGGAGATGTCGATCGAATCCGTTTATGGAAGGGAAGTCTTCAACGCGCTACCGGATTCGATTGTGGTTCTCGATAATCACGGAGTTGTCATCGACATAAATACCCCCTTTGAACAGTTCTTCGAATTTACGCGACAGGAGGTCTGCGGAGAGTCTTTGATCAACATCCTGGTACCGGAGAACCAACGGGAGGAGGCCCGGCGCAATGCCCAGCGGGTCTTAGACGATGGGATTTCTCTCAAGTTCGACTCTGAACGCCTGAGTAAGTCGGGAGCATTACGACAAGTGGAGATCCTCGCCTTCCCTATAAATATCGAAGACGACAGGGTCGGTTCGTACGTAATTTTCAACAACATTTCCGAACGTAAACGCAGGGAAGAGGAGATACACTCTCTGCTCTATACAGACAACCTCACGGGACTCTACAACAGGAAGTATGCCTATGAAAAACTCAACCAACTTCTCGAGAGTGTGAACGGCGATACCGGCGGCGCAGACGCGACCGTCTCTCTCATTTACATCGATCTCGACCGCTTCAAGGAGATAAACGACACAATGGGTCATCGGGCAGGAGACGCGGTGCTTACAGGCTTTGCCGATAGAGTAAAAAGGCATTTCCTTTCCTCCCTCGATCTCTGCCGGATCGGCGGAGACGAGTTTTTGGCTATAGTAGACCATTCGCTTTCTGCAGAGCCATTTTCCGATGAAATCCGCGCCCTCTTCGAAAAGCCTATTATTTTCGACGGTCAACATATACTTTTGGAATTAAGCATCGGCATCGCACGGACACCGGAGGACGGCACAACGATCGACGAATTGATCACACAAGCCGACATACGAATGTACAACGAGAAACGAGCCCGACGTATTAAGCGCAATCCTATACATACCCAGATTTCCGTGGATGAACTAACGCCGAATGAGGGACTCTAGGTATTGAAATATTGAAGCAATCGCATTATGTGATCACTTATCCGAGGTCACTTTTTTGCTTTCACTCACATTAGCTCTTGACGATACCATAATTATGGTACATAATTATGGTATGTCATATATGAGCAAAAGGGCGACTTTCGCTTTAGACGAGGAGACGGTCCAAAGAATAAAGAAGCTGGCAGGCCTTATGAATATTTCCCAAGCAGAGGTGGTACGCAGAGCAGTTGCTCTCGCTGAAGAGAAGGTTAACGAGACGGAAGAGCTAAAAATAGAGCGTATAGAAACATACCACAAAAAAGGAGGAATAGCGGCAGAAAAGGCGGAGGAATACCTCGCCGAAGTGAGAGATAACCGTTCTTTTTGGGGTAGAAACTGGTGATTCTTCTGGATACGAATTACCTCATCCGCTTCCTCGTGGTAGGGTCTGATGAGGCAGGACAGGTAAAAAAATGGATACAGCAGAAAGAAGAACTTTGTACCTCCTCAATCTGTTGGTACGAATTTCTCTGCGGGCCGGTTGACGAGGAAGCTGTTATCCTGGTCTCATCTATCCTGGAAGAACAGATTCTCCCCTTTTCCCCCGCCCACGCCCGGCAAGCTGCCCGGCTCTTCAACCGTTGTGGCCGTAAGCGCTCATTGCGGGTGGATGCTATGGTGGCCGCGGCAGCTATCATCTCCGAATCGGTCCTGGCAACGGAGAACGCGGAAGATTTTGCTCCCTTTACCTCTTTTGGGCTCACGCTCATGGAAGCCTGATTCCGTCTATTTGTATATCACCTCAAATTTTTCAAAGATTACGGGTATTTTCGTGTGAAACTTCATAAGCTCTGTATCCGTTCTATCCTCTTGAAAATATTTACTGTGGGTGTATGCTTTTTAAAGTGAAGGGAGGATTGTAATGAAAGAACTCGCCACACTGCTGCTTACGCAGACACCTTTTCGTGAAATAGTAATGGGAAACTACGCGGTGGTCCGCGCCATGGTGGAAGAAGGGACGGAGGTAATTAGCGCGTATCCCGGCTCACCTACCCCCGAAATAGGGGCTGCGATAACGGCAATTCCCGAGGATAAGCGCCCCTTCTACTTCGAGTTTTCCGTAAACGAAAAGGTTGCCACGGAACTCGCCTTTGGCGCTTCGGTAAACGGACACCTCTCTACGGTGTTCTTCAAGAGCGTAGGGCTCAACGTGGCGGCGGATACCTTCGTGCAGCTGCCGATGATGGAGTTGATCGGGGGAATGGTTATTATCCTCGGCGACGACCCGGGGGCCAACTCTTCCCAAAACGAGCAGGACAATCGCCACTACGCGCGGATGGCCTACTGTCCTGTTTTCGAACCCGGAGACCCCCAGGAAGTCTACGAGATGTACCGGGAGGCGGCTCGCATATCCAAAAAAATGCGTATGCCGGTAATTCTCCGGCTCTCCACCCATATCTGCCACGCCAAGGCGAAGGTTTCCTTTGGCCCGTACACTCCGCGGGAAGTAGACTCCACGGCACGCTTTGATCCGGATAACGGACCGTACATTCCCCTTACAGAGAAGGCCATTGCGTTGAAACAGCGGGCCCTCGAGAAGCTGGACCGGATAGCCTCCTACGCAGAGGAGTCTCCCTTTAACAGAATAGAGGATAACAACAATAGCCAGGTTGGAATTATCACCAGCGGTCTGCCCTACTATTCGCTCCTCGACATCCTTTCCGATGTGGAAACGCGGCCGGACATACTCAAGCTTGCAATGAGTTATCCCTTACCGAAAAATCTGCTTGCGGAATTTTGCCGCAGCCACGAGGAGATCCTTGTTCTCGAAGAGCTGGACCCGATTATAGAGGGGGAACTCAAGGCCGTCGCCTTTGACGAAAACATCCGGGTAAAAATATACGGCAAAGCCAATCGGGAAGACTTAATTGGTGAGTACACCCCGGCAAAAACCGGAAAGATCGTGAGCCGTCGTCTGCCGCAGTTAATACCTCCAGCATCCGAGACGCTCTTTGAGGAGGAGCCTTTCGTACCCGATCGACCTGCCCAGATGTGTCCCGGCTGCGGCCATCGCAGCGCCTTTCATGCCGTTGGCAAGGTAATCCCGGAGGATACGATTAGTGTTGCCGATATCGGTTGCCATACCCTCGGAGCCCTCCCGCCGTACAAACTGGGTCAGGTACTCCTCTCTATGGGCCACTCGACCGGTACCGGTGCGGGGCTGAGCCTCTTTAACGACTCCCGGAAGGTTATTTCGTTTATAGGGGATTCGACCTTCTTCCATGCCGGTCTACCGGGTATTACCAACGCCGTCTACAACGATCACAATATCACCTTAATCGTGATGCTCAACGACACCACAGCCATGACCGGACATCAGGACCATCCCGGAACCGGCAAAACCACCCATGCAGGAAAGGGAACCAAAGTAACTGTCCGCTCGGTCTTGGAAGGCTTGGGGGTAAAGCACATCGACGAGGCAGATACCTACAACCAGAAGCGCCTTGGGGAGATGGTCAAGGAGGCAATGGAGATAGATGGGTTTACCGCCGTAATCGCCCGACACCCCTGCATGCTCAAGTTTACCCGGGAACGTCGCCGCGCCGGCGGGCAGATCAAATCCAGGGCAACAATAGATCAGGAGACCTGCCGACAAATCCACCACTGTGTTGAACTTTTTGCCTGTCCGAGCTTTGTACGACACCCTGAGGGGCACGTTACAGTCCATCCGGATCTGTGCATAGGCGACGGCTCGTGTCTGCAGACCTGCCCCGTACATGCTATCGAACTCGAGGAGGGAGAGAAAAAATGAGTACAGACATAACACGTTCCACAGGAGCAGCCGGAAATATCGAGCAGATAAAAACAGATCGTATACACATCTACCTCTGCGGGGTCGGGGGACAGGGGATCGGACTATTGAGCGAAGCTGTCCTGCGGGCGTACGACCACGCGGGCTATCCGGTCCGAGCTGTGGACACCCACGGCTTGGCACAGCGGGGCGGTATCGTCCGCTCCCATATTCGTGTGGGTAACGGCGTCTACAGCCCCCTCAACGAGCCGGGCAAGGTGGATATCGTGCTTGCCCTGGAGCGCACCGAAGCGCTGCGCGGCGCCCGGGACTACCTTCGCCCCGGCGGCCTTTTAATCTACTACGATGCTTACTGGCAGACCCTGCCTGTCCGCCTCGGCGAGGCAGCGGACGTGAGCCTCGAAGACATCGAGGCTCTTGCACAACAGCGGAACTTAAGGGTTGAGCGCGTCTACCAGGAAGACCTTGTAGAGACACGAATGCAGAATATGGTGCTGCTCTCCCACGCGGTTACCGGAGGCCACCTGCCGGGGCTCGAAAAACAGCCGGTAAGAGCGGCGCTAAAGGATCTTCTCTCTGACAAGCTGTATGAGAAAAACCGGGTTTTCTTTGAGTAGCTCCACCCCGCAGGTACGCCCTCTATAAGGGAAGCCGAATCAGCACGTGGGTTCCCCCGGTTTCACTGCTTCGAAAATCTATATTCCCCTCGTGGTAGTCGACTATCAATTTGGCGGTATAGGTGCCGAGTCCCATCCCGTTTTCTTTACCATAGCTAACATATCGATCGAAGAAGTTATCACGAATCTCTCTGGGTATAACTCCCGAATTGTGAATATCGATCCGTACCTCATCCGCATGGACAAAGGCAATATCCACCGTATCTCCCCTCGAGGAAGCTTCTATGGCGTTGCGTATCAGGTTGCCGAGCATCCCGGCGAGGTGCTGCTTCTCGCCCCGCATCGGATGCTCCCCGGTCTCTGCGATGCTATGGCCGTTGCAGCTAAAGTTCAGTTTTACTCCGTACTGTGCGGCGTAGGACTCCACCTCGGTGCTCACTATCTTTATCAACTCTTCGAGGGAGAAAGTTTCGAATTGGGGCTGGTAGGTACCATTCTCCATCTGCAGGTATGAAAAAGAGTTCTCCAACATATGCAGCATCTGCATACCGGCATCCTGAATCAATGTAAGGTAGCTTCTCTGCTGCTCATCCGTCGTCTCCTGCATTAGAAGCTGCACCCCTCCGAGAATTCCGTTGAGGGGGTTCCTCAAATCGTGGCGAACAATCCGCTCGACCCGTTCTTTATTCTCCTCCATCTTTTTTCTCTCGCTTATATCTATCACGAAGGTAACCTTTCGAGGCTCTCCGTCGGCATCAACAAGGTAGGCCGCGTTGGCGAAAATGCTCTTCTCCTGATTCTTGCTGTTCCGAACCTTCCACTCTCCGCTGAGCTCGTACTTCCGACCCATAAATCGGTCGTGGAGATCGATAAACATGTCGCGCTCGTCAGGGTGGACTACCTTTGTAAAGTGTTCTCCCAAAAGTTCGTCCTCCCGGTAGCCGTAGAAACGGCAATAGAAGGGGTTTACATACTGGTAGATCCCGTGTTTGTCGGTAATGCATATACCTATCGGGGCCTCCTGGAGTACCGCGTTGAGCTTCTCCCGTGTAGCGTGCTGAACACCTCTGCCGGAATCCACGTCCTCCGGAAGCTGATCATGGAGCTCACGCAACTTCCCGATCAGACCATCCTCAAAACCGCGCTCCGCAGATGAAATGATATCTCTTATTCGTCCTTTTATTTCCGAAAAACTCTCTATTTGGTAATCGCTTTTGTTGTCCATACTATTAAAATATAAAAAACGTATCCCCGGCTCAACCGATTTTTTACAAGGCGGTAAAAAATATCCTGTTCTGAGTACTCATCCCACTGTTTCGAGGCAGATATAATGGCCGACCCTTAAGACTCTTCTTCATCCAGCTCCATTTCGGCGACCCGCTGCTTGATGTAGCTGGAAAAGGAGATTTTTGGAACCCCCTGTGCAGGTTTGGCGGGAATAGTCATCTCTTCGCCGGTGGCGGGGTTCCGACCTACCCGAGCCTTTTGAGGGGGACGCTGCTTTACGGAAAGGCGTCCGAGACGACCGAGGTTGACCGACTCGCCGAGGAGCAGACCGCTCTCTATCATATACAGATAATCATCGATTACCTGCTTGACCTCTCTCCGGGTCAGGTCGCCGCGCTGGGCAATGTAGGCGACGATGGATTGCTTGTTAAAGTGCTCGACATCCGCATTTTGCGGAGCACGGGTCTGCTTGTTGATGCGGGCAAAACCGTTGGTAAGAAAGATGGTGGCCTCGCGGATGCGCTTCCCCTGCTCTTCTCTGCCCAGGGCGGCGGAGAAACGGGCGATTCTATACACGGGGGACGTCTTTTTAAGAGGCCCGTCATGGACTCGAGCCGGACTGCCGAGCCGAATTGCCCCGTCTATAGCCACGTCCAACCCGCGCAGAATTTCCGGTACATCCCTGCGAAGGGGGATACTGGCGTATTCCATCTCCCTCCGCCCGTCGCGGGCGGGCCACAGGCTAAGCAAAGATCCGCTGTTGGTCAGCAGCAGCACCCCCTCCTCGGCATCCTCGGCACATTCCTCGGCAGGCTCCATATCCAGGGCCTCTGTTTGACCCGTAAAGAGCCTCTCCTTTTCGATCCAGGCGGCGGCTAAACGCTCGAAGGCTTCTTCTTCGCCCCCCTCGATTAAATTCTCATTTTCCCGTACTAAGAGCTGTAAATGCTCCCTTATTTCCGCCGGGAGATTGTCGATCTGTTCGCGTGTTACTTTCATGGTACCATTGTACACCTGTCGCGGGAAATTTTACAAGTTTCTTTATTGCTGTTTAAAATGAAAAATCCTTGTCTTTCTTCCCTATGGGTACTAAATTCAAATGTGTAGCGATGCGGAAGCATCACCACAATCAATCTCGGGAAAAGGAGAAAGAGATATGGGAACGGAAGATTTTTCAGAAAAAATAAGACAGCACATACAGCAGTTGGTAAAAACCGCCGGCTTACCCGACACCGAGGAGTCTTTAGAGATCCTCGAACGGGGTTGGGAAGAGAAGCTTAACACCTTTGAGAGACAGGCAGCGGAGCGGGATATGGAGATGGTCGAAAATTTTGACGCCGAGGATGAACGCGGCGCGCTTTTGATGACCTACTCGGGCAGTCTTATCAACCTGGGGCCCAAGGGGGAGGAGGGCCGGTTTATTGCCTACCACAGCATAGGAGTTCGCAACGACGTTCCCGAATCCGCGGAGGCCGATGGATCAGATCTGGCGGAAGACGTAATTATCGACGAAGGTGCACGCTTTACCAACGGGCCTATCAAAAAGAGTTCTCCCATTTTCAAAATTGCAGTAATTGTCGAAGAGATGGAAGATGAAGAGCAGGAAGAGCAGCTGGCCGAGATGACCCAGATTCTTGCCGACGATTTTATCGAAGTTAACAAAACAATAATTCAGGAGTAGGATGCAGCGGCTCATCGAGATAGCTCAGCGTGCGGGCCTTCCGGAGAGGGAGGCCTACACTGCTCTTGTACACCACACCACGGAAATACTGCGGAACGAAGATCCCCTGTATCGTCCCCGGGACGAGCGTAATCGCCCAGGGGGGCTGTTGAGGCTCAACGACCGGCCGACCATACTGGTGCCGGACCTGCACGCGCGCCCCTGGTTTCTGCTTCAGGTGCTCGCCTACCGGCCGGAGGGTCTGCCGGCGAACCCAACCACGGCAGAACTGCTAAAGCGGGGAGAACTGCAGATGGTCTGTGTGGGCGACGGGTTTCACGGAGAGTCCAGGGCGGCGCAGCGCTGGAAAAAGGCCTTTAAGGAGTTTACCGGGAAGTATCATCGCCACGCGGCAATGGATGAGGAGATGCGGGAGAGTCTGAGCCTGATGGAGATAGTGATGCAGCTGAAGGTCATGAGGCCCGACTCTTTTCATTTTCTCAAGGGGAACCACGAGAACATCCTGAATGAGGAGGGCCGAGGGAACCATCCCTTTAGAAAATTTGCCTTTGAGGGGGAGATGGTAAAGGAGTGGGTTCTCAAGTTTTACGGAGAGGAGTTTCTCTCCTCCTTTGCCGAAATGGAACACGAGTTACCCCTCTTGGCTGCAGACGGAACCTTTATGGTGTCCCACGCAGAGCCGCAGCGCTATTTTACAAGGGAAGAGGTAATTCGTTACCGGCAGTACGATGATGTGGTGCTGGGCCTTACCTGGACACCGAATGACGGGGCCGAGGAGGGAAGCGTACACCGGATGATTGCCGATTACTGCAGCAGTCCCGAGCAGGCACGCTATTTCGGCGGCCACCGTCCTGTGGAAGGCACGTACGGCCTGCGGGCCGAGGATAGATACGTGCAGCTGCACAATCCCGAAACCTGCAGCTTCGCCCTGCTGCAGCCGGGAATCCCCCCGGACCCGGGGAAGGATATACGTGAAATAAGCCACGACGAAGAAGCGGTATTGAGAGCGGAGGACTAGTATGGCAAAAGTACCCGAGAGTATCGGAAAGTACAAAATAAGCGAACTTATAGCCCAGGGCGGGATGGGAGCCGTGTACAAAGGGGTCCACCCTACCCTCGAGCGTCCGGTTATCCTCAAAAAGCTTACCCTCCGCGGAAACCCCGATTTTGTCGAGCGCTTTCGTCGGGAGGCCCGCCTGCTGATGGATTTTCGCCACGACAATATTGTCGATGTGTACGACCACTTCAAGGAGGGGCGCACCCATTATATTGTTCTCGAGTACATTGACGGGCTTTCGCTGGAACAACTTATCCGCCGGGAGCGCTACCTTCCCAACGAGATGGCCCTCTACATTTTGTATCAGGCCTGCCGTGCCCTCAAATACGCCCACGACCGTGGAGTGGTACACCGGGACATTAAACCTGCCAATATACTGCTGTCTAAACGGGGCGAGGTAAAGCTGGCGGATTTCGGGATTGCCACCTCCTCGGAAGATTCCGAGAGCGGTTTGACCCGGGAGGGCATGACCCTCGGCTCTCCGGCCTACATGGCGCCGGAGCAGTTTGAAAACACAAAAAATGTGGACCTGCGAGCGGACATATACTCCATAGGAGTTATGCTCTACGAAATGGTAACAGGAAAAAAACCGTACCCCGGCGGTTTCTCCGCCGATCTGGTCTCCGCTATCCAGAAGGGAAAGCACCCACCCCCTAAAAGGTACAACCCCAAGGTAAACAGGCCGGTCCGCAAAATCATCAAAAAGAGCATGCACCCCAAACGGGCGCGGCGATTTCAAGACCTGCAGGAGGTGCTCACCCTGCTCGAAGGTTTCTTCAGACGGAGGCGGCTCGAGCCCTACCGATTGCAGCTGAAGCAGGCTGTTGGCGGAAAAACGGTGGAGCCCCTGACCCCCAGACGCCGCTCACCCATAAAAAAGGCACTTGTCACAATTCCTGCGATCCTGGTACTGCTTGGGGCTGCGGGGGGAATCCTCTACAGCCTTGGGTACTACCACGAGTGGATAGAGCCGGATGAGTACGGGGCGCTGAGCTTTCAGGTAGAGGTAGACGAAAGCTACAAGCCGGCGGAGGATTACTACATCCGCGCCTGGCTGTATACGGATACCGGCGACAACGCCGAAGAGATGGATATGGAACCTTTGCGTTTTACCCGAGTTACGCGCAAAGAGGGAGAGACCCTGCGGTTTCGCAGCCGGAAGTTGTATCTGCCCGAGGACGAGTATAGGGTAAAACTCCAAATTGAAAATACCCTGCACTGGAAAAGCTTTTATCTGGAACCGAGGACCGGTCAGAGAGGGAACATCAATACCAGAGAGGGGCGTACGCTGGAGTTCTATTACGGCGAACAGCGGGACCTCCCGCTGGAGGTAGACTTTTTTGTCCAGGACCGCTCGAACTGGAAGAACATAACCGGCTTAACCAGTATCGAGGTCGAGATGGATGGCACACAACAGCCGTGGAGCCCGGAGCTTGCCGAAAGCCTTCAGACGGGCCGGGTGTACCGCTTTCACTTTAGCGCCCCGGGGTATAATCCCAAGACCTTCAGCCTGTTGATCCGTCCCGAGCAGCATGTGCTGGTGGTCAATCCGCGGCTCAGCCCGATTGAAGAGTAAAAGGAGAAGCTCATGTCGACAGCACTAAGACGAATGGTTATATCTATTGTGGGTTTGCTGGCCGGAGTTGCCGCGTGGCCCCTGATGGAGCTCATACTCAGTTATCAGCACCTCTTTCCAAGCTACTTTCTCTTCAGTCTGGCCCAGGGAGCGCTGTTCGGCATAATAATGGGAGCCTTCTTCGGAAGCGGAGAGGGGCTTACCTCCAAGGAGAGGGGGAAAATTATTCGCGGCACCCTGATGGGAGCGGCCACCGGAGCGGCGGGAGGAATTGTCGGTTTTTTGGCCGGTCAGGGGGTACTCTTTTTGGTTGCCCGGCAGGCTTTGACCTCATACCAGGATCAGCAGCTCGTTGCCGTCCCTCTGGCCAAAATTGTCGGTTGGGCCATTCTGGGTATTGCTGTAGGCGCGTCGGAGGGGCTGCGGGCCCGCTCCGTCAAGAAAACCCTCGTGGGTGTTGGGGGCGGTTTTTTTGGGGGAGCCCTCGGCGGAGCAAGTATCGAATACCTGCGGACCCTCTATCCTGAACTTCTCTATACCCGATTGGTAGGCGTGGCGTTGTTCGGACTGTTGACAGGAATCTGTTACTCCCTCCTCGAGAGGGGGGTATCCTTGGGAATACTGCGGGTTTTGAACGGCCCGCGACGGGGAAAAGAGTACAGTTTTACGCAAAACCGTGTGAGCGTCGGCAGCGACAAAAAAAACGATATTGTTTTGGACGGCTACTCTCAGGTGGCCCCGGAACACGCCCGCCTCAGGGTAAGCGGGAAGGATGTGTATATTCAGCACATTGGTGTAAAAAAGGGGGAGAAACAGAGCGGCGTCTCTCCCAGCGCTTTGGATGCCGACCGTAGAATCTACGTAAACGAACAGCCGGTAGAGAGGGAACAACTGCTCAAGTACGAAGATGTTATCCAGGTTGGATCGGCCAAGCTGTTTTTCAGGACAGAGTAATTTTTAGAGCAGGCAGGAGTAAAACGATGAGAATTAAAATAAGGGCTTTTTCGGTTATGCTGGGTATTCTGCTGGGCCTGGGCTTTGGATCTCAGGCCGGTCGGCTGGAGGCGCAATCGCTTACAATATCGCAAGTAGACAGCTCCTCTCTGCTGCTTTCGCAAAGGGTAGACCTGTATCTAAGCGTACACGACGGACGGGGCAATTCCATCGCCGGCCTGGAAAAAGAGAACTTTACCGTATACGAATCGGCGGAGGGAGAAGACTACACGGAGATTTCCACAATCGAAGAGCTCGCGGAGCAGCCGAACAAGGAGCAGGGCATCCATATCCTGCTGTTAATAGACAACTCCGGCAGTATGTACGATACCCTCGATGGAAAATCCACCAACGACAGGGAAAAAATGCGTATTACCCACGCCAAAGAGGCCCTTCGGCAGTTTATCAACCGCTCTTTTAATCCTAACGACGTAGTTTCCTTTGCCTCATTTAATACCGACTTAAGCCTGCACTCGGAAGCTCTCAAAGATCCCGGCACCCTGGAAGGATTGCTGGGGTCTATCCGCAGACCGGAACGCGAACAGGCCTACACCGAGCTGTACCACTCTCTGGACGACTCCGTCTCCCGAATGGCAGGATACCGGGGGCGCAAAGCGGTGGTAGTACTCTCGGATGGAGAGAACTATCCCTACTACGAGCATTCCGAGACCCCCCATCCCGAGTACGGCACGGAGCTGCTCGAACCGGAGGGGGTGACCGACAGCTTTCAAAAGGAGGGAATTACCCTGTACGCGATCCATTTTGGTATAGAGCGGGACCAAAACCTCGGCCAAATGGCCTTGACTACCGGCGGGAATGTCTACGACGCTCGAGACAAAGAAGAACTTGCAACCGTGTACCAGGATATTAAACGGAAAATTGAAGATGAGTACCGCCTTACCTACCGGGCAGCCATGATTCCCACCGACCGCACGCATGTGAAGGTGGAATTTGAAAAGGGTCGGCAGCAGGCTGAGGCCGAGCGCTACTACTACGCCGGGACGCTGTTCGGAATTCCCGTTCAGCCCTACCCCTCTCTGATTCTTCTCTTGATTGCGGCTGCTCTGCTGCTGTGGTTCTTATTGCTGGTACTGCGCTACCGCAAACTGCGGAAAAATGCCGCCCTGGAGATTATTCAGCCCGGTTACCGAACAAAGGTAAGCTCCTCTACCATCCCCCTTACCCAGGAGAAGACCGTAATCGGCGGCGGCGAGAGGGCCGACTTGACCATAAGCGGGCTGCCCTCCCTCAAGCCGGAACACGCCACCGTCATGTATGACGAAAAGAGCGGTGACTATACCCTGGCAGGAGAGGGCAACATTACCGTAAATAACAGCAGAATAAGCGGCACACGAAAGCTGAGCGACGGGGATGTGGTGAACATAGAGGGAACCACCATTGTATTCGATTCGGGGAGCCGGGAGGATAAGGAGGAGACAGGGAAAAAGGGGAAATGATCAAGTTCCAGTGGCATGGAGATTCCAATCTGTACTATACTGTCATTACCAAAGAGTAAATACAACGACAACATGGAGAAGAGAGCTTGAAGAAGACAAATATGCGGGTGCGCCTCGGGTTTGGAGTCGGGGATCTGGGGGGAAATATGTTTTTTACCATCATCGGTTTTTACCTGCTCTATTACTTTACCGATGTGGTTAAACTTCCTGCGTCCCTGGCGGGAACCGCCCTCATGATAGGAAAGATATGGGACGCGGTAACCGATCCCGTTACCGGCTACCTTTCCGATCGTACAGTAAGCAGATGGGGAAGGAGACGGCCCTATATGTTTGTTGGTGCAATAGGGTGCTTTTTGGGGATGATGCTTATGTTTTCGGATCCCCCGGTAGAGGGGACCCTGCCTCTCTTCGTGTTGATGACCCTCTACTTCTGTTTTCTCGGACTGGCGTATACCCTGGTAAACATCCCCTACGCTGCCCTCCTTCCCGAACTGTCCAGCGATTTCGATGAACGTACCGTGCTTACAGGTTTCAGAATGTCCTTCGCCGTTGTGGGGACCCTGACAGGAGCGGGGGCAGTACTTCCCTTTATCGACGCCTTTGGAGGGGGGCGGACAGGGTGGTTTGCCATGGGCGGTATTACCGGCTTTATAATTTTCGCTTCCGCAATGATCACCGTCTGGGCGGTGCGGGAACCGCGGCGTACCGTAGCCGAAAAGGGAGAGGGCTTTCTAAAAACCTATATGGACACTTTGGGAATGAAGGTGTTTCTCCAGGCCCTCCTGCCCTGGGTGCTCTTTATCGGGGGGACCAGTGTTGTTCAGGGATCTCTGCTCTATTTCTTTAAATACATCTACGGTAACGAGGCGCTCTTTCAGGGGGCACTTCTCTCTCTTCTGGTCACCAGCCTGCTCTTTATTCCGGTCTGGGTAGGAATAAGCAGGAGGATCGGGAAAAAAAAGGCGTACATGACGGGTATGGGAATTGTCACCCTGGGGGTCCTTGTTTTCTCCTTCCAGGGCGGAGAGGGGAAAATCCTTTTCGCTTTTCTTCTTATGGCCTTCTCAGGTATCGGCCTTTCCACCCATTATGTAATGCCCCACTCTATCCTCCCCGATGTGGTGGAGTACGATGCCCTCAAGAACGGCATAAGGCGGGAGGGAGTTTTTTCCTCCCTCTGGACCTTCGGTTCAAAGATTGGTCAGGCCGTAGCATTGGCTATTAGCGGATTTCTCCTGGACATCTTCAGATACACCCCGGAGGTGGAACTCGAGCCGATTGCCAGAATCGGAATCCGTCTGCTCTGCGGTCCCGTACCGGCCCTCTTCTATATCTCCGGAATCGTGATACTGGCTTTTTATCCCATTACAAGGGGATACTACGATACCATGATGAAAACCGGCAAGATCCCCGGGGAAACGTGATGAGAAAGGGAAAACCGCCGGAGGCGAAAAGGGGGGGCGGATTTCTCGCCCCGAACTACAAGCCATACGCCGGAGCGCTGCTAAAGCTGTTGGCAGTACCCTACCTCAAGTGGGCCGAACAGGTTTCCCGGCTCGATTACCGGGGTATGGAGCGCCTGGCGGGGGCTTACAGACGCTTTGAGGAGGGAGAAGAGCGGCTTGTTATCATGTTTCGCCACGCAGCAAAGGAAGATGCACCGGTAATGGTTCGGCTCATTCTGCGGGAGCTTCCCCTCTGGTGCCGGAAGCAGGGGATTCCCCTGGAGAGGAGCCCCCATGTCCATTTCCTCTACGGAAAGGATGTGCTCAACTGGGCCGGGGCGAGTACTCGTTGGCTTTTTCCGAGAATTGGGGGTATCCCTGTTGTCAATACCAGGTTGGACCGGGAGAGTCAGGAGACCATACGAAGGACCCTTGTATCCGGAAGATTCCCCCTGGCCTTTGCCCCGGAAGGGCAGGTGTCGTATCACATGTTTAAAACAGCCCCCCTGGTGCCTGGAGCGGCAACTCTGCCGGACTGGGCATACTCGGGTTTGATGAAGGAGGGTAAAAGCGGCGCCGTTACCATCTTGCCCATATCGATTGGATACCTGCCCGAAAGGAATATGGAAGAAAGCTGCCGCAACCTGGAAGAGAAGTTGGCAGAACAGTTACAGTTCTCTGTAAAAAAGCTGGGAAAAGGGCATGATGATGCAATCGAAGGTCTCTCCCGCGCACTTATAGAAAAACTTGAGGCACACTACGCATCCGACTATCCGGGTATTTTTAACAGGGTGGTGGAAATCTTGAAACCCTCCGATCTGCAGGAGCGATATAATGCCATGTGCGAGACAGTTTTGCGCTGCGCAGAGGCCTCCCTCGGCCGACTTCCTGCGGGAACTACCCTGGAGAGGATATTCGGTCTTCGGTTTTGGGTTATGGAAAGCTTCCAACGGGAGGATATCGATCCGAAAAAGCTCTCTCCCTTGGATAAAAACCGGGCGGATTACCGGGCGCTGCAGGCTCTGGTACTGGGACGCCACATCCAGCTGGCCGATATCCTCGAATATATCGATTTTTCCTACTTGGACAAACCGGGGCTATTGCGGAGGATAGAGTTTCTCCTCAATCTTCTGGATGTGGTCAACCGCTTTGAGGGGGGAAATATCAACAGCCGCTTTACCTTGAAGAAGAAAGGGGCTCATCTTCTAATCGGCAAGCCCCTCCGGGGAGACCGAACTTTTGTCGAACACCCGGAGAGCAGGAAAAAGGGGAGAGAAGCTTTAACACGCCGGCTACGGGAAGAGTTTACTTCCCTGGAAAGCGAGCTCGAGGGGTGGATGGAGGAGGGTTAACTTCTTTCGGCAGGCCGGAAATCGCTACTCTCTGAGCGCCTTGCAGATAATGCTTCGGTACAGCTCCGGCGTGCTGCCGGATTCGAACATAAAACTTATGCGCCCGTGGGAAGGATCTATCGCTTTTATATAGACGAGCTCCTGGGTCATCCTTCCGCCTCTACTCTCTTTCGGTTTCTCCTGTTCGAACTTTCCCGCCTCTCTCCATTATCTGCCACACACATCCTCCTTAATATTTTTACGTAAAGCTCACTTGAGGTCGAGGTTGAACACGCCGTCCCAGCTCTCCGGGGGAGCCTTGGAGATAAATTTATCGCAGCGGGTAATGTAAAATTTCGACGGCCCGTCCTCCGGAAGCAGTTCCAGGACTTTTGAAAAGATTCTTTTAGCCTCCTTCCACTGCCTTTTCTCGAAAGCCTCCAGACCCTTTTCGAATATTTCCATGGCTTCTCCCACATGAGGGGAGAGAGATCCCCGTTCATCCAGCAGCTCGTAGAGGCGTACCGGCTCGTTAATGCCCACAACCCGCACACGGTCGAGCCTCCGCGCGGCAAACTCGCTGCCCGCCTCGTTAAAGGTCGGCTCACTTACAAGAATCCAGGTACCGTACTGCTTGTTAACCCCCTCGAGGCGTGCGGCAAGGTTTACCGAGTTGCCCATAATGGTGTAGTCCATCTTGCGCGCGGTGCCCATGTTTCCCACCACCATCTCGCCGGTGTTTATTCCTATCCTGGTAAATACCGGAGTCGGGATAATACCCCCCGATATAAAACGGTTGTTCAGCTCCTCCTCCGCCTTTTTCATCAGGATGGCCGAGCTGCAGGCCCGCGCGGCGTGGTCCTCGTACTCTATGGGGGCACCGAAAAAGGAGATAATCGCATCTCCCTCGTACTTGTCTATGGTGCCCCGCTGGTCCATTATTATATCGCTCATCTCCGTAAGGTACTCGTTGAGCAGACTCACCAGATCCGAGGGATCCATCTTCTCGGAGATGGTGGAAAAGCCTTTAATATCGGTAAACAGGGCTGTGAGGTATTTTTTATCTCCCCCCAAAGAGAGCTTGTCCGGGTCGGAGAGCAGATCGTTTATTACGTCCGAAGAGAGGTAGTGGCTAAAGGCGTTTTTAATGTAGACCCTGTCCTTTGCCTCCCGGATAAACTTGATAACCGTAATGGCAACAATAGTAAAGAAGATGGAGGAGGCGGGAATTAACGGCGGCAGGTACACCCCGGTCCCGACAAATGCCGCGAGGTCGGCCCCCACCACCAGAAAAAGAAAGAGCACTCCCGTAAGGATGGAGAGGGAGGGGCTCATCCTCCAGATAATAAGGGCCACGAGGATGGAGGCGGCAAGGGCCAGGAGCATGGAGTGCCACTCCGGCAGCTCGTCGATAAAGTTCTCCTGCAGTATAGTGTTTACCAGCGATGCGTGGGTGCCCACGTTCATGTACTCCTCCGCAAAGGGGGTAACCCCAATATCCGTTGTTGAGGTTCCTACATGGCCTATTATGGAAAAGGAGCCGTCTACCGCCTCGGATAGCCTCTCTCTGGACTTTGCAATATTTCCGTAGACATCCCTGCTCGCCCCAAAGACCTCCGGCAGCTCTTCGCGTATCTCCCGGTAGGACTCTGCGGTCTCCTCGTCTAGCCGGCTCGAATCCTCTCCCGATGAGAGAATACGCTCTATCTCATCGTCTATGGTCTCCTCGGCAGGGCCATTCAAGAATTTCCCCACCTCGGGGAAAAACTGAGCCCGCACCTCGGCATACTCCTCCATTAGCTCGGGATCTCCACCCTCCAGGACTTCCTGTTTTATATCTTCGGCGTAGCGGTAGGCATCCATGGGCGCGAAATCCCCCTCGTGGTAGGACAGGTAACCCGCCTCCTCCATTATCTCCAAGTTGCCTATGAGTCTCTCCTCGAGCTCTCTGTTGTAGACCAATTCGTAAAAGCTCAGGTGGCGGAAGCTTTCGCTGTAGCCCTTATGGGGCCAGTTAATAAGCACGTGCCCTTCTTCTGTAAGGGGGATGGTTATGTCCGTCTCTCCTTCATCGGGGTGTTCCGCCCCCAGCAGGCGGATTTTGTCGGAGCTGACCTCGACATCGGGCATGCCGAGCCACCTCAAAAGGGGAGAAAATGCGAGCTGAGGGAAGAACTCTCCGTCGTACTTCATGAGGAGGTCTATCCTTCTGCGCACTCCGTCTCCGTCGACCTTTACATTGGGAAAACCGGCGCTTACCGCCCCCTCGAGAATGGGACGTATGGCGGGACGGATCCCCTCGGCAACCCTCAGCCTCGAGCTGTCGCCGCTTACATTATCCAGCGCCACCTTCTCCAGGGCATACTCTACAAGGGAGTCGGGCACCGCGGGGTCCTCTTCCGGCAGCATACCCACGGTAAAGAAGGTTCTCCCGTTAAGGCGGTTCATCTTGCCGTAGTACTCATCGTTGTCCCTGGCAATCTCCTGCACTTTAGACAGCAGAACTTCCCTGGACTCCTCGGTAAGCTGCTGCAGGTCCTGTATGTAGGAGCCCGCCTCCTCCATGGGTATCTGTCCGGCTTCCAGGGCGTCGAATAAACCGCCTATGTTCTGCCGTATCTCCGAAAACTCTTCCCCAAACAGCTCCGGTATCTCCTCCCGCAGGACCCTGGAGTTGACCCCCATCGGGCTCTCCTCCGTGTACTCGATATCGAAGAGTACGCTTCGCGCGTCGAACTCCCGGAGCAGAAGTAAGCCGTTGGCCATAATGTCCCTGCTCCAGGGCCACACTCCCACCTCGGAGATGGCGAGGTCGTCCACGTCCAGCAGCAGGATCCTCTCGTCCTCCTCTATCTCCGGCTTGATGGAGAGAAAAAGATCGTATATTCGTTTCTCGAAATTCCTGTAGAAAGGCAGGTAGATAAAAGCGGAAAACAGAATAGTTATAAGAACCGGAATAAGGAGAAGAAATAGAGTTTTACCGCGCATCGGTACCCCCTGTAAAACAACCGTAAATATTTGTTGCGTTTTTAATACTACCTAGTATAATTGAGGAGTGAGCCGTTGTATATAGGGGGTGCGGATGAATAGAAAAGTAGTAACGGGGCTGTTAACGGGCTTCCTTTTTTTAACAGGTGTATGTGCCTTGTCGGCGCAGTCTAACGAAGTAATAGACGGTTTTTTGGAGCAGGAACGGGCCACCTACGGCCACTGCGCCTATATGGTCCTTGCATCCTTGGGGGAGATACCGGATGAGGCATCGGTAGAGGTAGCCGCGGAAACTCTTCCCGCCGAGGGGTGGAGCTTAAAATCCCGCCCAGCCGACCAGCCCATTAGCCTGGGGGAGTACTCCCACATGCTCATGAAGGCCTTCGACATGAAAGGCGGCATTATGTATACCCTTTTGCCGGGCCCCCGCTACGCGGCGAGGGAGCTCAGGTTTCTCGAGTTTATCCCCGGCAATTCGAGCCCCGGCAGATCTCTCGACGGGCGGGAGGCGGTACAGATCCTCGGGCGTCTGCTCCAGTGGAAGGAGGATAGGTCATGAGACATTTGAAAAACCGCCGGCTTTGCATTTTCGCGGCCCTGGTCCTGTTTCTCCTTCCCTCACCAATGCTCTTCTCCGAGACGGTCCTGGACTGGGGGGGCTCGGCCACGGGGACGGCGGAATTTTCGGATTTCCACGATTTTGACGCTTTTGGTACCGACAAGATCGAACCTTCCGCCCAGGCCGCCCTCTGGATGAGGTCCCGGTTCTCCGAGACTTTGAGCCTCTACGGCCGAGCTGCTTACAGCTACACCTCCGAGAGACCCTGCTTTGCAGATGTGCAGAGCCTCTACGCCTCGGGCCGCTTTATCCTGGGCGAGAGCGGGGGGACCGGCAGTCCCACCCTCCTCTCCTACCGGGCCGGCAGGTTCGGCTTTGGCGAGTTTACCGGATACGTGTTCTACCACGTTCTGGACGGATTCCGCCTGAACTTCGAACACAGGCTCTTCTCTATAGAAGCGGGTGCCGGTTACACCGGGCTTTCCTTTATTCCCTCCTCCTCAATTCTCGTAACCGAGGGGGATGTGCAAAACAAAAACGACGCTCCGGACTCCTTCTATGGAGGCTACGAGCTTGCTTCTCCTAAAATTATAGAGACGGTAAAACTGACGCTTCCCGGTATTCTCATGGGCCAGGACATAGTTGTAAACGGGGTTCTACAGCAGGACCTTAAGGCGGAAGACGCGGAGGACGGGAAGATACACACCATACACTCCGGTATAGGAAGCCGTGGACGCATTGTCCCTTCGGTCTACCAGAGCACCTTTTTCTACCACAACTTCGGCTTTGGGGAGTATACCACTTCCGCCTACCTCTTCGGGGGCGGGCTCAACTACTACAACAAAAACCTTCTCTACAGCCGGATAAGCCTGAGGGGGCTCTACTCCTCCGGCGACAACGACCAGGACTCCTTTTACGGAGGCTACGAGGGTGATGGTGAGATTTCCGGCCACTTTATAAAACTCTCCGCCTCTCCCCCCTCGGGGCTGGTTTTTTCCCCGGAAATTGGAAATATCTCCCTGGGCGAGCTATCATGGTCTTTACAGCCCTTTGCCGAGACTGCGGTTCGTGCTTTGGAGCGGTTTCAGTCTTCCCTGTCCGCACTTGCATTTTTTAGAAACACCGGCGGCGCTATTTCCAAAGGCGGTATAGACTACAGTTCCAGCGAGAGCTACTTGGGAAGCGAGGTGGATGTGAATCTGCGATTCAGGCCCACGTCGGATCTAGGGCTCTTCCTTGGAGGGGGTGTGTTTATTCCCAACAAGGCGGTGTTTACCGAGGACAAGGAGAGCGTGCAAACGGTACTGCGCGCAGATTTGAGGTTCAGCTTTTAAGAGGCTGCATAAGAGGTATAAATATGAAAAAAATATTACGCTTTCCGGAGTACAGGTCGGTTTTCTTCGCTGCTGTGTTGCTGTGTGTCCCCTTCCAGCTCTTCTCTATAAGCGCGGTGGTGGAGGAGACAAAGGGCAAGGTGGAGCTCAAGGCTTCCGGCGGTTCCTGGCAGAGGGCGGAGACAGGGATGGAGTTAGGAAAGGGCACCACTATTTCCACGGGTTTCAACTCCGAGGCGGAGATCGCCATAGGGGGGTCGATTTTAGAGGTGGACGCGCTTACCCGGATGGACTTGGAAGAGCTTATAGAGAGGGAGGGTACCATCGACACTTCCCTCAACCTCAGGGTGGGCAAGGTAAAGGCGGATGTGCGCTCCTCCGAGGGTATGCGGAACAACTTCAAGCTCCGAAGCCCCCAGTCCACCGCTGCGGTGCGGGGTACTGTTTTCGAGTACGACGGTTACACTCTTAATGTCGAGCAGGGCTCTGTTACCCTGAGTAACAACCTGGGGCAGGTTCGGGCGGTAAGCGGGGGCGAGCAGAGCGGGACCGACGGTTTATCCCTGCCTTCCGGTGCCGAAGAGAGCATATCCGCGGAGTTCGATGTGGACTTGAGCAGCGCCGACGAGGAGGATGTTGCGGATTTTATAAGGGAGCAGGCTCCCGAATACGCGACTCTTGTTCTCAGGCTTCTCGATTACTGGAAGGAGTAGATGATGAAAAACAGATTGGGTTTGGGAATGCTTTTTTCCTTTTTACTTCTCCTTGCGGGTTTTGCCGCCTGCAACGTGGAGCCGCGGCTTAACAGCGAGGTGAGTCCTGAGCTGGATTTGAGTTCCGCAAAGGGTCTGGACAACGTTTCCGACTATTTTACCATAGAGAGGATAAGGCTCAAGGCAACCGGCTCCGGTATAAACGAGGAGTGGGCTTTTACCAAAGACGACGACAAGGTGGTCATCTCCCTCCCCGAGGCGGATAACGTGCTCTTTGAGCTTTTTCTTGATATCTCTTCCGTTGGTCCTGTTCTGACTTACCGGGGAACCTCAAGGGCGGACCTCAAAGCGGGAGAGAAGACGGAAATCTCCTTCGACTCTTTTGTCCCCTACGACACAAAAATCCTCGTGCCGGATTATGGTTCAGGAGGCAGCCCGAAAATTGTGCAGTTAGACGATTTCGACGCAACCCCCAACGGAAGCGGCTGGGAAGAGAAGGATTTGACCGAGTTAGGTCTCCAGCCGATGGATGTCGAAGTGGACAACTATGGTCAGATTTGGATTGGCGGAGACGTAATGGGTGAAAGCGGTTTTCTTGGTGTAACTCACCAAGTACCTTTTGATGAGCAAGAGGGCGAGTTTGTTCACGTTCCAGAAGTTACAGGGACGATAACCTCTCTCGCCTTCGACCGGGAGAA
>JBKHFZ010000028.1:0-21265 GCA_046539925.1 Spirochaetaceae bacterium
AAGGAGAGAAAACCGCCCTGGAAGAGGAAAAAGTTGTAGAGTCCGTGGACCAACACCGCGTAGAGCAGTCCCCGGTGGGTGGCGGCGCCGTTTTGAAACTTTGCTATACCCACGTAGTAACCCATTATCCCGGAGGCCACCGCGTGGAGAGGTACAGCGGTAAACCCGCGCAGGATGAGCGTTGCCGGGCCTCCTACACTGTAGAAGATGTTCTCGAAAAAGGCAAAACCGAGACCGGCGGTAATTGTATAGATAATGCCGTCTGTAAGCTCGTCGAACTCCGGTTTGTCAAAGACAAAGTTCTTTACCACAAAGAGTTTGAGCCCCTCTTCCACAAATGCCGCTACGATAAATGCTCTAAAGAAATTAGTCAGGAGAGGGGAGGGAGTGACAATCGAAACATCAAGGAGAAATTCGATGAGCCCGGCGGGAATAACAATAGCAATTCCGAGAAGAAACACTCGAAAAATGAGGCCCAGGGGTTCCGGTTTGCGCCTGTCTCGATGGTTAAAGTAATAGAGCAATACCACAGAGGGGAGGGCTGCCAAAAAAAGATTGAGCAGGAGATAATTCATGCTAAAACCCTGCCAACTGTTGTTCCGGCGCCGGCCGTAAGACCCCTGCCGGCAGCGGAATCGGAAACGCGGCTACCGGGATGTGGGAGGGTTTTTTCGCATATACTCATGCTCCTGCCTCACTTCGCCTATAATATCCTCCAATTTCCATTCCAGGTTCGACGGAGTGGATGTGGTAAAGGCTACACCCTGGGGGTCCTGTACCGCTGTTTTTGCCGCCCGCATAATCGCAATTGTCTCCTCTCTGCTAAAACCGTGGATAAGTATCATGCGCTCGTCCTGCTGTTCTTGCTGCTGCGGCGAATCTTCTCCTGCCATATTCGACTCCTTCAAATATTTCTCTTTTTTTTTATCTTTTACTATAGTATTTGACCCCTCACGGGAGTCTAAGTATCTTAAAAGTACACAGGGTTTCATTGTAATGGAAACCGGCTAAAAAGCAAATTCATTTCCATATTTTTAAGGGGAGTAGACATATATGAGATACGATAAGATGACGGTAAAGGCCCAGGAGGCGCTTCAGGAGGCCGACAGCCTTGTAACCAAATACAATCACAGCACTGTAGATGTGGAGCACTACCTTATGGCGCTCCTGTCGCAGGAGGACGGAGTAGTTCCTCCTCTTTTGAGTAGAATAGGGGCGGATAAGGATATCGTAATATCCGAACTCGACCAGATACTTTCGAGTAAACCGCGGATGTACGGAGACTCTTCCCAGGTAACCCTCTCTCCGGAGCTGGGAAACGTTCTGAGAAAGGCGGAGAAAGAGGCCGACGGCTTAAAAGACGACTACATAAGCGCGGAACACATACTTTTGGCAATTCTCGACCAGGAGAGCAGGGCTTCCGAACTTCTGGGGCGGCACGGAGTAAGCCGTAAAGCGGTACTCCAGGCCCTGCAGAGTATAAGGGGAAACCAGCGGGTAACCGACCAGAACCCGGAGGGGCGGTACCAAGTATTGGAGAAGTACTGCCGCGACCTCACGGCGCTGGCTAAAAGAGAGAAACTGGACCCGGTTATCGGCCGGGACGAGGAGATCCGGCGGGTAATGCAGGTACTCAGCCGGAGAACAAAGAACAATCCCGTTCTCATCGGCGAGCCGGGAGTAGGAAAAACAGCTATAGCCGAAGGAGTGGCTATCCGTATTGTCTCCGGCGATGTACCGGAGAGCTTGAAGGACAAGCACCTCATGGCCCTCGATATGGGCTCTTTGGTTGCCGGTGCAAAGTTTCGGGGGGAGTTCGAAGAGCGGCTAAAGGCGGTAATCCATGAGATTTCCGAGTCGGAGGGACAGATTATCCTTTTTATCGACGAGCTGCATACCCTCGTGGGTGCCGGCGCGGCGGAGGGTGCAATGGACGCCTCGAACCTGTTAAAACCGGCTCTTGCCAGGGGAGACCTGCGGGCAATCGGCGCGACTACCCTCGATGAGTACCGCAAACATATAGAAAAAGACGCCGCCCTCGAGCGCCGGTTCCAGCAGGTGTACACCAAGGAGCCGAGCCCCGAGGATACCATAGCAATACTCCGGGGGATAAAGGACCGCTACGAAGTGCACCACGGGGTACGTATTAAAGACGACGCGCTCATCGCAGCGGCAACCCTCTCCGACCGCTACATAACAAGCCGTTTTCTCCCGGACAAGGCTATAGACCTGGTGGACGAGGCGGCAAGCAGACTCAAGATGGAGATCGAGAGCCAGCCTATAGAGCTCGATAAAATCCAGAGGCGTATACTGCAGCTCGATATAGAACGGCAGGCCCTTACCCGGGAGGAGGACCAGGCCTCGATCGAGAGGAAGCAAAAGCTGGAAAAGGAGCTCGGAGAGTTAAAGAGCACCCGGGATACCATGCAGCTGCAGTGGCAAAACGAAAAGGGCATTATCGACGAGATTAGAAGCTTAAAGGCGCAGCTCGAGGAGTACAAAAGGGACGAGGCTCGCTTCGAGCGCGAGGGTAACCTCAACAAGGCGGCGGAGATAAAACACGGCAAGATACCGGAGACCAGAAAACTCCTGGAAGAGAAGGGGCAGGAGTTGGAGAAGCTCCAGTCGGAAAGCCCATTGCTGAGGGAGGAGGTCTCGGAAGAGGATATTGCACTTGTTGTCTCGAGCTGGACGGGAATACCGGTATCCAAAATGCTCGCGAGCGAGATGGCCAAGTATCTGTCCCTCGAGTCCACTCTCGAGCAGCGGGTGGTCGGTCAGAACGAGGCCATTGTGGCGGTCTCCGACGCTATACGGCGCAACAAGACCGGCCTGTCCGACGAGAACAAGCCCCTCGGCTCCTTTATCTTTATAGGGCCAACCGGAGTGGGAAAAACGGAGCTGGCAAAGACCCTTGCGGAGTTCCTCTTCGACGACGAGAAGGCTCTCCAGCGCATCGATATGAGCGAGTATATGGAGAAATACTCCGTCTCCAGGCTTATAGGCGCGCCTCCCGGCTACGTAGGATACGAGGAGGGAGGACAGCTGACCGAAGCGGTACGGCGCCGGCCCTACTCGGTAATACTTTTTGACGAGATAGAGAAGGCGCACTCGGATGTGTTCAACGTGATGCTGCAGCTCCTCGACGACGGAAGGCTTACCGACGGACAGGGAAGGGTCGTAGATTTCAGAAACGCCATTGTAATAATGACGAGCAACATCGGAAGCGACCTCATCCTTCAGGCGGATAAGCTCGAGGATGTTGAGGAAGCTGTGGATACTATGATGAAGCGGACCTTTAAGCCGGAGTTTCTCAACAGGATAGACGATATAATCATGTTCCGCAGGCTCGGCATAGAACAGATTGCCCGAATAGTGGATATCCAGCTCGAGTATGTACAGAAGAGGCTCGATGCCAAAAAGATCGTTCTCGAGTTTGGAGAGGGGGTAAAAAAGAGAATTGCCGAGGCGGGTTACGACCCCGCCTTTGGGGCTCGCCCCATTAAGCGGACCGTACAGACTATGGTGGAAAACCCCCTTGCCAGAAAGATACTGGAAGGGGAGATAAAAGAGGGCGACCATGTCCGTATCTCCCTGTCGGGGGATGAGCTCTCATTCGAGCCTGCCCTCGAAGCGACGGCGGGAAAAGTATAAACACGCGGAGGAAAATGTATGGTGGAAGAATCGGGGAGACGAAAAGATACAGTGGCTCTGGTGTGGGATATAGAGAATGTGAGTCCGAGTATACCCTCGACCTTTGTGAAGGGTGTGCTCGGCCACCTTAGGACGCGGGGGAGGCTTGCCGCGGCAAGGGTCTACGGCGACTGGTCCCGGGAGAGCCTCTCCGCGGCTGCCCGGCAGCTCCACGAGGAGTCCTTCGATCTTATCCACCTGCCAAGGGAGGCGGTGGGGCAGCGGGAGTCTATTATCGCCGGTCAAACGGTGGAGCTCATTTCGATATATCCCCACATCAGTAAGCTTGTCCTCGTCTCCGGAGACGCTTTCTACACGGGGATGATAAAAAATACAGCCGCCCATAACGTGGAGACTCTTGTTATATGCGATGCAAAAAATGCCGAGGAGGAGCTCTTGCTCCGTGCCGACGAGTACAGAGATTTTCGCGATCTTACCGTCGTTCCATTGGAGGAGACCCACCGCAAAAATGGGGAGCCGCGGATCAGCATCGACGAGTCCTTTGTTCTTCTGCGGGAGGCGATTATGCACATAGAGGCGAGGGGGAAAATACCCACACCGGAGAACGTAAAGACCAGGCTCAAGCTTATGAACGAACATTTCAGCGAGGAGCATCTGGGGTTCGACTCATGGCACTCCTACCTTTCGGAAGCGGAGAGTCGGGGCGTAGTCTATATCCGTTTCCGGGACCAGCACCTTACGGTCTCCGTTCAAAAGCAGAAGGAAGAAGATGCAGCCGGCAGGCCTGCTATTATCAGGGAGTTTCTCGATGCACTCAAGGCGTCGGAGAAAACTCACACCAGCGAGGGGAGCAAGGCGAAGCTTGCGGATATCGGGCGCAGCCTCGAGGAGAGGGGAGTCGATTTTAGGGCCCACGGCTACAGCAGCCTCAAAAAAACGGCGGATGCCGCGGCCAAGAGGGGGCTGGTGGAGATAAGTCTTAAAGAGAGCAGCTATTTGCTCAGGCTTACAAAAAGGGGCAGGGAGTATACGGAAGGTTGAGCCCGCCGAAAATGTATCCCCCTGTCTCTGTTGCGTGCAGGGCCCGCATTATTCAAGAAGATCCTCCCCGGTATCTACGTCGTAAAGACACTCCGGCCGGTCCACCTCTATCTCCAGGAGCCGCCGATGCTTCATTACATTCTGCATATTAGACTCCGGGGGTTCGGAAAGAATCGTCTCGGCAACCCTTCTGCGGCAGAGGACCGGATGGGCCGGATTGCCCCTGTAGAGAGGACGGACCACCTCGAGGGGTGAGAGGGAGGGGTTCCCCTCAGCTGTATCTGTCTCTACTATATGCCTAAAGAGGAGCTGGTACACCTCGAGCGGCAGCTCCGGCATATCGGCAAGAGCTATAAAAAAGAGGGGCGCCTCCACTGCGCCGGCGCCGGTTTGGATCGATGAGAACATCCCTCTACCGTAATCTCTGTTGCGGACACACACAACCCGGGGCTCTTCGGGGTACCCGCGGTGGTCTTCGGATCTTTTATCAAACAGCTCCTCGAGCTCATCGCCCCGGTGGCCGGTTACCAGTATTACCCGGCTGCAGAACTCCAGCGCCCGGGAGACGCTCTTCTCCACCAGGGTGGTTCCCCTGTAGGGGAGGAGGGGTTTCCAGACCCCCATGCGGCTCGAAAGTCCCGCGGCGGGCATAATGCAATCGATACTGCTGTTGCTCTCCATAAATATATTCTATACAATGACCGGCATGATTGCCACCATTGTCAACTGCATAACCGTTATTCTGGGTTCTCTGCTGGGTCTTTTCCTCAACAAACGGATAAAGCCCAATATAAAGGATGTTGTGTTTATTGGCGCCGGTCTTATCTCGCTTATGATAGGTATCCAGATGGCCTTTGAATCCATCAGAATTATGTACCTTGTACTCGCCGTTATTCTGGGAGGAATGCTCGGGACAAGCTGGGATATAGACGGGGCTATTCTCCGTTTTGGAGGTTGGCTGCAGAGAAATTTTGCAAAGAACAGCGAGAGCAGCGCCACCTTCGCCCAGGGATTCCTGGACGCCTCTGTGCTTTTCTGCGTGGGAGCTCTTACCATAGTGGGGGCAATAAAAGCAGGTGCCGAGGGGGATTACGACATCCTTTTGATGAAGTCCATGCTCGACGGTTTTATGGCGATAATGTTCTCCGCCGCAATGGGTATAGGAGTTATGTTTTCCGTTATTACCATACTCATCTATCAGGGAGGGCTCACCCTGCTCGCCGGAGTTATAGGGCCGCTTATCGGAGAACTGGGTTTGGCGGAGATATCCGGTGTAGGCGGTATTCTCATTATGATGATCGGGCTCAACCTCCTGAATATACGGGAGATAAAAACAGCCAACTTTCTTCCGGCCCTCTTGATAATAGTTGTTTTTACGAGTCTCGATCCCTATGTAGTCTCTTTTCTGGAACAATTTTCCTTCTAGGAAGGGCATCTGCAAAAGACTCTTTGGGCCGTGGGAGTGAGTGTCGATGAGCAGGGATGAAAAACTTTTTTAAGCGACTCAAAATATTGAATCTTCTTGTGCCCATTTTCCTGCTGCTGGTCTTGGTCGGCTATATCAGTGTGTCCGTGTATATCTCCCAAAGCATCCTCAAGAATCAGCGGGCGGTACTGAAACTTCAAGTAGCCTACTACAGGTTGGACGCCTTTATAAACGCCCCCTCCGCTGCCGCAAAAGAGTCTTTGGCGGACTATTCTCTCTTTCTTACCGCCTACAGAAAGGATTTTCACGAGGCGGTATCTTCATTTACGGAACGCCCTTTTTTCAGGGAGATGAGAAAAACCGAGCCGCTGGTTGATTCATTTTACAGACGGCTCCTGCATATATCCGATGTGTACGCTCTTGATGCGCCTGTAGGGGTGCATAATCCCCTCCACTTCGAAGTGGAAAGAGTGTTTGAGCAGAGCCTTAATGATATGTCAATATACATTCACAATTATACCGACAGACAGTTGGCGATCCTCTGGAAGATGAGCTTTTTCGCGGGGATTATGTTTGTTGTTTTTACGGTATTCCTTTTTTACCTTCTCCTTCAGAACCGGCATGCCGCTTTGCTGGAAAAAAGGATTAGGGCTATGGGGCGCGCCTATATACGAAGTCTGGAGCTTACCAAAAAAAATATTGCCTATGACATCCACGACACGGTAATTCAAGAGCTCGGCAGTGCGCGTGTGCGACTGCAGAGAGCCCTCGACAATGGCCCTCACAAGAATAAAGATGCCGAGGGTGTTCTCGAATCCCTTGCATTCAGCATAGACAAACTCAGGGAGATAATAAACGGAATTCAGCAGTGGGATATGAGGGTGTATACTCTCAAGCAGGCGCTGAGGCATTTGATCGATGAAATGTCGAAAAGTGAAACCTTCTCTTTGACTCTTAAAACGGCGGGACTGCAGGGGATAGAGATCCCGGAGGACCATAAATCCCAGATTCTCGCTATAGTATACGAGGCCCTTGGGAATGTAAAAAAACACGCCGAGGCAAAGAACGTGGTAGTCTCGGCAGCGGCGGCGGGAAGCCGCCTCGAAATCCGGGTAAGGGACGATGGAAAAGGATTTAAGGAGGAGACTCTGCGAAGAGAATCCAAAACAGGACATATTGGTATGATAAGTATGGAGGAGCGGGCCCGGATTATCGGAGGAAAATTTGCCGTCCGCTCTTCATTAAAAAAGGGGACAGTGGTAAGACTCACTGTCCCCCTCGGCTCTAAAGCTCTCTCCCCTTAGCGTCTTCGAGAGTGTCGCGGGGGTCTACATCCTTGTCTACAGGTACGGAATTCACATTCCATATCTCCTTCGCGTATTGGCCGATGGTTCGATCGGAGGAGAACTTTCCTGCAGAAGCGATATTGAGTACCGCCCTGCGATTCCACTCCTCTCTATTGTCTTTATACAGCCTTTCCGCCTCCCCCTGGGCTTCGGTATAACTCGGAAGGTCCGCGAGGTGCATGTAACGGTCTCCCCCTTCGAGGAGCATGTGTCGTATGGGATCGAAAATTCCAGGTTCGGAGAAGTTGAAATGGCCGGAGATAATCAGGTCTAAAGCTTCTCTTATCTCCTCGTTTTCGTTGTAAGAGGTAAGGGGGTTGTAGGAGGGAGCGTGTTCACTCACCTCCTCGGAGGTGAGCCCGAAAAGAAAAACGTTCTCCCTTCCGGCCTCCTCGGCTATTTCGATGTTTGCTCCGTCGAGGGTCCCTATGGTAAGGGCACCGTTGCACATAAACTTCATGTTTCCCGTACCGGAAGCCTCGGTTCCCGCGGTGGAAATTTGTTCGGAGAGATCCGTAGCGGGTATTATCCTCTCTGCAAGAGAGACCCTATAGTTGGGGACAAAATAAATTTTGAGTCTTCCCTTTACCCTGGCATCGTTGTTTATTACCGAGGCAATGTTATTGATAAACTTTATAATGAGTTTTGCCTCCGCGTATCCCGGGGCAGCCTTGCCTCCGAAGAGGAATGTCCGCGGGGCAAAATCCTCGGGAGACCCCCTGCGGATCCTGTTGTAGAGGATGACGATATGCAGGGCGTTGAGAAGCTGTCGTTTGTACTCATGAATACGCTTAACCTGTACGTCGAAGAGGCTCTCGGGATCGATACTCCATCCGTGTTCGTCTTTTATATATTCCGCCAATTTTCGTTTTGCCTCCGTTTTAACCTTCTGAAACTCCTCGAGGAACGAGGAATCTTCGGCAAAAGGTGTAAGTTCCGAGAGCCTGGAGAAGTCGGTAATCCAGCCGTCCCCTATGGCGCCGTTAATAAGGGCGGCAAGAGGGGGATTTGCATGAAGGAGAAATCGGCGCTGGGTTATACCGTTGGTTTTGCTGTTAAAGCGTTCGGGATATATTGCGGCAATATCGGGAACAAGTCGGGTACGCAGGAGGGTAGTATGCAGTTCCGCTACGCCGTTTGTGGAATGGCTCCCCACAATGGCGAGGTTAGCCATTCGAATTTGCTTTGGATCGGACTCTTCCACAAGGCTGACGCTGCGGATCTTCTTCATGTTTTTGGGAAACACGGTAATTGCTTTCTGGAGGAACCGCTGGTTAATTTCGTATATTAGCTGAAGGTGTCTCGGCAGCAGCTTCTCGAGCATCGGCACCGGCCACTTCTCCAGGGCCTCCGGCATTAAAGTGTGGTTTGTGTACCCCATAGTTCTCACGGTAATATCCCAGGCCTTATCCCAGCTAAGGCCCTCCTGGTCTATAAGCAGACGCATAAGCTCCGGCACAGCCATAGAGGGGTGTGTGTCGTTGAGCTGGATTGCCGCGTAGTTGGGAAAACTGCTTAGGGGGGCGCTGGATTTATTAAACCGCCGTAAAATATCCTGGAGCGAACAGGAGACGAAAAAGTACTGCTGTCGCAAACGCAGCTCCTTGCCCAGGTAGAGTTTGTCGTTGGGGTAGAGGACCTTTGTAAGATTCTCCGCCATAACTTTCTGGCTTACCGCTTCTATGTAATCTCCGGCATTAAAATCCTTGAAGTCGAACTCCTCCGCCGCTTTTGCGCTCCACAGCCTGAGGGTGTTTACCGTGGTTCCCCCGTAGCCGACAATAGGCATATCGAAGGGGATTCCTATTACCGGTTCCGTCTCTACCCAGCGGTAGACTTTGCGGCGCCGTTCCGTAGTTGTTTCTATCCTGCCTCCGAATTGGACCTCCACGGAGAGACTCGGCCTCTCTACTTCCCAGGGATTCTCCCATCTGAGCCAGTCGTCGGGCTGCTCCACCTGGTGTCCGTTTTCTATCTCCTGACGGAATATGCCGTAGTCGTATCTAAGGCCGTATCCGTAGGCCGGCAGCTGCATGGTGGCCATGGAGTCGAGAAAACAGGCGGCAAGTCTGCCGAGCCCACCGTTCCCCAGGCCGGCGTCGACCTCCTGCTCCGCCAGCTCTTCGTAGGTGTAGCCCATCTCTTCCATGGCGGCTTTTACTTCCTTTTCCAGCCCCATATTTATCACGTTGTTTCCCATTGCACGGCCCATCAGAAACTCCAGGGAGAGGTAGTATACTCTCTTTGCATTCTTCTCGTGATGAAGCTGTTTGGTCTTCATCCACTGGTGCATAATGCGGTCCCGCACCGTATGGGCGAGGGCCATGAATCTATCGTGGGGTATGGAGGAGTATCGGTCCACCCCCTGGGAATACTTTAGATGTTCGGCAAATCCCCAGGAGAGAGACTCCGTGTCTTTTCCGTGTCTGCTGTTTACTTTAGAATCCCCCGGATGGGGATGGGTATATCGATCTCCGTTATTCTCTTTTGTGCTGCTCATCTGTCCTTTTCTCCTTGTAGTGCTTTTTAATGTCGGAAACGTCCGGGATTGATACCGTATTTTTTTATTCTCAGACCGATAATTCTCTCGGAAATACCCAGACTGCGGGCTGCATCGGCAGCGTTGCCCTTGCTCGATTTTAGGGCATCCAGAATAAGCTCTTTTTCAACTTTTTCGAGCTCCTCGTTCAAGCCTCCCCGGAGAGAAGTACCCGTGGATTCGGCGGATTGAAGAGTGGGGGGAAGGTGATGGCCGTGGATAACTCCGTCTGTAGAGAGGAGCACCGCCCTTTCTATGCAGTTCTCCAGTTCCCGCACATTCCCCGGCCAGTGATAGATGGATAGCAGTTCTATGGCGGGGGTGGAAATACGGTAAATCTGTTTGTTGTTCTTTTTGCTGTACTTTTCCGCAAAGTGATCGGCCAAGAGGGTTATATCGCTCTTTCGTTCCCGCAAAGGGGGAATATGGATAGGGAATACTGCGAGACGGTAATAGAGGTCCTCCCGAAAATCGTTGCTCTCTATCATCTCCTCGAGGTTGCGGTTAGTTGCGGTTACTATCCGTACATTTGTCCTCTGCGTCCTGTTTCCTCCAACCCGCTCGAACTCCCGCTCCTGCAGGACCCTCAGGATCTTTACCTGCATGGGAAGGGAGAGATCGCCTATTTCGTCTAAAAAAATCGTTCCACCGTGGGCAACTTCGAACCTTCCCTTTCTTGTCTGCACGGCCCCGGTAAAGGCGCCCTTCTCGTGGCCGAAGAGCTCGCTCTCTATTACCGTCTCCGGCAGGGCCGAACAGTTTACCTTTATAAAGGGACCCTCGGCCCGCGGGCTGTTGTAGTGTATTGCATGGGCTATAAGTTCTTTTCCTGTTCCGCTCTCGCCGCGTATAAGCACTGTTGCCTCGCTTGCCGCCACCTGTCCGAGGAGATAGAACACCTCCTGCATGGCAGCACTTGTGCCTATAATATTTTTCGGCTTGAACCGCTGTTCGAGTTCGTGTTTTAGGCGGCTGTTCTCGTCTATAAGCCTGTTCCGCTCCTCTATTATGGACCTGCGGAGCTTTACCGCCTGAGCTATCATGCTGGCCACAATAGAGAGGAGACGTCTGTCCTCTTCGAGGCTTTTATCGAGGCTCCCGCTGCTCTTCTCATCTTCAAAGGGGCCTTTACTCCCGCAGACCCTGTCGGCGGAGAGAGTGCCCATAATATCTTTACCGGTTTTTATTGGAACACATACAAAAGAGACGGGGTAATCTCCCTCTACATCGTGGTGGATACCGGTTTTATTGAGAAAGTCCCGGGAGGTGTGGATGTCGGGAATAATCATAGCCTCGCCGGTCTGAACCACCCGTCCGGTTATTCCTTCTCCAGGGCTGTACACCGCCCTGCGGCGGTTGTCCTCTCTTACCTCATGGGCCGCCTCTACGGTAATCAGGCCTGTCTGTCGGTTAAGAAGGGTAACCGTGCCGTGGAGGAGACCCAAGTGTTCTTTTAAGAGTTTCAATACCGGCACAATTGCCTCGTCCAGGTCGAGGCTCTTGTCCAGGGTTCTGCTTATTTCGAATAAGAGGGTAAGCTCGGTTAACTTTCGTGTGTAGTGAAATCCGCTTTGCGGCATAATTGTACGTGTATAGTAGCGGAGAAGAGGGGAAGATGCAAGCGGATAAAAGTGGTATAGTATGCAGGTGGAAATGGAGGAGAACACGCATACACACGCCAGACGGTGGTACCGTCTGGATAATACCGCCAATTTATACCCCTCGGTGCTTACCCGGAGAAACACAACCATGTACAGACTCTCGGTTACTCTCCGCAAGCCGGTGCATGTAGACCGTCTGAGGAGGGCAGTAGAACCCGTTATGGCGCGGTTTCCCTACTACCGCGTCCAGCTGCGGGGTGGAGCTTTCTGGTATACCTTCGAAGAGAATAACCGGCTCCCAAAACCGGTAATAGACAGCCGAACTCCCTGCGGTTATATGCCTATAAAGAAAAGAGGGGTATTCCCCTTCCGCATCCGGGCTTTCGGGAGGGTCCTTGCTCTGGAGTTTAGCCATACTCTTACCGACGGTACGGGAGCGCTTCTGTTTCTCAAATCTCTTCTCTCATCCTATATTCTTGCGGATATGGATCCGGAAGATAAAGAGACCCGCAGAATACGAAAGCTCTGCGGAGAAGACCCGATGAATCCTCTCTTTACCGAAGAAGGGGATCCCGCCGAAGTTCAGGACGATGAGTACGAAGACGCCTTTCGCACCTACTACGACAAAAGTGTCCCCTCTATGGAACAGGAAAAGAAGGTGTATCATCAAAAGGGAAGAATGTATAAAACAGGGTATTACAGGGTAATAACGGGGGAAGTGCCTATACAGAAGGTTTTATCTCTGGCAAAAGAGAGGGGAGTAAGTCTTACCGAGTATCTCACATCCATATATTTCTATGCCCTTCAGCGGATTCAGGAGCACGGAGAGAGAAAACGGGCGAGAAAGAGATGGGACCCCATATCGGTTATGGTGCCTATCAATCTTCGTTCCATACTCCCGAGCAATACGATGAGAAACTTTTTTCTTACCCTCAATCCTACCCTCGATACCAGGCTCGGGCACTACGATTTTGAAGAAATAAGCGAAAAGGTTCGACTGTTTATGAGAACCCAGACGGATCATCGTCATCTTAAGCAGCAGCTCGCCCGTAATGTGAGAGGGAGAATCCATCCGCTTATCCGTGTTGCCCCGCTATTTGTGAAAGACCCGGCGCTTAAGATGATTCATCACGGCAAGGGAGAGAGCCGGTATTCGGGGAGCCTTTCAAATATAGGGAAGGTTGTCTTCTCCAGCCCAATCGAGGAGCTCGTTGAGCGGGTTCATCTGCTTCCGCCTCCCTCTCCTGTATTGGGAATTAAGTGCGGTGTGGTTAGCTATGGGGGGGTACTCAGTATTACCTTCGGCAGTCTTCTGGAGGAGACTGTTTTGGAGAGGTTGTTTTTTACCTTTCTAAGAAAAGAGGGGGTACCCGTGTATCTTAGAGGAAACTGGAAAGGAGAGTGTTAATGCCATATTGTTCGTATTGCGGAGTAGAAGTGGATAAAGAGACTGTTACATGCCCTCTCTGTGGAGCGGAAATTCCTGCAGCCTCCGAGGAGCCTCCCCTGTTTACCGGGGACTATCCACATATTGAGCATAGGCTGCATTACAAAAGGAGGCCCTTTACCGCCCATGAGAAGAGGGTTGTACTGTGGCTCTTCTCTCTTATACTGGCAGTTCCTCTTACCGTAATTATTGCGGTAAATTTTAATGCTGCCGGAGAAATTACGTGGGCACTCTACCCTATAACAGCATTTGCAGGAGGGTGGATCGCCGTTGCTGTGGGTCTCTTTTTTCGAGGATTCTGGAAGCTTTTCATGCTCTACCTGTCCCTCGCCATAGTTCTTAGTCTGGTCTTTAGTATTTTAAGCGGTGCCGCATCCATTTTCCTTAACTGGGGAGTGCCGATAATCGCTCTTGTTTCTGCCCTCACCCTCGGATGTGCTTTTTACGGAAGAAAGACAGAGAAGAGAGGATCAAACCTGGCGGCGGTTATAGTGTGGGCATTGGCTCTTCTCTGTTTTGGAATAGACGGGCTTATTTCTTTTCACCTCGGTTTCGACCGTTTTCCCCTTAGCTGGTCTATTATAGTTGCCGCGGCTCTGCTTCCGACGGGGGCTCTTCTCATGTATATACACTACCGCTTTGTCAGAACTTTTTCTCTAAAGAGGTACTTTAACGCCTGATTCCTGCGACAACAGCGGTTATTTTATTCGCAGGCTCTTATGAACTGGTTCAAAGCTTGGGTAAAACCCTCTAAATTTATTCTCTAAACTGCCTTTTACCCAAGCTTTGAACCACTTCGAGACCCTCAAACCGGCAGATAGATATCTATGGTGGTCCCCTTGTTCTTTGCAGAATCAATTTCTATATAACCGGAGTTCTGTCTGAGAATAGTATACACGTTGGAAAGCCCTATGCCCGAACCCCTTCCCGTCTCCTTGGTGGTAAAGAAGGGCTCGAGAGCTTTTTCCCGGGTGGATTTACTCATCCCGCAGCCGTTGTCGGAAACCTGAATAAGCAGATACTTCCCCGGAATTACCCCGCTGCCTCGAATCAAATCTGTATCCTGAAACTCCACGTTCCTGGTGCGGAGGGTGATTTGCCCTCCCCCGGGCATTGCATCGACGCTGTTCTTTATCAAGTTCATTACAATCTGCTCTATTTGAGAACGGTCGCTTTCAATCGAGTCGTTTTCGGTTTGGAAACGGGTCTTTACGGTAATATTCTCCGGTATGAGCTGCTGGAGCATCTGCAGAGAACCCTTCAGCACCTCGTTGAGACTGAGCATTTTATGTGCGGGGCCCTTGTTGTTGCTAAAGTTGAGCAGCTGTCCGGTAAGTGCGTGTCCACTCTCAGCGGAAAGCAGTAGAGCTTCCACTATCTCCTTTTCCTTTTCGTCCAGGGAGGGAGATGCGGCTAAAAGCTGAATATTCCCCTTGATGGAGGTGAGTATATTGTTAAAATCGTGGGCAATCCCGCCGGCAAATCTGCCTATGGCCTCCATCTTGTAGGACTGCAGGAGCTGTTTTTCCATCCTTAGACGAACGAGGGCGCTTATAATAATATCTCCCATTGTATCGAGAAGAGAAAAGTCCTCAGGATTCCACCTCAGCTGCTCTTTTGTCGAGTCGAAACCCAGGTATCCCTTCAATTCTCCACCGTACTTCATCGGGACAGCCGCTATGGATTGTATGTCCTGCATCCGCAGGATCTCTTTTTCCCCGGAGGCCTCCGGCGGGAGTTCTTCCAGATCGGCAATACTTATATTATACCCTTCCTTAAGCTTCCGTACTATCCACGGAAACTCGTCAACCTGCAGTTCCTGGAGCTTATCCATCTGCGGCTCTACACCGGGGGCACACCACTCGTGGGTGTTGCTCATGGACTTGCCGTCTTCGGAGAAAAGGAATATATAGCTTCGATCTACCCGTGCGAACTCCCCCATCTTCCGAAGGACCGTATCGATTTCATCAGAAATGTGAGTGAGAGGGCTGTTTACAAAACGCCGGGAGGCATCGCCTATTATTTTCTCCAGGGCAAGGCGATACTCTATATGTGGGTGCCTGTCCTGTGCACCCCTGTTGTCCTTCTTCTCCGACACAATATTTCCCCCGTGGTTGTAGTTTTCTTTCGCCGTTTCGCTTGCCGCGAGGAGCATGCAAAAACTGAAGTATCTAGACTCTATCCTCTTTATATAAACTTTTAAAGGGGAAATAAACTTTTAAGTAGCAGTCTTGTATCCTCTGGACCCTCTCGGCTTTATGCATCATTCTGTAGAGTATGGAACCCTCAAGCCGTTTTACCGGTAAACCGTCACTGGAGGAGTATTGTCTGCTCGTACCGGATATTTCCCGGGAGGAGAGCAGTCGTCAGATAGAACTGCTGCCGGAGAGCTACTTCCGTCTTTATCCCGCGGGAAAGCTGGCCCGTTTTGCCCGTATACTCTCCCGGATAGATGCCTCCCGCCCCTACCATTTCGAAGTGGAGGAGACGTCAAAGGGGGATGTGGAGGTAAGGGTAATAGCCTTGGAGAGAAGTTTTTTCTTTTCCCTTGTCTCCGGAGCATTGTCGGCCGGCGGGTTGGATATTCAGTCCGGCGATATTTTTACCTATAGCATGGGGATCCCGGAAGATTCTCTGCCTGAGGACAGAAAGAGATTTTCCGGACAGCGACGAAGGGGAGGGCGAGCTGCAGGTTCCGGGGGGTACCGGCGCAAGAGCGGTACCGCTTCCGAGATGGAACCCAGAAAAGTGGTCGATATATTTCGAGGCCGCTGGGATTGTGAGAAGTGGAGGACAGCCGGAGACGGCCGTCTCCCTGATAAGAGACAGGAGAAAGAGCTTCGAGGCAGCAAAGCGGAACTGGAGAGGGTACTGGTCCGAACTCTCTCTTCTCTCTTCGAAGAGAGAAAGGAGCCGAAGGAGGCTGCCTACAAACCGGAGGAGAGGGCAAAGGAAATTGTGGCGGAGGAGCTTTCCAAACGGCTCTTGATTCAACGGGAGATGCGCACAATACCCCCCTTCTACCCTGTAGAGCTGGAAGTGGGAGAACAGTCCGAAGGTGGGACGTACCTCCATGTCCGTTCCCAGGACACACCCTTTTTTCTCTATACCCTGGGAACGGTCCTGGCGCTCCACGATATATCCATTGAACACGTGGAGATTAAAACTTCTGTTTATGGAATAGAGGACACCTTTTTTGTCCGTACTCTTCGGGGAAATCCGGTAACCGATTCGGAGCAGCTCAACTCCATCAAACTGTCCATACTTTTTACCAAGCAGTTTACCCACTATCTGTGGAACGCTCCGGATCCTTTTCGCGCGCTTTTAAGGTTCGAGACCCTCCTTAGGGAGTTGCGGATGTCTCCGGAGAGCGATTCGGTGCAGGCCTTAATTGCCGATCCCAATGTACTCAGGCGCCTCTCCAGGCTCCTGGGGGCGAGTGAATTCCTCTGGGAAGATTTTATACGGCTGCAGTATGAGAATATTCTTCCCCTTCTCTCGGAAGACACCATTATGAAAAATATAGACACCTCTCCCGAAGAGCTGGAAAAAGAGCTCGAGGAGAGACTCTCCGGGGTGCACGGTTTTGAGGAGAAAAAGAGGGAACTCAACGACTTTAAGGACCGGTTTACCTATTTGGCGGACCTCGAGCATATAATAGATCCGCAGGCGGATTTTACCTTCCTGAGCGCTCATCTTTCCACCCTTGCCGACCTCGTAGTGCGCAGCGCTTTTAAGATTGCCTGGGATTATCTTGCTTCGGTCTATGGAACTCCGCGAACTGTTGCCGATCTTCCTACGGTATATGCAGTAGAGGGGCTCGGCAAGTTTGGAGGACGGGCTCTCGGATACGCTTCGGATATCGAACTGCTTGTACTCTACCGTGATGCGGGAGAGACGGACGGAGATAAGAGGATTAGCAACGCAGAGTTTTTTTCCCATCTGGTAAAGACCGCCTCTTCGGTAATAGAGAGTAAGCAGGAGGGCATCTACCGGGTAGACTTGAGGCTGAGGCCCCATGGCTCCGGAGGTCCCCTGGCGGTGAGTCTTACTCAGTTTGTCTCTTACTACCGTCACGAGGCTTCAAGCCTGGAAAAACTGGCGCTTGTTCGCATGCGCACTGTAGCGGGAGACTCGGAGTTTGGCGCCCAGGCAGAGCGTCTAAGAGATGCCGTTATCTACGAAGGGGGAACCATAGATATAGAGGAACTTATCCGGCTGCGAAGGGTTCAGGCGGAAAAGTATGCAACGGCAGAGCGGCCCAACGTAAAATACGGCCCGGGGGGTCTAATCGACTTGGAGTACTGTATTCAGATACTTCAGGTCCTCGAGGGGAGCCGGGCTCCGGAGCTCAGAACCCCCTATATGCACGAGGTTTTTCGCCGCTTGGCCGAAAGGGGAACCCTCGATGCGGAGACCACCTCCATCCTCGAGGGAAGCTACTTTTTCCTCCGCCGTCTTATAAATGCACTTAGAATGCTGCGGGGAAACGCCCTCGATCTGTACCTCCCGGACCGCAACTCCTCGGAGTTCCTCCATCTGTCCAGGCGGATGGGGTATCGGGAGAACGAGGGAGTCTCTGCGGAGGAGCAGCTTTTTATCGATTACCAGAAAAACAGCGCGGTAGTACGAAGTTTTGTAGAGCACCGCCTCGGAAAACACGCGGTTGTAAGGTCCGGCCCCGGAAATATTGCTGATATCCTGCTTTCGGAAAAACCCGATGAGAAGGAGATAGATACCCTCTTTAAGGAGGGAGGGTTTGAGGATTCCCGCAGGGCTCTCTCTAATATTTTTACCCTCTCTTCCTACTGGAGCGACACCTCCCGCTTTATCGAGCTTGCCCTTTTTGCCTGGGATTATCTGCGGTCAAGTCCGGATCCCGATATGGCCTTAAACAACTGGGAGAGGTTTGTAGGCGCATACGCCCACCCCGGGGAGCATTATATGGAGATATACCGGCAGCCGAAAAGGCTGGAGATTCTCTTGCGTATCTTCGCTGCCAGTCAGTTTCTTGCAGACCTGCTTATGAAAAATCCGGTCTTCTTTTCTGAAGTTACGGACCCGGGAAAAATCCGCAATCCCCTGGAGTACGACGACTTTTACAGCGAGCTCATGGAGATCCGCTCCCGCTGTTCCCAGGAGGATTCGGATACCTGGCGGAGGAAACTCAGAATGTTTCGCCACCGCCATATCCTGCGCATTGGGAGCCGCGATATCTGCTACGGGGCACCCCTCGAGGAGGTGCTGGGAGAGTTGACCGGTCTTGCCGATGGGGTGCTTCAGAACGTGCTCGAGTACCGTTTTCCCCACACGGCGCATACCTTGTGTATCTTTGCATTTGGAAAACTCGGAGGAAAGGAGCTGAACTACAGTTCCGATATTGATCTGGTAATAATACATGACCCGGAGGTGTCGCCAAAAGATGGGAATATGCTGAACGAGGATAATCTGGGGGAAGGAGAAAACAAGAGGCTGCGGCGGCAAATAAGAAACCTCAGAGGAGATATTGCGGATCTTACAGAAGAGGGGAGGGTCTACAGGGTCGATTTCCGGCTCAGACCCTACGGGAGTTCCGGAGATCTTGTATTTACCCCACGGCAGATGCAGGAGTATTATAGAGACGCTGCGTCTCTATGGGAGTTTCAGGCTCTACTCAAGGCCCGCCCCGTGGCGGGGGACAAACCCATGGGCAGCCGTCTTTTGGAGAAGCTGTATCGGGAAGCCTTCAGGAGTTTACAGCCCGCGAAGATTATCGACCAGGTTCTACAGGCAAGAGGGTCGGAAAATGACGGCACCTTCGAGGGCAATCGTAATATAAAGGAGGGAACCGGAGGGATAAGGGATATAGAGTTTCTTGTCCAGGCGTTTCAGTTGGTTCATGCGGAAGAACTGCCTCAGCTTATCTGCGGCAATACCCTCGAGTCGATAAAACTGCTTCTCGAATACGATATACTCGCCGAGGGGGATGCGGAAGCGCTCTCATCGGCATATCGTTTTCTCCGGCGGGTAGAGCACTTTCTCCAGCTTCTCGAAGACAGGCAGGAACACACCCTTCCCGGAGAAGGGCGGGCCCTGGAAGCTCTTGCGGGGAGAATGTGCTGGAGCGATATATGCGAAAATTTCGAGGAGCACCTAAGGGAGACCCTGAGCAATGTACGGTATTCTTTTCGCTCTCTATTGGAAGAAGAGAGAAAGAGAGCTACACAAATGTAACTTTTTAGGGTAATATCTACAAAAATGTAGGAAATATTCCTCAAAATATACGTGGAAACTCGAAAAGCAGGTATGTAAATATCTGCATAGTAAAGAAATATAAAGATCATAAGTTTCCTGGCACACAAATTGCATATAAATAGAGTGCAGTAGATGCTAAAATAAAGGATAAGGAGTTTTAATATGAAAGAGACAAAAACGGCACAAGAGGTCCTCGACTTGATTAAGAGTGAGGGGATAAAGATGGTGGATCTTCGATTTATGGATTTTCCCGGGCTGTGGCAGCATTTTACCGTACCGGTAGGCGAGATAAAAGAGGACACCTTCGAAGAGGGGCTGGGGTTCGACGGTTCGAGCATCCGCGGCTGGCAGATGATCAACGAGTCGGACATGATAGTAAAACCGATTCCCGATACCGCATTTATCGATCCATACGCGGCCCATCCTACCCTCGTGATGATCTGCAATATCTGCGATCCTATTACAGGGGAGGATTACTCGAGGGACCCGCGCAATATTGCGCGGAAGGCGGAGAAGTACCTCAACTCCACGGGAATAGGAGATACCGCATTTTTCGGCCCGGAGGCGGAGTTTTTTATATTCGACGATGTACGCTTCGACCAGAATGAGCACGAGGGGTATTACCACATAGACTCTGTTGAGGGGCGGTGGAACTCCGGTAGGAAGGAGGAGCCCAACCTTGCATATAAACCGCGCTACAAGGAGGGCTACTTTCCGGTACCCCCCACCGACAGCCAGCAGGATATTCGTTCCGAGATGGTCCTTACCATGGAAGAGATGGGGATGGCCGTAGAAGCTCACCACCACGAGGTGGCCAGCGGCGGGCAGGGAGAGATAGATCTGCAGTTCAACTCTCTGGTAAAAATGGCGGACAATCTGCTCAAGTATAAATACATAATAAAAAATACCGCGAGAAAACACGGCAAAACAGTAACGTTTATGCCCAAACCTCTGTGGAACGACAACGGGAGCGGGATGCACGTGCATGTGTCCATCTGGAAGGACGCGAAAAATCTCTTCTTCGGCGACGGATACGCCGGCCTCTCCCAGACCGCTCTCTACGGAATCGGCGGTCTTCTCAAGCACTCGGCGGCGATTCTGGCCTTTACCAATCCCACAACCAACAGCTACAAGCGGCTCGTACCGGGCTTTGAGGCACCGGTCAATCTGGCATACTCCAGCAGGAATCGCAGCGCGGCTATACGCATACCCATGTACTCCGCTTCGGAGAAGGCGAAGAGGTTCGAGTTCCGCTGCCCCGACCCCTCCAGTAATCCTTATCTGGCTTTCTCCGCGATTCTCATGGCCGTGCTCGACGGTATAAGGAACAAGATATCCCCTGGAGACCCCCTGGACAAGGATATCTACGATCTGCCTCCCCAGGAAGCTGCGCAGGTGCCAAAAACACCCGGTTCTCTTCGGGATGCTCTCACGGCTCTGGAGAACGACCACGAGTTTCTTCTGCAGGGAGACGTGTTTACCAAGGATGTAATAGAGACGTGGATCGACTATAAAATGAACAATGAGGTTCTGGCCCTCGATTTGAGGCCCCACCCATGGGAGTTTGCCCTTTACTACGATATATAGGAGTTCCCCCACGGAGGGGGTTCGTTACCCTTCACGGAGGAGAGTGGCTGCGAAGGTATCGGCAGAGCTTGGAGATCCAGGGGTCGTTGTATCCCTTTACGGGAGCTCCATGATGGGGCAGGGGAAAGCCGGGGGAGTCGAAATAGAGACCCGCGGTAACGGATGGAACGGAATGCCCCAGATAGCGGCATACCAGGTTAATATCCGCTCCGCTGTTAAACAGCCTGGCGGCGCAGGTGTGCCTGAGGACCGCTGGGGTAACCCTTTTGCCTAGAACCTTCTCGGAAACACGGATTAAATGCATGCTCACCCGCTCCCTGCTTAGGGAGCAGCCGGTGGGGGCGCAAAAAAGTGTCTCCCCGGCGGTGTGGTATTTTTCTGATGATGCGG
>JBKHFZ010000029.1:0-20889 GCA_046539925.1 Spirochaetaceae bacterium
AAGCCTTCTGTCTGTTCTTTTTAGTTGCCATACTAACCTCGGTGTTATTTTATATTATCAATTGCAGTTTTCCGGTGGTTCGATGTTAAAATACTAACCGTTTATATACAGCGTCAAGTTTTTGCGGAATTTATATCCAAAAACAGTCTATATTTCGTTTTTTGGGATTGGGAGGGTAGCCGGGTTATTTGCGGGGTACTATTTCGAGGATAAGTTCTACCTCGCCCTTGGAGAGTTTTGTAGCTTTTACGATTTCGTCTGCGGACCAGCCCTGGTGTGCAAGCCGGGTAACCACTTCCCGAGCACCCATAGAAGGGGCGCCTTCTCCTTTTTCCGCACTCTTTGAACCATCCTTCAGAATCGTACCAAGAAGATTGACCTGCTCCTTCGCCTGGTCGCTTACCTCCTGAAGTCTGGTTTCGGTTTTTGCGAGCCACTCCCTCGCCTTCTGCATCTTTCCCATCCTCTCTTCTATATCCTGCAGAAGCTTATCCAGAGATTGCAGCTGCTCCACCGCCTGTTCCGCCTTCTGCTTGTTGTGGGAGAGCGACATAATATCCTCCCGTATATCTTCGAGCTGCCGGGGCACTTCGCCGGCGCGGTTCTCGAGCTGCTCGATATTCTGAGCAAGGTCCTCTATGCGCTGAAAATTGGTATCCACCTGTTCGGAGGTGGTATCGAGCACCCTCTGTTTATTCTCGAGGCGTTCGTACTTTTGTTCTACATTCTGCTCGAGCTTCTCCAACTGCTTCATCTGAGCCTGTATGTTCTGCAGCTCGTCGTGTCTGTCCGTCACCTGCTCGAGTTTTGTATCCATATTTTGTGAGATGTTTATGAGTTTCTTGAAATCTCCCTCCATCTCCTCTATGCGGCGTTTCTCCGACATAAAACGGTTGAGCTTGCCCGAGACCTCCTCTCCCAGCTTTTTAATGCTTACAAACTTTTTCTCGGTCTCCAGTATTTCGCTGCCGAGGGCCTGCACCCTCGTTATTTCCGCTTTAAGATCCTCTATATTCTCCTGAAGATTCTCTTTTAAGCTGTCAGCACGGTCAAAAATCTTGGTCTGCGCAATAAAACTCTTCTGCCGTTTGTCTATCTCCTGCAGGTTTGCCTGGAGAGTTTTTGCCTCTTCCTCTACTGCACCAAAGAGCTTTTTCTGCATCTGCTCGGTCTTCTCTTTAGTCTCCTGTGCAACGCTTCTAAAATCCTTTATCCGTTTGTCCATCTCCCCCTGGAATTCCCTGTTACGCTTTTGCACTTCGAGCATGTAGTTCTCGTAGTCCCTCTCGAAGCTCTCCAGGGCGGACTCGCTTCTCCTCTGCAGCTCCGTCTCAAGCTGAAGCACCTTGTCCGAAAGCTCTTTGAGCTCGTTCTTCAGCCTCGTGCGCTCCTCCTGAGTCTGGAAGATGAGGTCGTCCCTTTGGGTCTCAAACTCATCTTTAAGAATACTTATAGTGTTGTCTATATCCTTCTGCAAATCCTCATAGCGATTCGCAATATCCCCCACCGCATCTTCCATTTTCTGGTCTATCTGGCTGCGCCATATATGCATGTTCGATTCGGCATTCTCGACTTCCGCCGCAATCTCTTCGTTTTTGCCCTTTATTGTACTCTGGAGGGAGGAAATATCGTTCTCCATCTCTCTCTCCGACTTTTTAAGCTGCTCCTCTACACGGGTCCGGTACTCGGTAAACTCCTTCTGAAAACTCGCCCAGGACTGCTCCTTCATCTCATCGACTTTCTCCTTCAACTCCTTGTCGAGGGAGTCGAAACGGTGGGTAAGAGTGTCCATTCGCTCGTTTACACGATCCTCGAAGGAGTGTACCTGGTTCTCAAACTTATCCTGCTGTCCATAAATTTTTGTCTGGAGCTCTCCGAGCCGCTCTTTGAGAGCTTCGGCATACTCCCGCTCCACCTGGTTTCGCAGGGTCTCCTGTTCCCCTGTCATCTCCGTGAGCTTTTGTTCCAGCTCTTCCCTCCAGTCGGTAAAGCTTTGCCGGACATTGCTGTCCCGCTGGTCGAGCTCACGGTAGAAACCCTGCTCAAAATCTTCCAACCTGGCGGATACATTTTGAGAGGCCTGCTCTTTTAGATCGTTCAGCTCCTGCTCGACTTCGGCGAGGGCATCGTGTACGGTTTTAATTTCCTCCTGGGCTTTCTGTCTCTGCTCTTCCCGCTCACCTTCCAGCTGCTCTTCGAAGACCCGGAAATTTTCCCGGATTCTCTCGCTTACCTTGTCCATAGCGGCGCGGAGGTTCTCCTCCAGGGTATCTACATCCCTGGTTGCCTGTTCCATTTTTTCGAAACGGTAGCCTATTTCCGTCTCGTATTCGGTGAGATTGCCTTCCATCTCGCCGATTTTGTTGTGTACCCAGGTGGTGTAACTCTGTATCTTCTTTTCCGATTCCCTTTTAGCATCCTTCAGCTCGGTCTTTAGCTCTTCATGCTCGGAGAAGAGAGCATCTCTGGAATTATCCAATAGTCCCGAGAATTCCTTCTCCAGAGATTTTTTCTTCTCCTCTATACGTTCTTTAACCGCATCAAAAGCCTCATCCTGCAGGGAAACCCCCTTCTCTGCCGCCTCTTCCAGAGAGGCTTTAAGACTCTCTTTCAACTCTTCTATTTTGGCTGAATGTACCTCCAGCTCTTCGGCTGCATGACTCTTAAGCTTCTCGATCTCTTCCCTGGTAAGAGAGGTTAATTCATCCCCCCGCTGCTCCGCTTCGTAGACTTTTTCGTCGAGAACAGTTTGTATCTGTTCCATCGTCTCGTTTTCCAGCTCACGCTTGTGCTGCTCTACCCGGTTTATATCCTCCGCCAAGCTGCTTACACGCTCTCCGGCCTCTGTTATATGTTCTTCAAGACTCCGAGCTCTATTCTCGGCATCCTTGAATGCCTGGTCTCTCGTCTCGGCTATTTGCCTGCGGTTCTCCTCTGCAAACTCCTCTTTTAGAGCGGGTATGTGCTTCTCCACCTCTCCCAGGCGCTCCTGGACGTCCTTTACACGTTTTCCCACCTTGTCCACAAATTCGGACTCGGTATGTAGTCGATTAAGGTTCTCCTCTACACGGTCCGTCATCGAGTGCAGTTCGTTAAGAGCGTTGTCGTACCCCCCTATTCGAGCGCTTATACTCTCGATCTCGGCGGCTCTTCCCTCCAGCTCTTCTTGTGCAGCCTGAATGCGTTTGAGGATCTGTTTTCCGGTTTTTTGATACACATCAAACTCGACACCTATATTTTTAAGCTCCGCCGTTTTGTTGTCGACGTAGAAATCGAGCTCTTCCTTGATTTTATCAGAATACCTCTTGATCTTATCGAGGGACCGATTATTTTTGTCCAGCTGCCTGTATACAGCCAGTATAATTACCACGATAATAAGTGTAAGTATATTTCCTAAAGAGAATACCATATCCCGCTCCCAGTTTTACCTTATTTCAATTGTTACCCAGGAAGTTAAAGTTGTCAATTAGATTTACATCTTCCAATACTATCCGACACTATGCCTTCCCGAATCCGGATACGATCCAGTCGCGAAGCTGAAAGAAGTTCTGAAACACAAAATCAGCCTTCTTCTCTCCCTTTCCCGCCTTTGCGATGTGTGCTGTCTTCATTCCGACCGAAGCGGCGCCCTCGATATCGTATTCTCCGCTGTTTCCCACATAGAGGGTCTCTTCCGGAGCAGCACCAAGGCTCCGGGCAAGCTGCAGAAAAGGAACTGAGTGGGGTTTTAGATAACCTGTATCTTCCGAACTCAGACGAACGCTGAAAAGATCATCCACCCCCAGATACCGGAGTTTGTGAGAGAGAGGAAAATCGGAAAGCGCCCCCAGAACGTACCCTTCGTTAGACAGGGAGAGCAGCACCTCCCGTACCCCCGGAAAGGGTTTGATATGACGGAAGGAGCGGTCCCAGCGTCCGTAGAGATCCTTCTCTATGCGGCGTAAAGCCTCTTCCTGATCGATGTCCATCTTCCGGGCCATCAACCTTGCCTGCATCTCCCTTAACCCGCAGTCGTAGGTGATCTGCCTTATCTCCCGCCTAACCTTTGCAAAGTTATACATGAGTACGGGCGCCGAGAGAAACGAACTAACCGCGCTAAAAACCATCTGAGAGGAGGGGTATAATGTTCCGTCTACGTCGAAGCCTATTGCCTTGATTTTCACCTTTCCATCCTTTTCTCTCTGCCTTTATCTCTGCAGCTGTAGCGGTTTTTATCGTGCCCGGAGTATTATTCTGAGAGTACCTGTTACCGTCTCCGCCCCGTCCCTCTCCTCAAAACGCCAGGTTCTTACTGCCTGTCTGATTTTTGTATTTACCTCGGAGTTTGGGGTGTCCCTCTCCATCCGCACACTGGTAAGCCTGCCGGAGGGGTCGAGGGTAAAGGAGATCTCCACCTCGATTTCCGGCGGGAGCTCGGCTACTTGATCATCGCTGAGCTCCGGCATGGGATTGTATATTAAGCCGGGCTTCTCCCCCTCGTCTATACCTTCGAGATCGTAGGCTACATCAGAGTCTGAATCTCCGTTTTCCTCTCCGCCGGCGGCATCCCCCGCCTCCTCTTCCGCGGCTGTATCATCTGCTTCTGTATCCTCTGCTTCCCCGCGGGCAATTCTGTCAAAATCATCATCATCAAATACTGACGGTCCCTCCTCTGTCTCCTCTTCCTCCCCCGCGGCCGCTTCTCCGCCGGTTTCCGGAGTTTCTTCGGGCTCGTCGTCATAAATTATTTGATCACTCCCGGTACCCTGCTTGGGAGCCTCCTCCCTATCCTGCTCGGCCTCCGGGTCTCTACGGGCCGGATCCGCTTCCTCTTCCTTGGCGGAACCCCTCATCATTCGTTCAACTTCCCTCCATTGGGAGGATTCCGAGGACTCCTCTTGGGGTGAGGGTTCTCTCGCTCTTGCCGTCTCTTGCCGCGGTTCCGTCTCCGCGGGAGATTGCGTCGCTTCCGGCGGCTCCGTCTCAGCGGGCTCGGCAGTTTCGGGTTCTCTCTGCGGTTCCTGTTCGGGTTCCGGTTCCGTTTCCCGGGGAGTTTCGGGTTCCTCCGCTTCCGCGAGCTCCTCCTCGGACAACGGCTCCGGAGACTCCTCCGGTACCGGCTGTTCGGAATCCTCGAACAGGACCTCTAAAGGCCCGTAATCCTGGGAAACTCCGGAATCGACCTGCCAATTGACAAAGCCGAGGGAAAGAGCAATACCCGCCTGTACAACCAAAGCCGCGGCAATACTGACCCAAAGCCGATCTCCCTCTTTTCGAGGTATCCATTTATCAGCAAACATCGCTTCCTACTCTTCCCGCATTCTCAGATTAACCCCTTCAAAACCGCCACGTCTGAGCGTATCGAGAACCTTAACCATCAAACTGTAAGAGACACCTCTATCCCCCTCAACTACTACCGTACGAATAGAATCTATATCTCCGCTCTCCCTTATCTCATCGAGAGCCTCCTCGATGCCGTCGAGGGTGTACTCCTCTTTGTTCAGAAAAATCTCCTCCTCCGACACAATGGTTACTACCAGCTTTCCCATAACTACGGGTTCTGCGGTTGACGACTCGGGAAGGGTGAGGGAAATTCCCGGAGTGAGTATAAAGGTGCTGGAGACCATGAAAAAGACCACCAACTGAAAAACAACGTCGATCATCGGAACAAGCTCGACGGTGGCGGTCGGTTTAAGCCGCCTCTTGAACTTCATTACTCATTCTCCTTTCCCAAGAGAAGCACCATATCGTTTACCCTGTTCTCAAGCCGCATAATGATGTGATTCACCTTGTTTACCAGAAAATTGTAGAAACTTATAGCCGGCACGGAGACAATAATACCGGCTGCCGTGGTAAGGAGAGCCTCCGATATTCCCGTAGCCAGGAGGGAGGGATCTCCCACCGTCCCGAACTCTCCGAGCACTCCAAAGGCCTTGATATTTCCCGTTACAGTACCCAGGAGGCCCAAAAGCGGAGAGATGTGGGCTATAGTCCCCAGGGAAGTGAGATATCGCTCCATTGAGGGTATTTCCATATTTGCGGCGGACATTATCTTGTCCTTGATATCCCCAGGGCTTAGATCGCGGTGCTCGATTCCCACTTTCATAAGATTGGAAACCGGAGAGGGATTATTCTCACAGATATTTATCGCCTCATCGTAATGCTTCTTCTTTAGAGCAGAGTTAAGGCGACCGATCATCGCCTCTTCGTCTATCTTTATTTTCCTAAAGTAGAGAAGACGTTCGACAATAATTACCGTCGCCGCGAAGGCAAGAGCCAGTATGAGGGCCATAATTATGCCGCCCTTTTCAATTAGTACTATCATTTTACATTCCTTTCTAAAGTGATATTTCCATGAGAACTCTCAATTGCATGCCCGGTTCGATATAGTCTCCCCATATTTTCCTCCCCCCACCTACAAGAGGACCGAGCATATCCGTCCACTCGAGCCTGGCTATTATTCCTTCGGAGATGCGGTAGAAGGCTTCGGACCCGATAATCGGCAAATCCGCGGTTGGATTAACCCTGTAAGCTCCGTTAAAAGAGCCTCCATACACTCCCTCTTCGTCTTCCAGCTGCACTCCGGCGGACACTCTGTGCTGCCCCTCCGGAGTTACGGCTTCTCCAAGAAACTCTCCCTCCCAGGAGAGCGAAAGACGGGTAAGGGGGTTCGGGTTCCACCCCAGAGTTACACCGCTTCCTGCAATATTGGCATCGGCCGTTTCCATTTTAATAAGTCCTGAATTTTTTGGGTCTTCCCCTTCTATATATTTTTCTGAAAATCCCGCAGGCATGGGATAATTTTTTGCCGCGTAGAAGGATCCCTCAACAGACCAGTCCCAAGCATCCTGGACGGTGCCTCCTATATTTCCCTCCCCTCTCCACCCGTGGGAGAGTGGCAGGCTCTGCGCCGCACCGAGGAGGGGGCTGCTTCTCCAGAGGGTACGATAATCGGATCGTTCGGTTCTGTAACCGCCCTCTATACGGTAGTTAAACAGCTCTCCTGCCATTCCCTCCGCCTTAAGGGTAAAGGGGTAGAGAACTCCCTCGCCGTCGTCCCAGAGAACTCCAAGCCGGGTAGAGATATCCGCAGAATTCAGAAAGAAAGAGAGACCCAAAGCTCCTTTTAGGGTGTGGAAAATATCTCCTTCGACTCCGCTGTAAAAGGTATACCCCCCTTCGGTCTTGAACTCGCCCCAATCGTCTCTGTAGATAAGGCCGGCTGCGGGTGTAACAAGCCATTCTCCGAGGGGATCCGAGTAGGAATTCTCCTCGCCACCATCGGAAGCCGATACCCCCGCGATTACCCTCGAACCGAAGTGTCCCCCCGCCTCCATCTCTGTACGGAGTTTTTCGGTAATCCCGTAAACAGCGGTACTATCGGCAGAGACAAAACGGTGAATAACCGAGGAGGCCTCGGAAAAATCCTGGAGCCCCTTCTCCTGTTCCCGGTACTCTCCGTTTACATCGAGGGAGCCGTTATCACCCTCTCCTCGGAAGGAACCCGTGAGTTGCTCGACTCTATGGAAGTAGCCGGTTCCCGAGGGTTTCTCTCCGTAACCGTCTGTTCCTTCGTGGGAAAACCCAAAGGAGAAATGAGGACTCTCCCCCCGTTTATACAGAGAGATATCCCCGAGAAGATGATTATTGACACCCACCCCTATCCGACCTTCGCTGAAAAAGGAACTCTCCGTCGCCTCCTCTTCCAGGGGCTCGGCGGGAGGCGATATAGGCACCTGCAGCGAAGAGATCTCCATCTTCTCCGGTTCCGGCAGTATAAGCTCAATTTCCGGCACATTGAGGGGTTCGGGTTCCGGTATAAGCGCGTTGATCTCCCTCTGGGGAGGCGAGTCGTACTCGAATACCACCGGCGGTACTTCCATCTCCTCGGCTCGTGCTCCCTCCTGTTGGGTTTCCCTGTCTTGCGCTCCGAGTGCGGTAGTTAAGAGAAGAAAGCACCAGCCCGAGGATGCAAGAAAAGGCATTATTCTATCTGTTCTCATCTATAAGCCTCCTCCCCTCTTCCGACCACTCCGAATCCGGAAAGTTGGTCTCCAGTCTCTGTACCATTCGACGAGCCCCCGCCGAATCCCCTGCTCTCTCCGCGCTCTCCGCAGCCATATACATGGAACGGGCGGTAAGATCGTCGTCTCCTCCCCCGGCAGCGGCGGAAGCGGCGTACGATTTTGCCGCATCGGCGTACGCTCCGTCTCTGCGGTGGTACTCTCCCAGATAGTAATGGGCCCGGGCGGCAACAAGGCGATTTTCCCGGGGTGCGCCGCCGCTATCGCTCTCTTCCGTTCTCTCCACTACCGAACGAAGGAGGGAGAGAGCCTCCTCCCTCCTGGCCTCTATATCCTCGCTGTACCGGTTAAGGTAAATTCCCGCCAGCTCCACAGCCGCTTCCCGCCCTTCCAGTGTATCGAGGCCGCTCTGCTCAAGGCTTACGGTGAGCTCCGCCTCTCTGGAGCTCTTTCCGCCCATAATCTCTTTTATTGTCTCTATACGCTTTGTTATATCCTCTTCCTCCGCTATATCGGGATACTGAGAACGAAAACGTGTGTAGTAGCGGATCGCTTTCTCGTAATCCCCCACCTCATCGTAGAGCTCGGCGAGCTCCTGGAGAGCATCCTCATGGATGGAGCTGCCCGAATGCTCTTCGGTAAGACGCTCGAGAAGCAGAGCCGCCCCGTAGGGCTCTCCGCTGCGCCGGGCCGCCACCGCCCCCCAGTATAAAGAGAGATCCGTCAACTGACCCTGGGGAAACCGGCTTCGGTGTTCGTAATAGGCCTCCCTCGCCTCCTCGTATTCTTCCTCCCGCATAAGAAGCTCACCTCGTCGATATAACGCCTCCTCGGCAAGATCACTGCGGGGATACTCATTATAGAGCCGCATATATGCTGCCGTGGAGTCGTTAATTCTGTCCTCCTGGGCGAGGAGTTCCGCATATTCAAACAGCGCATCGTCGGCTGCCGGAGTACCTTGCCCCTCTTCGAAGACCTCTCGGTACACCAGCATAGCCTCCTGCAGATTCCCCTGGGAAGATAGACTCCGGGCATTCATATACCGCCCTTTCATCTTATCGCTCCGCACGCCGGCAAATCTTGCATACTCCTCGAACATCTCCTCCGCCTCTCGATACTCCTCCGCGGCAAAGGCGGACCATCCTGCCAGGTATCGACTTTCCTGAACCCTTTCATGCTCCGGATAGAGCTCCCGCAGCCTGGAAAATGATGCGAGCGCCTCCGTATAGTCGGCGCTTTTATACCGTCCCCATCCTGCAAAAAAGAGAAGATGAGGACCAAGCGCTTCCGCGGCTTCGCTCTCGAAGAATTGAGAGTGGGCGATCTCTTCGAGCCTCTCCGCTCCCCTTCCGTACTCTCCCGTCCCGAGAAAGGCAAGCCCTTCGAAATAGGAGGACTGGTAATAGAGCTCGGGATGCTCCTCCTCCAGTCGGGGTATTCTCTCGTACAGTTCTTCCGCCCACCGGTGAATCTGCTCCCATTTTTTCCCGAAAAAGGATACCCTTATCAGATCCATATAGCCCTGCGGGTCTTCGGGGTGCCGAGGAAGATATTCCCGAAGAGCCTCTTCGGCCTCCTTCCAACGCTCAAGATCCATATTGACCCGTGCCGTAAGAAGCAGGATGTCGTCGTATATCCCTCTCTCTTCCCGTCTGCGGCTGATGTCCGAAAGTACGGTAGATGCCGCCCTGCTTTTTCCCAACTCATGCAGGGCAAACGCATAGAGATAGGTAGTCCTCGCCGAATAATCGGAATCGGGAAACATACTCAAAAAGCGGTCTCCATACCTTTCCACCTTCTCCCAGTCCCCAATACGCGATGCAAGGCGGACAGCAGCAAAGAGAAGCGCCTCGCTGCGTCCGAGCCTCTGCTCCGAGGCGGTAAGGTACTCTTCGAGCAGGGAGAAGGCCTCCCCGCTTCCTTCGTTCTTCTCAAGAGCGTAGGCAAGGTAGAGGGGAACCAGCTCGTCGATTTTCTCGGGAGAAACACTCCGTCTTACCCGGCGGAGATAACTTTCCGAGAGCTCGTAGTTTTCTGTCTTAAAACTGTTGATCCCCACCCGTTTGAAAAATTCGTTTAAAAGCTCTGGATAACCGGAGAGAGCACTCTGAGCCTTCTCGAGTATAACTCTGCTCTCTTCATCGCGTCCCTCTTCCAGATAGAAACTGAACAGACGTTGGTAGGCAATGGCCGATATATCGGTTTTCTCCTCCAACAGTCTATCGTACAGCTGTTCCGCCTCTTTCTTCCTGTCGAGGGCATAGAGGGCTTCCGCTTGATAGAGTGTCAGGGGAGCGAGGAGTTCCTTCGGGGCTTCGTCTATGCTTACCAAATCGTAGACCGACAGAATTTTCTCGTAGTTCTCCGTCTTAAGAAGCACATCCACGTAGAGTCTGAACACCTCCGGTTTTGAGAAGAGACGGCGGGGGTCTTCGGAGATCTCCTCCAGCGTCTCAAGAGCCTTTTCCGGTTCCCCCAACTCTCTGCGGCACAGTGCAGTGTAAAAAAGGGCGTCCTCCCTGTAACGCCGAGTGTCGGTTTCGAGAAAAGCCGAGAAAGAGACCAGCGCCTGTTCGTACTCGTCGAGCATATAGTAAGCCGCCCCCTGCCAAAAGGGGATGTACGGGGCAAAACGGGTGTAACCGTATCTGCTTTTTACTCTGTCGAGATACGATACAGCTTCCGCCGGTTTTCCCGTGCGAAAAAGAATAACTCCCTTTCGAAAATGGGCATCCGCCGAATATTCGGAAGCCGGGTACTCCTGGATGAGTTTCTCGTACCTGGAGAGAGCAAACCGATAGTCTCCCCTGTTGTAGCGCCTTTCCGCTTCTTCAAAGAGACGTGTCTCTTCGGAAGCGGCCCACACCGAGAGGACGGTAAAGAGTAGCAATATAGGAGTTAGCAGTTTTTTTTTCATATCGACAACAATAAACCAGGATTGCACAGTTTTCAATGTCTCCGGCTTGATATTATCCCTTTTATTCGCGCCGGATAGGGCTCTGTGCGGAAGCCAAGCCTGCAAAGGAATAGTGATTGTTAATAAGTGGTTCAAAGCTTGGGTAAAAGGCGGTTTTGGCACCGATTTTAGGGGTTTTTACCCAAGCTTTGAACCACTTACTACCGGTTAAGGGAAGGGTCGGGCTCCTGTACCGGGGGAGAGAAAGAGCCTGTGCCCTTTATCCGTACAAGATGGATAAATTCTCCTTTGTATTTCTCGATAAACCGTTCCAGCGGGGTCTCTACCCCTCTCTCCATTACCGAGACTCCGAGTCTCCCCTCTTTATCGATCCAGGAAAAGAGAACCGCCACGTGGTAGTGTGTTCTAAGCTCCCCCTCCTCATCCAAGCCGTTTACCGACCCAAGATAAAAGTGTTCCGGCTCCCTTACGGCAAGCTCATAGAGCAGGGTACCCAGGGACTCTACCGGGAAACCGACATTTTCTTTATATTCATGATACGTGAGCTTGTCAACATCCGCGGACCGTATATCCGCTCCGGATTCTCTCAACCTCTTCATGGCAAAGGCGAGATTACGGGTCCAGTCCAAGCCGAAATAGGGCTGCCGTTCATCCTCGTATTTCGCACTCCAGCGATGCCCGCGGATATCGGGATGAGTTTTTTTGAGAATCTCTATAGGCAAGAGGGAACCGGTTTTTGTGGAATATATGCCGTCGACAACCCATTTTGCAAAACCGGAGCAGTTAAGCCCCCCCTCTCCCTCTTGGGGAGACCCGTCGTCGATATATACATAATTGCCCTTTTGGTCGATTGCACCGTCCTCCACATCGGCAAGACCGGGAAGATACGAGCGCACCGCCTTCGCGATTGCCTCTCCGGTGCTCAGCTCGGAGATAATCGGGTCCGGCAGATAAAACTCCCAATCCACATATCCGGCGGTGCTTTTCATCAAAGAGGCAAAGGAGGTCCGCAAAAGCTCTTTGAACTCGTAGGGAACCCGGATATCCCGCTGAAAACGGCTGCCGAGAAGGTACACATCCATCCTCGAGTAATCCTCATTCTCCGGTTGCAAGAGAAGATAGCTATCCTCTCCGCTTTTAAGATGGATCTTAAGGGAGATAAACTCTCCCTCGCTTTTATCCCTGAGAATCTCGTAATCTCCCCTTCGAGCACTCTCCGGAGACAGGTCACCTGTACTGGAAAAGTAGAAGCGTATCTCCTCTTCTCCCCTCTCGACGCTTACTCCAACCATACTCTTCTCTCCCGGCTCGTCTACAAGATCCTCCTCCACGCGCAGAGCTTCCGAGACGGGTCCCGTTATCCGGTCGTAGTAACTCCGCCTGGTAAATACCGACTCGGGAAAATCGGGAAACCCGCTGCCCTCCGTAATGGGGCGGGGAGGGGAAAAAGCCGGCACCTGCGGTGGATAAACCCACATAAGCGCAAGGAACACGGGGAGGATAATGACAAAAGGGTATGTAAAACGATTATTTGTCTGCATAGTACTCTATATACTGTATCGACATAACCTAAGGGCGGGACAATACTTCGTCGATTTTTTTTTGCTGCTCCCTCAATCGTCCCTCAATATAGAGAAGCTCGCTGCGGATTTTTCCTATCTGCACTTTTACACTTCCGCCGCTGCCGGTTAACTCTTTTAAGAGTTCCTCCTGCGCTCCTGGAAGGGTAAACTTTCTCGTATAGATAAGATAACGCAGCCTCAGCAGGATATTGACCTCCTGGCGCGTGTAGACACGTCTTCCAGCTTCGTCTTTTTTGGGGGATATTATCGGAAGCTCCCTCTCCCAGTACCTCAGCACATGGGGTCCTACATCGAGCAGCTCGCAAACTCGTCCGATAAGATACCCTTTCATAACTAGTGCCTGGTACGCTCCCTCAGCTCTACGGTCATGGGAATAGAGGGAAATCCCAGATGCGCCCGGATATTGTTGGTTATATACTGTACATACGCCCTGGGAAAATCTTTTTTCCTGTTTACAAAAAGAACAAAATGCACGGGGTTTTCGCTTACCTGGGTCCCGTAGAGTATCTTGAAATGACCTCGTTTACCTCGGGGAGGTTCGTATTGTTCATACCACCTTTCGAGCATCTCGTTAAAGCGATGCGTCTCCACTCTCTTGTTGAGCTGTCTCCATACTCCATACACAGTTTCCAGAAGCTTGTCTACGCCCCTTCCCGTTTTTGCCGAAAGCGGTACCAGGGGGGCAAATGACAGCACCGGGAAGAGAAATCGCACCCTGTCTTTAACCGCCTCGAGCCGGTTGGGAATATCTTCGATGGTATCCCATTTGTTAAGCACCAGAACAATACCCTTACCCCTCTTTACGGCTTGGGCTGCAATTTTTTTGTCCTGTTCCGCCAAACCTTCCGAGGAATCTATAAGGAGGAGCACAACATCCGCCTCATCTACCGTATGTATAGCCCGATTTACCGAATAATACTCAACATTCTCATGAACTTTTCTTTTTCTGCGGATTCCTGCAGTATCCACTATACTGTAAAGAGAACCGTGCCAGGAAAAACGCCCCTCCACCAAATCTCTTGTGGTGCCGGGAATATCGGAAACAATAGACCGCTCCTCACCTATTAACCTGTTGGCAAGGGTAGATTTTCCGGTATTCGGTTTACCCAGCACGGCAAGTTTGATGCGGGGTTCCTCCTCCACTTCGGCGCCTCGTGCCTTCTCGAGAATTGGGAAAAGTGCGTCCTCGAGCTCCTCGAACCCGTATCCGTGCACAGCGGAGATACCGATTACTGTCTTAAAACCGAAATTGTAAAAATTCCACACCTGCTGCTCTCGCGCGGGATTATCGACCTTATTGACCACTACTATCACTTTATCCGAATAGGGCCTTACATGCTCTACAAAACTCTCATCCTCTCCATTGAGCTCTTCAACATCACAAACCAGAAGGATCGCATCGGCATTTTTCAGTTCTTCCAGGCTTTTCTCCCGCACCAGTAGATCTATATCCTTCGCGTCTACCCGGTACCCGCCGGTATCCACCAGCAAGACCGGCATACCCGACACCATTGCTTTTGTGGTAACCGAGTCTCGGGTTACTCCCGGTGTTGGATCGGTAATTGCGCGCCGTTTTCCTGCAAAACGGTTAAAAAGAGTCGATTTTCCCACATTAGGCCTGCCGACTATGGCAAGTCTTGGAAGGGTCGATTTATGTGGAGATAAGATCGAATCGTTCATTCATCCATTTTCCTACGTGTGTGTGGATTTCTTCCGCCGATTTCATCTCCATTACGATTCCCACCAGCTCCTCAGCTTCCGAGAGGGAGGTAGAGCGAATTATCTTTTTGATCTCCGGGATAGTGAAGGCGCTCATGCTTAAGGTATCCAGACCTATCCCCAGTAGAATTACCGATGCAAGGGGGTAACCTGCCATCTCCCCGCACATTCCGACGGGTATACTCGCTGCATGGGCATTTTGAACGATCATTTTCAATAATCTCAATACTCCCGGATGAAAGGGTTCATATAGATAGGCAATTTTTTCGTTGCCCCGGTCTACTGCAATTGTGTACTGAATGAGGTCGTTCGTACCGATGGAGAAAAAATCAACTTTTTTGGCAAGAAGGTCCGACGTAAGAGCAGCAGACGGAACCTCTATCATGATTCCGACTTTAATGTCCTCTTTAAATGTGATTCCCCTCTTTCGCAGATCCTCTTTTACTTCCTCCAGCACTTCCAGAACATTGTCGAGCTCCTCTACACCGGAGATCATTGGAAACATTATCCTCAAATCTCCGTAGACGGAGGCCCGCAGCAGAGCTCTAAGCTGGGTTTTGAATATATCCTTTCTGGAGAGACAGAAGCGTACGGCCCTCCATCCGAGAATGGGGTTTTTTTCGTCAAGATCTTCGAGCCCCGGTATTACCTTGTCTCCACCTACGTCGAGGGTTCTCAGGGTAACCGGCCCGTGGCCGTCCATATCCTGCAAAACCCGAGAGTAAGCCCTGAACTGGTCCTCCTCAGAGGGTAATCCATGGGGCTGTATAAAGAAAAACTCCGTTCGATACAGCCCTATGCCGTCGGCACCGTGGGCAAGGACGGATTCGGTCTCTTCGGGAATCTCGATATTTGCCTCTAACCGTACATGTTTCGCGTCTTTTGTCTCCGCGGGAAGTTCGTTAAGGGTAAGCAGTTGGGCTTCACGATACTGCCACTCCTTCATCCGTTTCTTGTACTTTTTCCGGGTCTCCGCGTCTGGGTTCAGGACAGCGGTTCCCGTGTTTCCGTCTACAATGAGCTCGTCTCCCATCTGAGCGAACCTGGTAATTGAGGAGAGCCCGAGGACCGCTGGTATTTCGAAGGAGCGCGCAAGTATAGCCGTATGACTCGTGCGTCCTCCTGCATCCATGGCTATTCCCTTAATGGAACTGCCGTTTAAGGAAAGCGCATCCGAGGGAAGAAGGTTCTTTGTAACAAGCACTACTTCTTCGCTAATATCCGATAGAGAAATTCTGTCGCGGTAGAGGAGGTGGTTGTATACACGCTTTGCAACATCGTGTATATCAACGGTTCTCTCCTTGAGATAATAATCTGTTGAAGACTCGAGCATCCTTACAAGCTCTTGTATTGTCTTGTAGAGTACCCACTCGATATTCATCTGATGGGACCGGAGGTTCTCCTCTATCTTCTTGGTAAACTCCGGATCCTCTAGCATAAGAAGATGAGAATCGAGCATTCGACTCTCATCGGCTCCCATAGTAGAGTTTGTCTGTTCCTGCAGTTCCCTAATCTCTTCGCCGGCCTTTTGAGAGGCTACATGAAACCTTTTGAGCTCTTCCTCCACATCTTCGGGACTGATATCGTATTTTGGTACTTGGATGTTATCGTCGAGGTAGAGGTATACTTTTCCAATATAGATGCCCGGGGATGCGGAGATCCCTTTAAGCGTTTTCATAGTACTGTAAATATACGCACTTTTGCTCCGACTGTCAAAAGGGTAGACACCGAATGGAGCTCTCAAAAAGCTGTATTGCTCCAGGTAAAGGAAAACAAAGGGATCAAATATATACTCTTTACTGAATCATGGGATAAAATATGCCGATATCCTTAGATAATTATGGCTAAACGAAAAACTTCTTTAGGATGTCTATTCTGGATTGCCCTCATTTTACTTGTTCTCGTGGTGTTCTTCTTTAACCGCGAGCGGATTATACACGTTATGGAGGAGACCGGGTTCTCCGACTATATCTCCACAGATATCGAGAAAAAACCCGAAGTTGACAGAAAGAACATCGACGAATCCGAACAAACCGAGGAACCCTCTGCACGGCAGGAAGAGTCATCGGAGAAAGAGGATTCCCGCAGAACGGATATTGAGGAGACGGATAAAATAGAGATAGAGGAGGAGCAGGATGAGTCCGAGATTTTGGAGATAAGAGTAGAGGAGGAAGAAGAGAAAGAGGAGGCCGAAGAGGATAAAGAGAAGCCAAAAATCGAACAGAAACTCAGAAAATCTACCGTCTATTTTGTATCGGTAGATGATTCCGGTGATATATCGCTAAAGCAAATTGTTCGACCCGTCTATTACACGGACAGCCCCCTAACGGCAACCCTCGAAACCCTCCTCGAGGGTCTTAGCCCGGAGGAGCTGAATCAGGGGCTTTTGAACCTGATCCCGGAAAATACACAGATAAACAGCATTAGAATAGAAAACTCTACAGCGTATATCGATTTTTCCGAGGATCTACGCTTTAACCCCTTCGGTACCGAGGGCATAAAAGCGGCATTACGCCAAATTGTCTACACCGCCACCGAGTTCTCTACCGTCGATAAGGTGCAGATATTGATCAATGGCAATAGAATCTCATATCTCTCTAGCGAGGGCATCAATATAGAAGATCCTCTCTCCCGCCGCGACATTTCCGGTTAGTATCATGAAAATAGGCCTCGTGTACCGCGGTTTCCACTTTTTCATTCCATCCGTGCCCAACCGCTCCTTCCCGTCTTTGCAGCAGGAGAAGAAATTCCCTGTTTCCGCTTCTCCCGCTTATTGGTGCGGGGGTGATTTTTTCGAGGTACAGCCCCTCTCGCGTGACAGCTTCGAGGGAAGTCTGCAACACTTTCAAGGTAAGCTCCGGGTCGTTGATTACTCCGGAAAACTCAGTATCCTCAGTTCCAGGGACATGGGTGCCCACCTTATTGTTTTCCTTTTTGTCTTCCTCCTGCAAGAGGCGGAACTCAAACTGAGGTTTCATGAGCGCAATTATGGCACCCTCTGCGGTTAAAGAGGCAATATGGGCAGCGGCGTTTCGAAGAGAGCGAAAGGAGAGGTCCACCGTAGCAGCCGCGGGAACGGGCTCGAGCCGGGAAATATCCATGATATTGGTGTTCTCCATTACCGTTACTCTACTATCGATTCGAAGCTTATAGGCAATCTGATTATACCCCACATCCACAGAAATTACCCTGGATGCTCCATGCTGCAGCAGACAATCGGTAAAACCGCCTGTAGATGCCCCTGCATCCAGAAACACCTTCCCCTCCACCGGTATGTGCCACACCTCGAGGGCGTGTTCGAGTTTGAGACCTCCCCTCGATACATAGGGGCTCCGTTTGAACTCCACCCGTGACCCTTTGGAGACGAGGCGTTTTGGGTCAATTATCTTTTCTCCTTCTACAAGGACCTCCCCGCACATGACCATGGAATACAGCTCTTTGGGGGGAGTATTGGGGAAGTTCTTTTTTAGATGTTCCATTAGCGGTATCCGCTTCAACAGAAACCTCCAAGAGGGAGCCCATAAAGGTCAGACTATTGATATTTTTTCTATTCGTTCTATTTTTGAGGCCTTTCCGGTATCGGAGTTAAAAACAATTTTCACGCCCTGGATAACCGCCCTGTTGTAACTGACCTCCATTTTTAAAGGCATCTGGGTGAGCGACCTCTGGATGGAGATCTCCTTGCTGCTGCCTATTACACTTTCCCTTGGGCCGGTCATACCGATATCGGTAATATAGGCGGTTCCTTCGGGCAAAATCTTTTCGTCTGCGGTTTGAGTGTGGGTGTGAGTGCCCACCACTGCGGATGCAAGACCGTCGAGATAGAAAGAGAGAGATTCCTTCTCTTCCGTATCCTCTGCATGAAAATCGACAATAACTATTTTGCACTTCTCCAGCATCTTTTTCACAAGATCTTTGCCTACTCTAAAGGGACAATCGATACTGTACATCCGCTCTCTTCCCTGAAGATTGACCACTCCCACCATTACATCCTTTACCCTTAAAGCGGTTTCTCCTCGGCCGGGAGCGGAGGGAGGATAATTTGCCGGGCGGATAATCGGTCTCTCGGAGTTGAGCATGTCGATTATTTCACGCTTGTGCCACACGTGATTTCCAGTTGTAATTGCGTCTACCCCGCACGAGAAGAGCTGCTCCGCCATTTCGGGGGTAATACCCAGACCGTCGGCGGCATTCTCACCGTTAACTATAACGATGTCGGCCTTGTGCTCTTTTCGTAATGAGGGCAGTGCGGTAAAGAGTGCCCTAATTCCCGGCGTGCCGAAGACATCGCCGAGAATTAAAGCTGTTATATTATTTCCCACGTAAAACCTTTCGTTTGTCAGCCGTCATCTTTATCAACGTGCATACTCAACTACACGCATCTCACGGATAATTGTAACCTTGATTCTTCCGGGATAACGAAGTTCAGCCTCTATTTTTTTTGCTACTTCCTTTGCCAGCTCTTTTGCTTTTTCATCGGTAACTGCATCGTTGTTTACCATAATACGCAGCTCTCTTCCGGCCTGAATTGCAAAAGCCTTCTCCACGCCTTCAAAACTCTCGGATATATTTTCGAGGTTTTCCAAACGCTTTATATAGTTATTGAGAGTTTCTCTTCGTGCTCCAGGACGGGATGCTGAGATTGCATCGGCAATCTGAACAATTACCGACTCCACACAGTTAGGCTCCACATCGTTATGATGCGAGAGAATGGCATTGAGGACTCTTTCATCTTCTCCCATCTGTCGGCCAAGTTCTGCGCCCAATTCCGCGTGATTGCTGTCGCCCTCCGTCTCTATGCCTTTTCCTATATCGTGGAGCAAACCGCTGCGCTTCGCTATTTCTCTATTAGCTCCAATTTCTGCCGCGATCATCCCCGAGAGAATGGCTACTTCTTTTGAATGAGACAGTACATTCTGTCCGTAACTCGTTCGATAGTGGAGCCTTCCTAATGCCCTTATTCCTTCCTGGCTCAAATTATGCAAGCCGAGATCAAAGAGCACTTTCTCCCCCTCCTCGAACATAATCTGATTAATTTCTTTCCCAACTCTCTGAACCATCTCCTCGATACGAGCCGGATGAATGCGGCCGTCCTGGATGAGCCTTTCCAAAGCAATTCGCGCTATTTCCTTGCGCACTGGATCGAAACACGACAACACTACCGCTTCGGGAGTATCGTCGATTATAATATCTACCCCGGTGAGAGTCTCGAGGGTACGAATATTTCTCCCTTCCCTTCCTATAATCCGGCCCTTCATTTCGTCGCTCGGCAAAGTAACCGAACTTATGGACACGTCGCCGCTTACCTCGGTGGCAAGCCTCTGAATTGAGCTGACAATAACGTCCCGCGCCTTCTTCTCTGCTGTAGCTTCCGCTTCCTGCTCAATTCTGTTAATTGAAACCTGTGCATCCCGCTTTGCTTCGGCCTCCATAGACTCTATTATGAGCTGTTTGGCCTCTTCCGGAGATATTCCTGCAATGCGCTCAAGCTCTAGCTTCCAGCGCTCCTCTTCCTGAACCAGTATCTGTTCTTTCTCTGTGAGTTTCCCCTCTCGGTCCGCTAGGTTTTGATTCTTCCTGTCGAGATCAGCCTGTCTTTTATCGAGGTTTTCTTCTTTTTGCAGCAATCTTTTTTCGAATCGCTGGAGTTCTGTTCTTCTTTCCCGATATTCACTTTCCTGTCTGTTCCTTTCCTGTAATAGCTGATCCTTAGTCTCTAAAAGAAGCTCCCGCTTTTTAGCCTCGGCTTCTTTAACTGCTTCCTGTTTAACCCTTTCAGCTTTCTGCTCGGAAGAAGAAAGCTGGAATCTGGCGTATAACCATCTAATTGTCCAACCTAGTATCAAACCAACGAGAGGAAGCCCGATGTATAGTGCATATTCCATCAGCTTCCTCCATAAATTAATTACATTATATAATATAGAGAGTATGGGGCTCTGTCAAGTTTTAGATTTCTTACAATGTGTCGAGTCTCTTGACAAAATCTGAAATATCTTCTACCGGCTTTTTCAAACCCAGGAAGATGTAGTCTTTATTACCTTCAAAAAATGCCGGAATAAATACCGCTGCCTGGATGTACTCCTGTTCGTTATCGCTGACAAGTTCTTTGGGTATCTCTTTTTCTGTTTTTGTTGTATCATCTCCTACCCTGTAGTAAGAGAGCTTTCTTTCGTTTTGCTCCTCCACGGGGCTATCCGTTTTTGGAAAATCAAGTTTTCTTCCCTGCATCTCTTTGTCAAAACCGACAGATTCCAGTACATACCAGCCGTCTTTTTCATTTCTCAGTATAGAAGCGTACACCGCTCCAACTTTACTGGACATTCGCATAAGAGTTTTTAGGGTTTTAAGACCTCCCTTGCCGTACTTTGCAAGAAAAATATCGTAATTAAACCCGTCTTTCGATATGAGACCTTCCTGCTTTCCTTTTTTTTGTGCTTTGCTTCGTTCTTCGGCTTTTATACTCGGCTGTTCTATCATATCGATGGGCAGATCCACACTCTGAAAACCTACAATACTGTCTATTCCTTCTCCTACCTCAGGAATTTTGCCTTTTTGGTCGGCATTTGTAACTTCTTCAACAAGATCACTTAAAACTTTATCCTTCTTCTCTTCCGAAGAACTAAAGACCTTGTCGTCAATTTGAAAAGTTCCCTCTCTGTACACAATG
>JBKHFZ010000030.1:0-20785 GCA_046539925.1 Spirochaetaceae bacterium
AGAGAACAGAAGTGTATTTAGAGTTTATTTATGGTATAATTAACCGGAGGAAAACCCCAGGATGAGAAAAAAGAACATATTTGTCGTCGGTATGAACGAGTTCAACCGCGCCCTGCTCGAGAGGACACCCCACGCAGGGGACTACAACTTCTTCAGCCTCCTCGATCCGGCGGAAGTTCTGGAGACATATACCTTTCCCATACCGGAGATGGTAAAGCGCAGTATAGCACAGCTGGAGAGTTTCAAAAAGGAGACAGGCGAAGGGGTACACGCGGTGTGCGGATACATGGATTTCCCGGTCAGCACAATGCTCCCCCTTATCTGCAAAAAGCTCGGAACCCGCTCTCCAAGTCTCGAAAGTCTCTTAAAATGCGAGCACAAATACTGGAGCCGGGTAGAGCAAAAGAAGGTTATACCCGAGCATATACCCGCTTTTAGCGCCTTCGACCCCTTCGACGACGACGCGCTCTCTAAAATAGATATCCCCTACCCCTTCTGGATAAAGCCGATTAAATCTTCGGGCTCCTTCCTCGGTTTTTATATAACCTCAAAGGAGGACTTTGAAGTGGCAATACCCGGCATACGGGAACAGATTGGTCTTATAAGCGATCCCTTTAACTATGTCCTCGATCAGGTGGACCTACCCCAAGACATAGCACGGGTAGACGGAAAATTCTGCCTTGCCGAAAGCATAATAGGAGGGCGCCAGTGCACCCTGGAGGGATACTCATTGGACGGCAGGGTGGAGGCCACGGGTATTGTCGATTCCATCAGATACGAAAACGGGGTGAGCTTTTTCCGCTACGAATACCCATCGTCTCTTCCCTACAAAATACAGAACAGGATGGTGCAGATCACGGAAAAAATCATTCCCGCCGTCGGCTTCGACAATTCCGCCTTCAACATCGAATACTTCTGGGACAGAGAGAAGGACAAAATATGGCTTCTGGAGATAAACACCAGGGTCTCCCAGTCTCATTCCGACGTCTTCGAGAAGGTGGACGGCGCATCGAACCAGGCAATTACCGTGGATGTCGCTCTAGGGAGAGACCCGGAGTTTCCCTACCAGAAGGGGAAGTTTCCCCGGGCTGCCAAGTTTTTCTGGCGTATCTTCGAAGACGGGGTGGTAAAAAAAGTTCCGAGCCCCGGAGAGATCGAGCAGGTCCAAAAGGAGATGCCCGGTACGATCATACGTCCCCAGGTTACCCCCGGAATGAGGCTCTCCGAACTGTTAGAGCAGGATAGTTACAGCTATGCCGTATGCTATCTGTTTATAGGAGGGGACGATCAAAAGGATCTGCTGGATAAGTTCATCCGATGCCAGGAAATTCTCACCTTCGAGATAGAGCCGGTATAAAATGAATATTCGCACAGACTTCCCCAGGGAAGTGCGGGAAGTGGAACACTTTACGATACCCGTATCCGACGGCACACGGCTGGCGGCACGAATATGGCTGCCCGTCGATGCCGAGAAAGATCCAGTTCCCGCCATACTGGAATATATACCCTACCGCAAGAGGGACCTCACCGCCGAACGGGATGTACGTCACCATCCCTACATTGCCGGTTTCGGCTATGCCTCTGTAAGGGTAGACCTCCGGGGTAGCGGCGAGTCCGAAGGAATACTTACCGACGAGTATCTGCAGCAGGAGCTGGAGGACGGTATTGATGTTATCAACTGGCTGGCCGAACAGGACTGGTGCAGCGGTTCGGTGGGCATGATTGGAATCTCCTGGGGAGGGTTTAACGGCCTTCAGATTGCGGCGCTGCAGCCGAAGGCATTGAAGGCCATTGTAACCATCTGTTCCACCGACGACCGATACGCCGACGACATCCATTTTATGGGAGGATGCCTCCTTGGAGACAACCTCTCCTGGGCTTCCACCATGTTCGACCAGAACACCCACCCCCCCGACCCTGAGCTGGTGGGAGAGAAGTGGAGAGATATGTGGATGCAGCGGTTGGAAAAAAGCGGCCTCTGGCTCGAGACCTGGCTAAACCGGCAGCATCGGGATGAGTACTGGAAGCACGGCTCTGTATGCGAGAACTACGGAGCCATTGCATGTCCGGTGATGGCGGTAAGCGGCTGGGCAGACGGGTACTCCAACACCGTATTCCGCCTTATGGAGAAACTTTCGGTCCCCCGAAAGGGGCTTATAGGGCCGTGGAGCCACAAATACCCCCACGAAGGAGTTCCCGGGCCGGCGATAGGATTTCTTCAGGAGGTAAAAACCTGGTGGGACCGCTGGTTAAAGGGGATAGAGAACCGAATAGAGGAAGAGCCCATGTTCCGCGTATGGATGCAGGACAGCGTTCCCCCAACCACCAGCTACCGAAAGCGTCCGGGAAGGTGGATAGCCGAAAACTCATGGCCAAGCCCTCATGTGGGTGAACTCAGTTTTATCCTCGACCAGGGTCGGCTTGCCAAAACAGACGAAAAAGTGCAAGAGCAGCCCCTTCCCATTCAATCTCCCCTTGGTGTGGGTCTTTTTGCCGGTAAATGGTGCAGCTATCAGGCTCCCCCGGATCTTCCCCACGACCAGAGGCAGGAGGACGGCGGAGCACTCGTCTTCGAAAGCGCCTTTTTGGAGGAGGATCTGGAGATATTCGGTTCCCCCAAAGTGGAGCTCGAACTCTCATCGAGCGAACCCGTTGCGATGGCCGCGGTGCGGCTCTCCGACGTGGCTCCCGACGACAAGGCCACCCGGGTGACCTACGGGCTTCTCAACCTCACCCACCGGGAGAGTCACGAACATCCCGAGGCGCTGGAACCGGGTAAGCGCTACCGGGTTTCCATACAGCTCAACGGGGTGGCGCAGCAGTTTCCCAAGGGTCACAGGCTCAGGCTCTCCATCTCTACCAGCTACTGGCCCCTCGCCTGGCCTTCTCCCAAACCGGTGCAACTTACCATCTACTCCGGCCACAGCAGCTTTACCCTCCCGGTAAGAGCCCCTCAGGCCTCCGATAAAGAGCTGCGTCCCTTCGAAGAGCCGGAGGGAGCCGAACCCCTTAAAAAAACCCTTATACAGCCGTCACAGGAGTCGTGGAGGGTAATCCGCGACCTGGTAAGCGACGTCTCCTCCCTCGAGGTTCTCCTCGATACCGGAACCGCCCGCTACGATACAATAGATATGGAGATAAGCTCGCGGACTTTGGAGACCTACACATATCGGGCGGATGAATACGACTCCCTGGCCGGGGAGACACGGTGGGAGAGAAAGTTCAGACGGGGATACTGGGAGGTACGCACGGTTACCCGTACCCTCCTTACTTCTAACGAGACAGATTTTCGAATAAGGGCCGATCTGGACGCATACGAGGGTCCGAGCAGGGTATTCAGCCGCAGCTGGGACCGGGTAATTCCCCGCCGCCTGGTATAGACCGCTACCGGCGTAGATTCCTTAAATATGGCACCATAAGAGCGGGGAAGAGGTTCCCCGCCCAATTATTCCCTCGATGCGAGTTGACTCGCCCACATCTATTTCATATTGTTATCCTTATTAGGGGGGGGGACTATGAAGAGAACTTTTTTTTCGTCGGCTCTGCTGCTCTTTTTTTTCTCTCTGGGGCTTACCGGTTTCGGAACACAAATTTGTGCGGAAACTACAATTGCCGCCTCGATTGCTCTGCACGGCGAACCAAAATATAAAGACGGCTTCGAACACTTCGACTACGTAAATCCCGGCGCGCCGAAGGGGGGAACTTTAAACCTCCACGCTATCGGCACCTACGACAACTTTAACCGCTACGCCCAGCGGGGAGTCGCCGCCGCCGACAGCGCCCAGTTCTACGACACCCTCATGACCTCTTCCGACGACGAGGTGGATGTACTCTACCCGCTTATCGCGGAGAAGATCGAGTATCCCGAGGATTACTCCTGGGTCATTTTCCACATAAACCCCGAGGCACGCCACCAGGACAATACCCCCATTACCGCGGAGGACGTGGTGTTCTCCTTTAATACCTTCTTCGAACAGGGGGTTCCCCAGTTCAAGCAGTACTACAAAACCGTTGAAACGGTGGAAGCCCTGGACCGCCGACGGGTTAAGTTCACCCTCTCGGAGGGGAGCAAGGAGATGGTCATGGCACTTGCGGAGAACAGGGTCCTCCCCGCACACTACTGGGAAGAGCGAAATTTCTCCGAGCCCCTCCGAGAAATCCCCCTCGGAAGCGGCCCCTACACCGTCTCGGACTACAAAATTGGACAATACGTGGTCTACGAGAGAATAGACGACTACTGGGCGAAGGATCTTCCGGTAAACAGGGGAAGAATGAACTTCAAGCACATCCGCTACGACTACTACCGGGACGAGAACGTGGCCTTCGAGGCTTTTAAGGCGGGGGAGTACGATCTGCACCGGGAGAGCATAAGCAAGAACTGGGCTACCCTCTACACCGGCCCGAACTTCGACGCCGGTTACATAAAAAAAGAGGAGATTCCCCACGATATTCCCCAGGGAATGCAGGCCTTTGTGTTTAATACCCACCAACCCTACTTTAAAGACAGAAGAGTAAGAGAGGCCCTCGGCTACGCCCTCGACTTTCAGTGGATGAACAAAAACCTCTTTTACGGTCAGTATACCCGCACCAGAAGCTACTTTCAGAATACAAAATACGAAGCCGAGGGGCTGCCGAGTCCAGAGGAGAAGAGAATTCTCGAACCGATTCGGGACAAAATCCCCCCGGAGGTGTTTACAAAAGAGTACCGCCCTCCGGAAACCGACGGGAGCGGAAATATCAGACCGCAGCTGAGGGAAGCTCTCACCCTTCTGGGAGAGGCGGGATGGGAGATAAAAGACCGTAGGCTGGTCCACAAGGATACGGGAGAACCCATGGAGTTCGAGCTCCTCCTCTACAGCCCCTCTATGGAGAGGGTGGCAATACCCTTCCAGAAAAACCTCGAGCGGATGGGAGTAACCATGAACATCAGGGTAGTAGACACGACTCAGTTTATAAACAGATTGAGGGAGCGGGATTTCGACATGATCTCCGGCGGATACAGCGCCAACCACTACCCCGACACGGGCCTCAAAATTGTCTGGCACAGCGACTACCTCGACCACACCTATAATACCGCGGGAGTACAGGACGATGCGGTGGACTACCTGGTAGAGGAAATAGACGCACATCAGGATGATAGAGAGGCGCTTCTCTACTGGGGGAGGGCACTGGACAGGGTCCTCACGTGGAACTTCTATGTCGTACCCCAGTGGCATATTTCCATGTACAGGGTTGCCTACTGGAACAAATTCGAAAGACCCCCGGTAAGGCCGGAGTACTCCCTGGGGGTCGATACATGGTGGGTGGAGAAGAGAAGACTCTACAGGCTACCGGAAAAGTTTTGGTAGGGGCTCAGATACATGGGCTCCTATATCCTCCGGCGGCTGCTCCTTATAATCCCGACAATATGGGCAATTATTACCATTAACTTCTTTATTATTCAAATTGCCCCGGGCGGACCGGTGGACCAGATAATTGCCGAAATGTCCGGTATGGGGAGCAACATGATAATGGAACGCCTCTCCGGACGGGGAGCCCAGGAGGTGGGCAGCGGGGAAGAGAGCAGGGATGGTTCCGCTTCCGGCTCTCGCGGTGCCAGGGGGCTCGACCGTGAGGTAATCGAGGAGATAGAGCGCAGATTCGGCTTCGACAAACCCCTGCACGTACGCTACCTTCGGATGCTCGCCGACTATGGAACTTTCCACCTCGGCGACAGTCTCTTCAAGGGGCGCTCGGTTACCGGGCTTATTGCAGACAGACTGCCCGTCTCCATCTCTCTTGGCCTCTGGAGCACCCTCATCATCTATATAATCTCGATTCCCCTGGGCATACGCAAGGCAATCCGCCACGGCTCAAAATTCGATGTATGGACGAGCACCGCCGTAATTCTCGGCAACGCCATACCAACTTTTCTCTTTGCGATTATCCTTATTATTTTCTTTGCCGGGGGAAGTTACCTCGACATCTTCCCCCTAAGAGGTCTTGTCTCGGACAACTTCGATCAGTTGAGCCTTATCGGGAAAATTGCCGACTACTTTTGGCACTTGGCCCTTCCTGTACTCGCGATGGTTATCGGAGGATTTGCCACTCTTACCATGCTTACAAAGAACTCCTTTTTAGACGAGGTGAATAAACAGTACGTGCTTACCGCCCGCGCAAAGGGCTGCACGGAGAAGCGGATTCTCTGGAAACACGTCTTCCGCAACGCAATGCTCCTGATTATTGCCGGTTTTCCCTCCGCATTTATCGGCATGTTCTTTACCGGCAGCCTCCTTATCGAGGTAATTTTTTCCCTCGAGGGGCTCGGCCTTCTCGGGTTCGAGGCCACCATGCAGCGGGACTACCCGGTTATGTTCGGCACCCTCTACATGTTTACCCTCCTCGGGCTTATCCTCAACCTGGTAAGCGACCTTACCTACACCATAGTCGACCCGAGAATCGATTTTGAGTCGAGACAAACCTAGGAGGCCGGGGGTATGGATATACACACGGAGGAGAAAGAACAGGTAAAAGACCCTAAAAGTACGACCGGCAGGGGTCGGGACGCTGGAGTAAGAGAAAAAAAGCAAAAAAGGGGAGTCCCCTTTGCCCGAAGCGCAATTGCCCGGGAAAGAATACGACGGTTCAAGCGGAACAGGAGAGGCTACTGGTCCCTGTGGGTTTTTCTTACCCTTTTTATCCTCAGTCTCTTTGCAGAGGTGCTTGCAAACGACCGCCCCCTGCTCATAGGTTTTGAGGGGAGGCTGTTTTTCCCCGTTTTCAAGGAGTACGCCGAGACCGATTTTGGCGGAGAGTTCGAGATGGCCGCCGATTATCGCGACTCCTACACGACGAATCTTATCGAGGAGAAGGGGTGGATCCTCTGGCCGCCGATACGCTTCTCCTACCGGACTATAAACTACAATCTGCCGAGCCCTGCGCCCTCCCCGCCCACTGCGGAAAACCCCCTGGGTACCGACGACAAGGGTCGGGATGTACTTGCCCGGCTAATATACGGCTTTCGCATCTCCGTACTCTTCGGTCTTACCCTCACCTTTGTCTCCTCCATAGTGGGGGTGGTGGTGGGAGCTGTTATGGGCTTCTACGGCGGGCGTATCGATATTTTCGGCCAACGGTTTATGGAAATATGGTCCGGGATGCCCACCCTTTTTCTTCTGATTATTCTGGCGAGCGTGGTGCAGCCCAACTTCTGGTGGCTCCTCGGTATTACCCTCCTGTTCAGTTGGATGAGCCTCGTGGGGGTGGTGAGGGCGGAGTTTCTCCGGGGACGGAATCTGGAGTATGTTCTTGCAGCCAAGGCCCTTGGTATGGGCGACGGGAAAATTATGTTCCGCCACATCCTTCCCAACGCAATGGTGGCGACCCTCACCTTTATGCCCTTTATCCTCGGCGGCTCTATTACCACCCTCACCAGCCTCGACTTCCTCGGTTTCGGCCTTCCCGTGGGCTCGCCCAGCCTCGGCGAGCTTCTTGCCCAGGGCAAGGCTAACCTCCAGGCGCCGTGGCTCGGTTTTTCGGCCTTTACCGTTATTGCCGCGATGCTCGCCCTGCTCGTCTTTATCGGCGAGGCGGTGCGGGACGCCTTCGACCCCAGGAGGGCTTCATGAAGCCGATCATCTCCATACGCGACCTAAAGGTTGCCTTCCGGCGGGGAAACGAACTGAGGCAGGTGGTTCACGGGGTAGACCTCGATCTATATCCCGAAGAGACCCTCGCCCTGGTCGGGGAGAGCGGCTCCGGTAAAACGGTGAGCGCCGGCTCCATCCTCAGACTCCTGCCGCCGTACACCGTTGCATATCCGGAGGGCAGTATCCTCTTCGAAGAGAGGGAAATTCTCTCGGCTCCGGAGTCGGAGATGATACATATCCGCGGGAATGAGATAGGAATGGTCTTTCAGGAGCCCATGAGCTCTCTCAACCCCCTGCACACTATCGAGAGACAAATTGCCGAGACTCTCTACATACACAGGGGCATCGGAATAGAGAAGTCCCGACCCCTTGCCCTGGAGTGGCTCGAGAGGGTCGGCATACGGGAGCCGAGACAGCGGCTTAAATCCTTTCCCCATCAACTCTCCGGCGGCGAGAGACAGAGGGTTATGATAGCTATGGCGCTGATAAACGAACCGCGCCTGCTTATTGCCGATGAGCCGACCACCGCCCTGGACGTGACCATACAGAATCAGATTCTCTCTCTTCTCGCGGACCTGCGCAGGGAGATGAGGCTCTCCGTGCTCTTTATTACCCACGACCTCGCCATTGTCCGACGAATAGCCGATAGAGTGGCGGTTATGAGGGATGGCCTTATTGTGGAGACCGGAGATACCGAGGAGCTCTTTACCCGACCCCGCCACGAACATACCCGTGCCCTTATAGATGCAGAACCGAAGGAGGAGCCCCCCCGGTCAGACACTTCTTTGGAGCCGCTGATGAGCTTGGAGAATCTCAAGGTCTGGTTTCCCATCCAGAAAGGTTTTCTCCGGATAACCAAGGGTCATATAAAGGCGGTGGACGGAGTAAGCGCGGTTGTAAGAAGGGGCCAGAGCCTTGGAGTAGTGGGAGAGAGCGGGTCGGGTAAAACCACCCTGGGAAAAGCGCTTCTTCGTCTCGAGAAAAGCAGCGGCGGCATTCTCTTTAATAACACCTCCCTGCAGGGCTTGAGCGAGAAGGAGCTGCGGCCCCTGCGCCGGGCCATGCAGATTATCTTTCAGGACCCCTACGGGAGCCTCAATCCGCGGATGACCGTGGAGGACATTATAGGCGAGGGCCTCGAGATTCACAGTGTAGCAAAAGAGGAAGAGCGGGAGGCACGCATTGTCTCCGCCATGGAGGAGGTGGGCCTCGACCCGGCGCTGCGGGAGAGATACCCCAACGAGTTCTCCGGAGGCCAGCGCCAGCGTATCGCTTTGGCCCGGGCCCTTGTGCTCAAGCCGGATTTTATCGTCCTCGACGAGCCCACGAGCTCCCTCGACAGGTCTATCCAGTTCCAGGTAATAGAGCTGCTCAAGGAGCTCCAGCACCGCCACGGTCTTACCTATCTCTTTATCAGCCACGACCTAAAGGTGGTTAAAAGCCTCTGCCACGAGATACTTATAATGAAGGAGGGGAAGGTGGTAGAATCGGGTCCTGCGGCGGAGATATTTTCCAGCCCCAGACACGACTACACCAAAGAGCTGCTGAGGACCGCCTTTGGATAACAGGAGCCGTACGAGTATGAGCCGAAAAACCGAGGAGATCCGCCGCTGCATCGAAGAGAGGGGGATAGAGGAGTTCTCCCGCTCCAGCGGTCCCGGAGGGCAGCACGTAAACAAGACCAGCAGCAAGGTCACCCTCAAAATACCCCTCTCCGAACTGCCTGTAAGAACTGAGGAAATTCGGAGAATAGAACATCTTTTGTCGGGGAGGATAAATTCGGAGGGAGAGCTGGTTATCCGTTCGAGCGAAACTCGAAGCCAAACGAACAACAGAAAAAGGGCCTACGAGAGGGCGCTGCAGCTTATTGTTTCGGCACTTGCTCCCGTAAAAAAACGCCGCCCCACATCGCCCTCGAGAGGATCGAAGGAGCGCCGATTAGAGAGCAAGAAGCGGCGGGGAGAGAAAAAGCGGCTGCGAAAACCGCCGCAGGAGCGCTGAAAACACTTCAGGTCATTCCCAAATAATCGAGATGGAATGTCCCCCTCAATTCGAGGAGGCGGTCGAAGATATCGTCTATGACGGGGATGCCGATTTTTCTCTTGTTCCCGGCGTAGCGCCAAAAATCATCGAGGTGGCCCTTGTTCTCCGACTCGTAGAGCAAGATCTTTATGAGCATCTGAAGCTTGTCGAGGGAGTATACTATTCTTGCCTCCAGAGTCTCATTACCCTCAAACTCTTCGATAAGCTCCTGCAGAGCGGGAAAACCCTCGAGTACCCGCTTACCCGCCTCTCTCTCCATCCTGGTTTTTACCTCCTCCCCCATGTAGGAAATTGCTGGATGGGGAATGTCTCCCACCAGTATCTCTCCGGTCTCATGAAGAGCGGCCATCTTCAAAACCTTTGCAGAATCGACCTCGTACCCTTCCCGGGCCATCTCCTCTAAAATGAGAATGGCGAGTACCGTCGTGGAGAAAATATGCTCCCCAATGCTCTCCGGATTATCAACTCCGCGCATGAGAAAACCGGTTCTCGGTAGTTTGTTAAGAATGTCGTAGCGGAACATCGCCTGCACAATTCTGTCGGAATTACTGTTACTGTCGGAATTATTGTCTGCGCTCATGGATTGAGTATAGGCCCCTTTAGTTGACATGTCAACTAAAGGACCGGTATAGTAAGCTCTATGGAAAACGAGCCGATCGGAAGGATCCTCAGTATAACCTACAGAGCGCACCACGCGCTTGTAGAAGAAAAACTGAAAAAACTCGACACAGGTATAAGAAGCAGCCAGTTTTTTCTCCTTCTTGCCCTCTACCACGGAGACGGAATATGCCAGCACGAACTCGCAGAACACTACCGCCTGGACAAGGCGGCGGTGGCAAGGGGTATCAAGATACTCGAGGAGAAGGGGCTGGTAACAAAAGAGACCTCCCGACAGGACCATCGAAGGAGTCTTATCCGGTTGACAAAAAAAGCGCATCAGCACCGCGGCAGCTTCTACGACATGCTTGCAAATATAGACGAAAGGATAAAATCCCACCTCACCGAAGAGGAGATACGCACATTTCAGGAGATTACCCACAAGATATACCACAGTCTCTCCGAGGAGATAGAGGTGGAAAAGAGCGGCAGGAGGAAGAGTTGTCATGATTACACCCAAATCAGATAGACTCGGCACTCAGTCGATTCTGCCCCTCCTCTTCAAACTCGCGGTACCCTCCATTCTGGGGATGTCTTTCCAGGCCCTCTACAACGTGGTAGACAGCATGTACGTCGGCCGTGTGAGTACGGAGGCCCTGTCGGCCCTCTCCCTCGCCTTTCCCATACAGATGGTTCTTATATCCGTCGCCGTCGGTACCGGGGTGGGCACCACCTCTCTTATCTCCCGTACCCTCGGGAGGGGTGACCACAAGAGGGCAGGCAACATCGCCGAACACGTAATCCTCCTCAGTCTGGTATACGGCATAGTCTGGGCGCTGGTCGGTATATTTTTTGCAGAGAAGCTTATAGGCCTGTTTACCGCAGACCCCGTTTTACGGGTACTCTCGAGCGGCTACATAAGGATCATCCTCTTCGGCTCAATAGCTCTCTTTGTGCCCATGATTTTTAACAACATTCTGAGGGGAGAGGGGAATACCTTTATACCGATGCTTACCATGGCAATAGGCGCCTTTCTCAACATTGCAATAGATCCTCTCCTTATTTTCGGGATTGGTCCGTTTCCGGAACTGGGGGTAAAGGGTGCTGCCTACGCGACCGTTATTTCCAGAATCTTTTCGGGAACCTTTATTGTCCTTATTCTGTTTAGCGATAAAAACGAGATAAAGATACACATGAAGAATTTTCACTACGACGGCACCATCCTCAAGGAACTCTACCGGATAGGAATACCCGCAATGTCCCTTCAACTGCTTGCCAGCGTCATGCTCGCCGGGGGTAATTTGATTCTGGCTATGCACAATACCGCGGCTATCGCGGTTTTTGGAATTTTCTTTCGCCTCCAGTCCTTTATTTTTATGCCTGTGTTCGGCCTCGGACAGGGAGTAATGCCGGTTGCCGGCTACAACTACGGGGCCTGCAACCCGGAAAGAATAAAGGAGACCATAAAATACGGCGCTCTCTTTGCTTTTCTTTTTACCTTTACCGGCTTTTTAATCTTCCAGATCTTCCCCCACCGCCTTATTACAATGTTCAATTCCGACCCGGAGCTCGTAGCCATTGGAGTATCCGCCATGAGGAAGATAAGCATCGGCTTTCTCTTTGTCGGCCCATCTATAATAGGAATTAACGTGTTCCAGGCCCTTGGTAAGGGAACACCCAGCCTTGTACTCTCCTTTTTGCGTACTATAGTACTCCTGCTCCCATCGATGTACCTGTTAGGAGAACTATTCGGCCTGGACTTTCTGTGGTTCGCCTTCCCTGTTTCCGAGGGCTTCACCTTCTCTATCGGGGCACTATGGCTTATAATTACCCTGAGACGAATTTTCTCGGCCATGAGAGCGGAGACAGGAACGTAACTTGATATGAGTGAAGAAAAGGAAGAAGACCGCCTGGAGAAGGTGGAAGAGCTTTTTAAGCGAAAGAAGAAATGGAAAAACCAGCTCTGCTGGATAAAATATAATCCCCTTGCGGATTATAAATATGACATACAGAATGCGGAAGAGGATTTTGAATGGATGGTCTACGAGATAAAACGGCTTAGAGACGAAAACGCACAATACCGGGAGTTTATAGATACCATGCGAAGTCAGCTGGAAGAAGAAATGGGAAAAAAGGGGTAGTGTATGGAGATAGTAACGTGGAACAAGAGCTACTCAGTATCAATACCGTCTATAGACGAACAGCATAAAAAACTCATCTCCTATATAAACGATTTTTACACCCAGATGCTCGGGGACACTCCAAACGAAGAGATTATTGAAACCACTCTCCGCAGGCTATACGATTACGCGAAGGAACACTTCTCCTATGAAGAAGGGCTTCTTCGCTCCAACGGTTATTCAGACTATATGCGGCACAAGCAGGCTCACACAGACTTTCTACGCAAGGTGCGGGAGTTCGAAAAGGAGGAAACCCTGGACCCTCAGGAGCTCCTCTTTTTTCTCCAGAACTGGCTTATCAAGCACATAAAGGGAGAGGACATGGCATACTCCCCGTTCCTCTACAACAAGGGAGTACGGTAACCATTGGGAAAGCTCCTATAGCAGCACGGGTTATAGATTTATCAGGTTAAGCAGAAAAGTGGTAAATGCGGGAACGTAGGTAATTATCAGCAGAGCCCCAAGCTGCAGGAGAAAAAAGGGCACGATGTTCCTGTAAATCCTCGTAAGGGGCTTGCCGAAACGATAACTACCGAGAAACAGGTTAAGCCCAACCGGCGGAGTCATAAAGCCGAGTTCCAGATTGGCAAGAAAGATAATCCCCAGATGCACAGGGTGGATTCCAAAAACCTCCCCTATTGGAATGATAAGCGGGGCCACCACCATTATTGCAGAGAAAATATCCATAAAACAACCGGTAATAATGAGGGCAATATTGAGGAGAACAAGAAAGAGCAGCTTCGACTGGATATGCGCTTCTATCCACTCGGTGAGCCGGATCGGAATATCCGCGTCGATTATATAGTAAGAGAGACCCCTGCTTACCGCAAGAATAATAAGTACTCCCCCGATAATGGGCATCGCTTTCAAGGCAATGCTAAAAAGCTCCCTGCTTTTTACCTCCCGCTGTATGACCACCTCAACGAAGAAAATATACACTACCGAGAAAGAGGCGGTTTCGATAAGAGAGGCCGTTCCGGAGAAGTAGAGCACAATAATCAACAACGGCAGCAACAGCTCCCAGATAGAGCTCTTAAGACCTTTTACTACCTCCCCCGCGTTAAAGGGGATGGGCTTGACCTTGTTTCTGCTTGCCACCACTATTCCGATAAGCATCATCGCAGCCATTACAATTAGCCCGGGAATTAATCCGCCTATAAACATATCCACAATGCTTATCTGGGCAACCACCCCATAGAGAATTATGGGAAGGCTCGGAGGAAAGAGAAAACCTACACTCCCCGATGCGGTAAGAAATCCGGTGGTAAAATCATCGCCAAAGGGCCCCTCTTTGTGAAGCACCACGTAGAGAACACCGCCGAGGGCGAGGATCGTAACACCTGATGCGCCGGTAAAGGTGGTAAAAAAGGTGGATACCAGAACCGCGGCTATTATCTGCCCGCCGGGAATCCAGCCGAAAAGCCCCCTAAAGAGGGCCACCAGCCGCTCTCCTGCCCGGCTTTGAGAGAGGATAAAGCCGGCAAAGGTAAAAAGAGGTATAACAGGAATAGTTTCGCTTATAAGCATCGAGTAGGCTTCGTTTGGAACCGCCTCGAGAGCCCCCCCGGACCTTGCAAAAAGAAGAACCCCCAAGCCTCCCAGAACTATAAAGAGGGGAGTACCGAAAAATGCACCACCTATAAGAAGGAGTATCAGAAGAAGAGAGAAAGGCCCCACAAAGATATACCAGAAGGAGAGGATATCGTCAAACAGAAAGGGGAGCCCGGGGAAAAAGAAAAACAGCATATTGTAGAGGGCCGAATACCCCAGGACCAGACCGGTAAGCAGGCCGAAGGCGGAAACCGTTTTGTGCTTTACCCCCGCAGGAGAAAGAAGAAAAAACCGCCAGGCAATAAGCAAAAACCCCAGGGGCATACACGCAACAAAGTACTGTGCAGGTATAAACCCCACCTTAACGCTGCTGTCGAAAGCAAGAAAGAGAAAGGAGAGACTGGAGAGGAAAAAGGCGGTAGTAACAGCCAGCGCCAGATGCGCACTTATCGATTTTACCCACCTTTGCACTTTGGGCTTACCGGAGAGAAGTTCTACACCCGCCATAATGGCAAGATGATCCCCCTTTCTGGCGGTATACGACCCTCCGAGGAAGGTAAGGAGAAACACCAGATGATACACGTAGTTGGCCGAACTGGGTATACCGCTGTTAAAGAATCTCCTCGCTATGATCTCCACCACTGGAAGAAGGGCAAGAACGGAGAGAAACAAAAAGTTTGCTGTGTCTTCTACCCTGCAGAGGAGGCCTCTGATGCGGTTCACCTTTTTAACTCCTGTGTTCTTTATCTGTTACCGAGACTGCCGATACTCTTCCAGGTGCTCTTCCACCATTTCTACAAACTTTTTATCGTACACATTACCAGAGGCCCACTCCACCGCCCTGGTAAAACGCCGGTCCCACAGCTCCTGCGCCTCAGCGGGAACATCATGACTCTTAAGCCCCCGTTTCTTCATCTCCCCTATCGCCTCTTCCTCCAGAGCGGCGAGTTCCCTATCCAGCTCTCCCGCGATCCGCTGGACAGCCTCCTCGAGGCGGGGTCTTAGATCGGAGGGCACCCTCTGCCACGCGCGCCGGGAAAATACAATACCCCCTACAAAAGGAGAGATCCGCATATCCGTCATGTGTTTGGTAATACCGAACCACTGACCGGCGGCAACAGCGATGGGGGTTGCGTAGACCGCATCGGCCATTCCGCTTACCAGCGAAGTAAGGGTCTCGTTTGAGGGGACGGAAACTGGATGGAAGCCGATGTGTTTAAAAGCGTTCAGCATCTCTCCCGCCGCGCCGGTGCCGAGGGAGGCAATTTTCTGACCTTCGAGATCTCCCGGATACACCACCGGCTCTCTGGTAAAAAAGTAGACCCAACCCGCCTTCGACCAGGCCATAAGCTCAAACCGTTTTTTGTTGAGCTCCTCCTGTACGACCGGGCGAATTTTATCGAGGACATACTCCAATTCTTTATCGTTTTGAATAAGAGAGGGTATACTGAGGGCAAGCACATTTGGATAGAGATCCTGCAGCCCAAAACCGGTAACCACTCCGGCCTGAAGCTGGTTAATGCGTATTTTTCTTATAACGTCGGAGTCGTCCTTAAAACCGGAGAAGTAGATTTTGAGCTTAACCTCTCCGTCGGAAATCTCTTCCCACTCCGCGGCGAGCTCCCGTAAAAGTTCCGAGTAAATACTATTGTCCGGGGCAACGCTTCCCATTCTGATCTCTATCGGCCGAGCCGACAGGGGAAACGCTGTGCCGAGGAAAAAAAGCAATGCCCATAGTAACCAGTTTCTGTTTTTCATTATCACACCTTTACCTAAGTATTAGTACAGATGATCAGAAAAATCAAGATTACCGAGTTACCGCCGTCCCCTGTACTTTTTCCCTCTCTACCAGTGTATCGGATCCGGTAATTGCCTCCCTGGAAAACTTCCGGCCCCCCTCCTCTATAACCTTATCAAGATATAACCGCATCCCTACTATACCGACTATTAACACAACCGCCGCAAAAACGGCAACTATTATCAGTATTTTGTTACTTCTCTTCATCTATACCCTCCGTGTGTTCCGTGTCTATTTTATACTCATCGTAGAGAGTTTTAATTTCATCTATTCCTATATCAAGCACCTGCATTGCCCTGAATATACCGGGAAGCTCCCTGGAGAGAAACTCTTTCCGTTTAAATTTTTTTGCCTCCGCTCTCCCTTCCTCCGAGACATGATAGCCTATTCCTCTCCGGTTATGGATAATTCCGTTATCCTGAAGATAGCCGTACGCGTGGATTACCGTGTTGGGGTTTACCTCCAGAGAAACGGCAAGCTCCCTTACCGAGGGGATTCTGTCTCCCCCCTTCCAGACTCCGTGTATTATCTTCTCCATTACCAGATCCGCTATCTGCAGATAGATAGGACGATTCTCGTTAAACTCCATCTTTTACCTGCACCTCTCTAAAGCGAATATACACCAGAGTCCAGCAAAAAAGAGGAAACACCACCCAGTAGAGGAAATCCTTTAGCGGAGCAAGACGAACCGATAGACTGGTAAAGACTCCTGTAAGCTCATCGGCAACTAACGAGATTCCCTCCCCATTGCCAATGATAAGGGTGCTCGAAAAATAGTCGGCAAATACGAGCCTTACAAGGAGTCCTGTAAGGAGAGAGAACAAAAGCGCACAGGCTGCAACGGTGAGCACCGTTTTGAAGAAGTGGAGCTTTCTAAAAAAGATTGCCCCCAGAAGAAAGACCGACTGAAGAACAGTGTAATGGGCGGCCTGACTCCACACCTCGGCGGTAAAGGGGTTAAAAAGATCGTGGGACCTCCCAAGAAGCAGAGAATTGAGCCCCTCGGAGAGTGCCGCAAAAGCGGTAAACCAGAGGAGGGTAAAGAAAACCCATCCTGCAGTGACGAGGAGGAGACGGCTCAGCACTTTCTCCAGGGCGGAAGCGGGAAGCATAAGATACCCCTGATTGGTCTCTTTGTTGTGAATCTCCTTGAACACGCCGCTTGCAAATATAACCCCCCCTATAAAGAGGATGGAATTGAAAATTTCTCCATGATACTCGGGGCTACCCTCGCCGAAAAACAGATCCATAGCCGACATTATAAGGAGAACCCCCGTTAGCGCTCCAAAGACCACGTAGATGGAACGGGAATTAGGCTTTACATCCCGTTTTACGCATAAAAACAGTCTCTTCCACGAAAAATGCTCTTGTAGTGTACTCATCACTCGCCTCCCTCTTCAAAAAAATTGTTTACCCCGGAAGGGTTGTGCACAACGGTATTAAAAAGGAGCTCCAGGTCGACTACCCTCTCATTGTCCTCCTCTCCCGTATTACGAGGTACGACCACCGAAAAACCCTTTATATCCGCCTCGCTGTACAGGACCTTCCACTCTTTTGGAATATGGTCCACCCTTTTAACCGTCAGCCTCGAATGAATCTCATCAAAGGAGCGGTTAAAGACGATTTTGCCTCCCTCGATTATAATTACCGGGTCTATAAGGTGTTCCACATCCCTTACCTGGTGGGTAGATATAATAAATACCCGATCTTCGCTAAGCGCCGATGCAATAAGGCGTCTGAATTGGCTTTTAGAGGGAATATCGAGACCGTTAGTAGGCTCGTCCAAGAGAAAAAGTGAACAGCCGCTTGCAAGACCGAAGGCGATGAGGAACTTCTTCTTTTGCCCGTAACTGAGAGAGGAGAGATGAGTTTTAGCCGGTATTTCGAACTCCTCCATCATCTCCCCCATCCTGTCATAATCGAATTTCGGATAGAAGGGAGCATATAGATCCATGTAAGCCGACGCGGTCAGCTTTGGCAGAGTAAACTCCTCGGGGAGGATGTACACCTCCGAGAGGAAACCGGGGCTTCTCTGTGCGGGAATTCGATTGTTAACTCGAATCTCTCCCTCTCGCGGAAAGAGAAGGCCCGCCGCAAGGCGAAGGAGCGACGTCTTTCCCGCACCGTTTTTGCCTAAAAGCCCATAAATATTCCCCTTTTCCAATTTCAGTTGAAGATCCGAAAACAGGGGCGTATTCTTGTATCCAAACTCCAACCCCTCAATATCGACCATATTCGTGTGTGCCGGGCCATCCATGTGGAGCCTCCATTCTGTTATAGTGTTATACCTATCTACTACACTGTTAATGTAGCACAGTAAAACACCAGTGTCAATCCTTTTCATTAAAAAGCCTCTAGTATACTATAAAGGCATGGATGAAATTTTTGTTACCGGACACAGAAACCCCGACATGGATTCGGTAAGCTCCGCCTGGGCCTATGCACGACTTTTACACAAGATCGACGGGCGCAACAACTACAAGGCAATACGCTGCGGTCACTTGAACAATCAGACAAAAGAGACTTTTCGCAGCCTCGGAATAACACCTCCCGGCCTTGAGAAGGATGTTCACCCCAGGGTAGCGGACATACTCTCCGTGCCCTCCCATATACTCCGCCTATCCGATCCAATACACGACGCGATAAAAACAATTCACGACAACAATGTGAGTGTTGTACCCATTTTTGATGAAGAAGAAAATTTTGCCGGTTTGGTGAGTGTAAACGAAATCTCCGACTTCTCCATACAGGAACATGTGGGAGGCAGGCCCAGCTACTCCTTTAGAACAGCAAACTTCGAGAAAGCCCTGCCGGGGTTCTGTTACAAAGAGGGAAAACAGAGCACCTTTTCCGCAGCGGTAATGGTGGGGGCAATGCCCTTTGAGGTGAGCATAGAGAGGATCCAAAGGCTCCTTCCGGACAAGCCCATTCTCGTTGTTGGCCTGCGCAAGAGAATCCTCGAATACGCGGTGGAGGAACAGTTTCCCGCGATTATTCTTACCGGGGTGGATAAAACCGGTAATATAGACTTCGACTTCTCCGCCTACAGGGGAACCGTCTTTGTCTCCTATACCGACACGGCGGAGACGGCAAGACTCCTCCGGCTCAGTTCTCCGGTGTATAATATTATGGGAAACGGATATCCGAGGCTTACGGTAGAGGACCACTTTGACCAGGCAAAAGAACAGCTCATCAACTCCGATTTCCGCGGACTCCCCGTGTTCTCCGACAAAGAGAAAACTTCCTTTGCAGGAGTGGTAACGCGGCGCTGCTTTATCGACCGGCCGAAAAGAAAGGTTATTATGGTCGACCACAACGAGGCGGACCAGAGCATAAGGGGAATAGAGAATGCCGAGATAGTACAGATAATCGACCACCACCGTCTCGGGGCGGAAAAAACAAAGACCCCAATTTACGTAGCCGCAAAGCCCCTCGGAAGTACCTGTACTATCGTATATCAGCACTACCTTCAGCACGGAGTACGGATAGACCCCACAACTGCAAAAGTTCTTTTATCCGGTATTATTTCGGACACGGTAATGCTCAAATCGCCTACCACCACCGAAGAGGACAGGGCGGCGGTAAATAGACTCGCCGAGATTGCCGGGGTGAACTATTTCGATTTCGGCACAGAGATATTCCGGCACACCGCAGTTCTCGGAAGCAGAGACCCCAAGGAGGTAGTGGAGACCGACTTCAAGGTCTACGAGGAGCACGGTTGCCGTGTGGGTATAGGTCAGGTGGAAGTGGTTACCTTCCAGGACCTTCCCGATGTTATAGACTCCTTTTATGAAGCTCTTGGAAAGAAGGGGGAGGAGGCGCACCTGGACTGGACTATGCTTTTGGTAAGCAATGTGCTCTCAGAGAGCAGTAAGCTGCTATGTACCGGTTTTCCCGAAGCTGAGGATAAACTGGTATTCCGGCGAGAGGAGAACGATCTTTTTGACCTTCCCGGCATCCTCTCGAGGAAGAAACAGCTCCTTCCGGAAATACTGAGGGTTTTAGAAGAACTCAAGCAGGCTCAGGGACAGTAGAGGACACATGGATTTATTTACGGAAAGCTCTTTACCGGAAAACCTCAAAGAGACCCCAGGGGAAACCGCCGGGAAGCAGCGCGCGCCCCGCAACCGCACCATTACTCTTACCGAAGAGGAGAAAGAGTTTTACCTCAGCCGGTGCCTCCGCCCTTCCTCTCCTCTACACACGAAAGACGTGGAAAACAGAACCATCTGGGGAGAAATAAGCGAGATCACAGTCTTTCTTCCCCCGGAGTGTACAGATCTGCTCTTTATAGACCCTCCCTACAACATGGACAAGAAATTTGCATCGAGGAGTTTCTCCCGTACCGCCGACGAAGAGTACGAGGAGTATATAGAGAGCTGGTTCAAGCCTCTTTTAAAAACCCTTAAGCCAACCGCGTCGGTCTACGTGTGCTCGGACTGGAGAAGCTCCGCGGCGGTATACCGGGTACTTAACAGATACACCACAGTGCGCAACCGTATTACCTGGGAGAGGGAGAAGGGACGGGGAGCACGGTCCAACTGGAAAAACAGCTCCGAGGATATTTGGTTTGCCACGGTTTCTAAAGACTATTACTTCGATGTAGAAGCGGTAAAAATAAAAAGAAGCGTTGTTGCACCATACAGGGACACTGGGGGGAATCCGAAGGACTGGGAGGAGACGGAGGAGGGCAGATACCGTCTTACCCACCCCTCCAACCTCTGGACCGATATAACCGTCCCCTACTGGTCGATGCCGGAAAACACCGACCACCCCACACAAAAACCGGAAAAACTCCTTGCAAAGATCATCCTTGCCTCCTCGAGGAAGGGAGATCTCGTCTTCGATCCCTTTCTAGGCTCCGGCACCACATCGGTAACAGCCACAAAACTGGGGCGGCGGTTTCTCGGGGTAGAACGGGAGGCGGAGTACGCCGCTCTGGCAGAAAAGAGGCTGGATATGGCCTTTCAGAGGCCGGAAATACAGGG